>JAZBPS010000373.1:0-5692 GCA_036353375.1 Halieaceae bacterium | reverse complement strand
TGGAGCATGAACTGATCAAGACGACGCTACCCAAAGCCAAGGAGCTGCGGCGAGTGGCCGAGCCCCTGATAACCCTGGCCAAGCAGGATAACGTGGCGAATCGGCGATTGGCTTTTGACCGTCTGCGCGACAAGACTGCAGTAGGCAAGCTCTTCTCCGAGCTGGGTCCGCGTAACCAGGAGCGCCCGGGTGGCTACATCCGTATCCTCAAGTGCGGTTATCGCGCTGGCGACAAAGCGCCCATGGCCTATGTCGAGCTGGTCGACAGACCCGTGTTTGACAACGCAGAGGCGTTCGAAGACGACGAGGATTAAGATCCTGTGACGTCACTGAAAAGCCGGGCATTGCCCGGCTTTTTTATATCCGGGTAGTCTTTGCCTGGCATATGCGAACCCGGGGCACGATATGACAGTAGTTCCAGAGAGCATTGATCTCGCAACGGGTACACGAATCGCGCACCCGCTCAGTCTTCTGTTGTTGGTGGTCTTTAATCTTTTTCCCGCGGTCGGGGTCATTGTGTTTGGCTGGGACGTGGGGTCACTTATGGTGCTCTACTGGTCAGAGAACCTGATCATCGGCGCGTACACCGTGGTCAAAATGCTGATTGTTTCGCCACTTGGGGGAGTGTTCGCAGCTGCTTTTTTCCTGCTGCATTTTGGCGGGTTTTGCTCAATGCATGGGTTGTTCATAGGGACGCTTGTGCTGGATTTGCCTGCGGCTCTGCCCGGCAGTGACAGTTGGCCGATCATTTTTATCTTTCTGCAGTTACTGTACGAAGTCGTGATACAAATCCTGTCTGTCGCCCCGGATGAATGGATGTTCGCTTTTGCTGCCCTGTGTGTAAGCCATGGGGTATCTACCGTACAGTACTTCATCCTGGGCGATGAGAAGAGTCGAGTTGATCTGGGCCAGCTAATGCGTGCACCGTACTCCCGCGTCATGGTGCTGCACGTCAGCATCATCATGGGTGGTTTTGCAGCGCTGGCACTGGAGCAGTCCATGCCCATGCTGCTGTTTCTTATTGTCCTGAAAACCGCGGTAGATATTGTCCTGCATACCAGGGAACACAAACGTTTTTCGGGACAGCAAGGTGCCGGCCTGCCCGGGCAACCAGGCTGACTCAGGCCGCCCTTTCCCTGTTGGCGTCCAGGATGGGTTTCAGGAAACGGCCGGTATGCGAGGTTTTGTTCGCGGCCACCTCTTCCGGGGTTCCCGTCGCGATGATTTCCCCGCCACCGCTGCCACCTTCCGGCCCCAGATCCACAATCCAGTCCGCGGTTTTGATCACATCGAGGTTGTGCTCGATGATCACCACCGTGTTGCCGTGATCGCGCAGGCGCTGCAACACATTCAGTAACTGCTGGATGTCGTGAAAGTGGAGTCCTGTTGTGGGCTCGTCGAGGATGTATAGCGTCTTGCCGGTATCTCGTTTGGAGAGCTCTCGCGACAGTTTCACCCGCTGCGCCTCGCCGCCCGACAGGGTTGTTGCGGCCTGGCCCAGTCGTATGTAGGAGAGGCCGACGTCCATCAACGTCTGCAGCTTTTTGGCAATCGCGGGTACAGGTGCGAAAAACTCGAGGGCGTCCTCCACGGTCATTTCAAGCACTTCGTGGATATTTTTGCCCTTGTAGCGGATCTCCAGGGTTTCCCGGTTGTAGCGTTTACCCTTGCAGACGTCGCACGGGACGTAGATATCAGGCAGGAAATGCATCTCTACCTTGGTGACGCCGTCGCCCTGACAGGCCTCGCATCGGCCGCCTTTCACGTTGAAGCTGAAACGGCCGGGCTTGTAACCGCGAGAGCGCGCTTCCTGGGTGCCTGCGAACAGCTCGCGCACCGGCGTAAAAATACCTGTGTACGTCGCCGGATTGGAACGCGGTGTCCTGCCGATGGGACTCTGGTCTATATCTATGCATTTATCGATGTGCTGGAGGCCGGAGACTGATTTGTAGGGCGCAGGAGTGAGGGTGCTCGCGCCGTTCAGCTCGGTGGCTGCTATCGGGAAAAGCGTCGCATTGATCAAGGTGGACTTTCCACTACCGGAGACGCCGGTCACGCAGGTCATCAGGCCCAAAGGTATCTGAAGGTCCACATCCTTGAGGTTGTTGCCGCTGGCACCCTTCAGCGTGAGCAGGCGTTTTTTGTCACGCCGGACACGTTCTGCCGGGATCTCGATGCGCGTCTTGCCCGAAAGATAGGCGCCAGTCAGCGAGTGCTTGTTCTTGAGTATGTCCTTTAGCGTTCCCTGTGCCACGATTTCGCCGCCATGAACACCCGCCCCGGGACCTATGTCGATAATATGGTCGGCGGTGCGTATTGCGTCCTCATCGTGCTCTACCACCAGCACCGTGTTGCCCAAATCCCTCAGGTGTATCAGCGTGTTCAGCAACCGTTCATTGTCGCGCTGGTGCAGACCTATAGACGGTTCGTCCAGGATATACATAACGCCCACCAGTCCGGCGCCAATTTGTGACGCGAGGCGAATCCGCTGCGCCTCGCCGCCAGACAGCGTTTCCGCACTGCGGTTGAGCGTCAGGTAGTTAAGCCCCACATCGACGAGAAATCGGTAGCGCGCCTGCAGTTCCTTGAGAATTTTGTCGGCGATTTCGCCCTTCCTGCCCTCCAGTCTGAGCTCCTTGAAATAAACTTCGGCATCGCCGACTGACATTCCCACGATGTCAGGAAGGGTGCGCTGGTCGACAAACACGTGGCGTGCATCCCGGCAAAGTCTGGTGCCCTGGCAGCTCGGGCAATCCTGTGTGCTCAGGAACTTGGCCAGCTCCTCTCTCACGGAGGCGCTTTCCGTATCGCGATAGCGCCGCTCCATGTTGGGCAGAATCCCCTCGAACGGGTGGGTTCGTTTGAATACATCGCCGCGATCATTGATATAGGAAAAAGTGATCTCGTCCTGGCCGCTGCCGTTCAGGATAATATCGCGGTGTTTCTTGCTCAGTTTCTCGAACGGCGTGTCGATGTCAAAACCGTAGTGGTCGGCCAGTGACGTGAGCATGTGAAAATAATAGACATTGCGTCGATCCCAGCCGCGTATGGCGCCCTCGGCCAGACTGGCTTCCGGGTGCAGCACGATGCGGTCGGCGTCGAAATACTGGCGTACACCCAGTCCATCGCAGCCCGGGCAGGCACCTGCCGGGTTGTTGAAGGAAAAAAGCTTGGGCTCCAGCTCGCTGATGCTGTGGCCGCACTGGGGACAGGCAAACCGCGCCGAGAACAACATGTCGTCGATATTCTGGTCCTTGTCCATGCTGCTGATGGACGCCAGGCCGTCGGTCAGCTCCAGGGCTGTCTCGAATGATTCAGCCAGCCGCTGCTTCAGGTCTTCACGCACTTTGAAGCGATCGACGACGACTTCGATAGTGTGTTTCTTGTTTTTCTCCAGTGTCGGCAAGTCGTCGAGGTCTACCACGCGACCATCAACCCGCGCCCGGACGAAGCCGCTGGCGCGCAGCTCCTCGAACACTTGCAGGTGTTCTCCCTTGCGCGCCCTCACCACGGGTGCCAGAAGCATCAGCTTGCTACCCTCGGGAAGTCCCAGCACGGAATCCACCATCTGGCTTACCGTTCTCGCCTCCAGTGGAAGGTCGTGATCCGGACAGCGGGGTTCCCCTGTGCGGGCGAACAGCAGGCGCAGATAGTCGTATATCTCGGTAATGGTGCCCACGGTGGACCGCGGGTTGTGGGACGTGGATTTTTGCTCAATGGAGATTGCCGGAGAGAGGCCTTCAACATGATCAATGTCCGGCTTTTCCATCATGGACAGGAACTGCCTGGCATATGTCGATAGCGACTCCACGTAGCGGCGCTGCCCCTCTGCATACAGGGTGTCGAAAGCCAGCGAGGACTTCCCCGAACCCGACAGTCCGGTGATCACGACCAGCTTGTCACGCGGTATATCGAGGTCGATGTTCTTTAGGTTGTGGGTGCGCGCACCGCGAACCTGGATTTCTTCCATGTACTACATGCCTCGCTAGTTCTCAGGAGCCGCTTCGGGCGGAAACGCGTCAGTATACTGGGCGTTCGGAAGCGACATAAGGTTGTGGTCAATATACGACCCCCGGCGCCCTGCGGATGCGCCGCGGCGCCGGTCGCCCGGATGCAGCCTGTTGTCGTATCAGCTACTATTCGGCGCACGCAACGGACGGATGGTAATGGCCAAAAAATCACCAATGAATGCCCTGGAGCGCCGCTCGGTGCTCGCGTTGTCGGCGCTTTATTGTTTCAGGATGCTGGGCCTGTTCATGGTATTGCCGCTGCTCACGCTCTACGGGGGCGAGTTGGAGGGTAGTACACCGTTCCTGCTGGGCCTTGCGATTGGAATCTACGGGCTGACGCAGTCGTTTCTGCAGGTGCCGCTTGGCATGTTATCCGACCGGATTGGTCGTATCCCCGTGCTGGTGGGCGGGTTGGCCATGTTTGCGGGTGGAAGCTTTCTGGCGGCCACGGCGACCACCATAGAGGGTGTCATTTTCGGCCGCCTGCTGCAGGGGGCCGGCGCTATCTCCAGCACGATTATGGCGCTAGTGGCGGATTTGACCCGGGATCAGCAGCGCACCAAGGCGATGGCCATTGTGGGTATCAGCATCGGCGTCTCCTTCGCTATAGCTATCCTGCTAGGGCCACTGCTGGCATCCGCGGGCGGTTTGGCGCTGGTGTTCAACATGACCGGTGCTATGGCGGTGATTGGCATCCTGGTGGTGATTTTTGCGATTCCCAGGGTGGAGCGCGTGGGCACACATGGGGAAGTCGGGACCGTGCCCGGCCTGCTGTGGCGCACACTGACGGATTTCAGCCTGTTCCGTCTCAATGCCGGCGTGTTCACGCTGCACTTCATCCTCATGGCGGCCTTCGTGGCCTTGCCGCTGGTGCTTGAACAGGAACTGGGTGTTGCGCGAGAGGCACACTGGAAAATCTACCTGCCGGTTGTCGTGCTGTCGGTCATCGGGATGATTCCCTTGATCATCCTGGGAGACCGAAGCGGCAAATTACGACTGGCGCTGGGTCTGGGAGTATCCGGACTGGCGATATCGCAGTTGCTGGCCAGCGGGGCGCTGGGATTTGCCGTATTCTGCCTGGGGTTGTGGCTTTACTTCACGACGTTCAATTATCTGGAGTCTGCGCTCCCCAGCCTGGTGTCCAAAACTGTCTATGCAGGAGGCAAGGGCACCGCGCTTGGCATCTACGCGACCTTCCAGTTTCTGGGCGCTTTTGTGGGTGGCGCAGCGGGCGGCCTGGCCATGGAAATCGGCGGTGTTGGCGCAGTGCTTTCCACCTGCACAGCGGTGGCCTTGCTGTGGCTCCCCCTGGCCCTGAGCACGCAGCCGCCGCGTGAACTTGCGAACCGGATGCTGCGACTGCCAGACGACCCCGGTCAGGCAGAGCAATTATTAAAGCGCTTGCCGGGCATGGAAGGCGTTGCGGATATGCTATTGATCCCCGAGGATGCCACGGTGTATCTCAAAGTGGACGAGAACCGCTTCGATGCTTCGATTCTGGACCTGGAGCCGGAAGGTGGCGAGGATCCCGGAGAAGGCGCGGGTGTCGTGGCGGGCTCACAGGTGTGATCGGGCACTTTTGCGCTGTCGATCTGTCGCGGAATCGCGGGGGGCAATGTTATAGTCTGCGGTTACAGAATGTGAGGACGCAGCTATGGCAAGGGGCATCAACAAGGTCATTC
>JAZBPS010000372.1:0-2377 GCA_036353375.1 Halieaceae bacterium | reverse complement strand
GCGCCTGGGCTATGAGGGCGCGGCGGCAGAGATTCAGGATCTGTATCTGGCCGGGAACAAGGCTGAGGCTGAGGCCAAGGTCCCGAATGAGCTGCTGGACGAAGTCGCCCTGGTCGGCTCCAAAGACCGTATACGCGAGCGCCTGTCGCGCTGGAAAGAGGCGGGCAAGCGCGGTGAGGTCGGTAGCATGCTGATCGGTGCCCAGGACCCTGCTGTACTGGAGTTTCTCGCTGAAGAGCTGCTCTGATGCAGTTGAGCGACAAAATCGTTGTCGTCACCGGCGGTGCCAATGGCATCGGTAACGCCTTGTGCGAACGCTTTGCGGCGGAAGGCGCCAGGCTGGTGGCAGTCGCCGATCTGGAGTACGACAACGCGGCGGCCGTGGCCGATGCTATAGGTGGCGTGGCCTTCGGTGTAAACGTGCGCGACGAACAGCAGATTGCCGACATGGTCCAGGACATCGAGACCAGGCACGGCCCGGTGGACCTGTTTTGCAGTAACGCCGGCATTATCGCCACCGACGGCGCACCGTGGTGGGCGGTATCAGCGCCCAATGAGACCTGGCAGGCCATGTGGGAAATACACGTGATGGCGCACGTCTATGCGGCGCGCGCCTGCCTGCCCTCGATGCTGGAGCGCGGTGAGGGCTATTTTCTCAATACCGTGTCAGCGGCAGGCCTGCTCAACCAGATTGGCGATGCCGCTTATTCCACCACCAAGCACGCCGCCGTGGGGTTTGCCGAGGCGCTGGCCATTACCCATGGTGACGACGGTATCGGTGTCTCCATGATCTGCCCACAGGCGGTAGCGACCCGCATGATTGGAACCATAGATGATGGCGGCACGGCCGGCGTTGACGGTGTGCTTAGCCCGGCGCAGGTGGCCGATACCGTCATCGCGGGTCTGGCTGAACGCCGTTTCATGATTCTGCCCCATCCCGAGGTGGAGAAGTACCGCCAGAACAAGACCGCCGACTACGATCGCTGGATAGGCGGTATGCGCAAGCTGCGGCGTTCCTACCCGCATCCGGAACTCTGAGCCCGCAGACGCCGGCGATGCACTGGCACACAACATAACAAGAGGTGACACCCATGCCCGCGATTGACCTTTTTCGACTCGACAACAAGATTGCGCTGGTCAGCGGCGGCAGCCGCGGCATTGGTGAGGCCATAGCCCACGGCCTCGCCGAGCAGGGCGCCCACGTTATTGTTTCCAGCCGCAAGCTGGAAGGTTGTGAGGCGGTGGCTGCCGCCATTCGCGCGCAGGGGGGGCAGGCCACGGCCATGGCCTGTCACGCTGGCGATCTGGAGGCCATCGATGCCCTGTTCGCGGCGATTGACCAGCAGTTTGGCGGCCTGGACATCCTTATCAACAATGGCGGCACCAACCCCTACTTCGGGCCGGTGGCTGAAACGCCCATGGCGGCCTTCGACAAAACCGTGGAGGTCAACTTCCGCGGACCGTTCTATATGAGTGAGAAGGCTGTGGCGAGCATGCGTACGCGCGGCGGTGGCGCCATCCTCAATGTGGCGTCCATAGACGGGATCAGCGCCGGCGCCCTGCAGGGGGTGTACAGCACTACCAAGGCGGCCATGATCAGTATGACGCAGGCCTTTGCGCTGGAAAACGGGCCCTACAACATTCGCGTGAACGCCTTGTGCCCGGGACTGACGGAAACCCGCTTCACCACGGTGTTCATGGAGCAGGAAGGCTACAGCGACGTGGTCAAGCATCTGCCCCTGCAGCGCGCGGCCCAGCCCATTGATATGGTGGGCGCCACCCTGCTGATGGTATCCGATGCCGGCGCCTGCATGACTGGCCAAACGCTGGTGGTGGATAGCGGTAGCCTCATTTCCCACGGCCTGGGGGCCTGACCTCCTCGCTCGCTGCTGTATACTCCGCGCCGTGGATACCTCCGAACGCTTTGCCCAAACCATCCTGAATGGTTTTGAGTCCTACTTCGCCGATTTCCAGAACATCACGCTGGCGGCGAAGCCGCGCTTTGAAAATGCCGACTGGCAAGGTGTACACAATGCTTCCCGTGCGCGCATAGACCTGTACAAGGCGAAGGTGCTCAAGGTGATGGAGTTTGTGCGGCTGATTGCCGGTGACAAACTGCAGGACCTGGCGTTCTGGACCGACGCGCGCCAGCACTATGCACTGCTGATCCGGGGTCACAATAATTTCGAAATTGCCGAGACCTTCTTTAACTCGGTGTACTGCGCGACCTTTGAGCATCGCCGGGTACGCAATGAGTATGCGTTTGTGTTTTCGTCCCAGGGCGATATGCCGCCGGTGGGCGAGGCAAAAATACTGCGCAACTATCGGGCCTGGGACGGGCTCGAGGCCATGTTCACCCGCATGCTGGACGAGTACG
>JAZBPS010000371.1:0-4282 GCA_036353375.1 Halieaceae bacterium | reverse complement strand
ATGTCACCTCCGGCGCCTGGCATCCTCAAGAATTTCACCGCTATTGGCGCGAATTGACAGGCGGGGCTGAACTTAATGGGAAATACTTTTTAAGCCTTTCGATGTACTGACCCGCGGTTGCGGGCCGGTGCAAGACGAGTATCTGTAGCGTTGCCGGCGGCCCCGGGGCTGACCTGCCTACTGCTTTGTATGAGGGGGATTAGCATGCGTCAATTCATTCCAGGACTCACCCATGTGTTTGGCTCGGCGCTGGGTTGCGTGGGTCTTGCTTTATCAGTCGCTGCAAGTGGCCAGGATGTGCTCCCGTTCCCCGACCCACCCATGGGCGGGTCCGTTGGCCCGACCATGCAGGAGTCTGTGCACCAGTGGCGCAAGGCGCCGCGGCGCTTGCCGGAGGATGCTCCCAATATCCTCATTGTCATGCTGGATGACGCGGGTTTCGGGCAGCCGGATACCTTCGGCGGCGAAATTCATACACCGACGCTGAGCCGCCTTGCCAGCGAGGGCATTGCCTACAACCGCTTCCATACCACGGCCATGTGCTCACCGACCCGGGCCGCGCTGATGACCGGGCGTAACCACCATCGCGTGGGCGCCGGACAGATCGCCGAGTTTGCCAACGACTGGGACGGTTATACCGGCGAGATTCCCAAATCCTCGGCAACCATCGCCGAGGTACTGGGTCACTACGGCTACGCAACGTCGGCCTTCGGCAAGGATCACAACACCCCGTTGGAGCAGATTGCCAATGGGCCCTACGATCGCACACCCAACGGGCGCGGCTTTGACTACTTTTATGGCTTCATCGCCGGCGAGACCTCGCAATGGGAACCCACCTTGTGGGAGAACACGACACCGATCCCGGTGCCGCACGTTGAGAACTACGAGGATTTTCACCTTACCGAGGCGATGGCGGACAAGGCCATTACCTGGATGCGCCGTCACCTCGCTGTGAATCCCGATCGTCCCTTCCTGATGTGGTGGACGCCGGGGGCGGTGCACGGCCCCCATCACGTCGCACAGGAATGGGCGGACAAGTACAAGGGCAAGTTTGACGACGGTTGGGATGCCTACCAGCAGCGTGTCTTCGAGCGTCAAAAAGCCATGGGTTGGATACCGGCGCATGCGCAGCGCTCTCCGCGACCTGAAGGCATCGTGCCCTGGGAAGACATTCCGGACGACGAGAAGGCCCTGCAGTCGCGGCTGATGGAAGTCTATGCCGGTTTCTTTGAACACACGGACGCCCAGATCGGGCGACTCATCGACGAGCTGGACGCCCGCGGTATCCGCGATAACACTCTGGTGTTTTACCTCGTGTCGGATAATGGCGCATCCGCTGAAGGCCTCGACGGCAGTGTGGCCGAGCTGAATGCCCAGAACGGTATTCCCACCACAATTGCCGAGCACATCGAGGTGATGGAAGACCTGGGTGGACTGAAGGCGATAGGCGGGCCTCGCATGGACAATATGTACCACGCCGGTTGGGCCTGGGCGGGCGACAGCCCCTTCCGTTACACCAAGCTGGTGGCAGCGGATTGGGGTGGCACACGCACGCCCATGGTGGCCTCCTGGCCGGCGCGCATTAAGCCTGACGCTACGCCGAGGTCCCAGTTCACCCATGTCAACGATGTGGTACCCACGATATACGACATTCTCGGTATTACGCCGCCGAAAGTTGTTGACGGGCACGAGCAGGACCCGATTGACGGCGTCAGTTTTGCTGCATCCTTCGTCGACCCGGATGCACCGGAATCCAGTAAGCCGCAGTACTTCGAGATTATGGGCAGCCGCGGTGTCTATCACGATGGCTGGATGGCCAGCACATTCGGCCCCCGCACACCCTGGAATGCAGACCTGTCGGGTTTGATGGGCTGGAACCCTGCCGACGACCAGTGGCAGTTGTTCGATACGCGGCGGGACTACTCACTGGCCAGGGATGTAGCGGCGGACTACCCGGAAAAGCTGGCCGAGATGAAAGCGCTGTTTTTGGAGCAGGCGCAGGACAACAAGGTGCTGCCTGTGGGTGGTGGGCTCTATATGGGTCTTAACCCGCAGGAAATGAAGCGCACCGCCAATACCGAGTGGACCTTCTTTGACGGCATCACGCGCATTCCCGAGTCCCAGGCTCCCAATGTGCGCAACGGTAACCTGCGCGCTGAGATTGAGGCCACGGTGCCGCGTCGCGTCGACGGGGTAATTTTCGCCATGGGTGGCTATACGGGCGGTGTCAGCCTGTATGCCGCGAACGGCACCCTGTACTACGAGTACAGCGCCCTGTTGCTGAAACGGGACGTTATCAAAGTCGGCAAGCTGCCGCCCGGCGACGTGACCATCACCATGGAGATGCGCACACCCATGGAGCGGGCCGCACCTGCAGAACTCGCCTTCTGGATCAACGGCGAGCCGGCCCAGGGCGGCACGGTGCAGCGCACTGTGCCAGCGGCGTTCACCGCCTCGGAAACCTTTGATGTGGGCATGGACACCAGCTCTCCCGTGGCGGACGCCTACTTCGACAAGGCACCGTACCGATTCGAGGGCGAGCTGAAAAAGCTCTATTTCAAGCGACTCGACGCCACCGTCGCCCTGCCCACCATACCGGATGACTGACGTCAGGCCCGCAACCCGTAACAGGAGTACGCTTATGCACACACTAGCCGCGCCAGCCAGCCGCGAGCCCGTGGCAGCGGGTCAGGGAGGTGACAGATTTCTCGCTGTACTGCGATCAGGAATAGCTTCATTGGTGGCGCCATTGCTGGTTGCCTCACTGCTGCTGTCCCCGGCTGCAACCTCACAGGACGAGGGCTCGGCAGATTTAGCGCAGGAGCTCACCAACCCCATCGCCAACCTGATCACCCTGCCTGTGCAGTTGAATTTCGATTATGACGTCGGTCCATTGGACGAGGGGGAGCGTTTTATTGCCAACATCCAGCCGGTGGTGCCCTTTGATATCAGCGACGATTGGAACCTTATCACCCGCACCATCCTGCCAATCACACGCCAGGAGGATATTTTCCCGGGCGCCGGTTCCGAGTTCGGCCTGGGCGATGCCAACATCAGCCTGTTCTTCTCCCCAAAACGTCCCGGCGCGGGTGGACTGCTGTGGGGCGTGGGACCGGTATTCAGCCTCCCGACGGCGACGGACGCCCAACTGGGCAGCGAGAAGTGGGCGGCGGGTCCCGGTGCTGTAGGCCTGTATCTGAAGGACCGCTGGACCGTTGGTATGCTGGCCAACCACGTCTGGTCCTTTGCCGGTGAAGGGGACCGTCAGGATGTCAACAATACGTTCATGCAGCCCTTCGTCGCTTATACCTGGCCTAGCGCGTGGACGCTGTCGGTGCAGTCAGAGACCAGCTACAACTGGGAGACCGAGGACTGGTCGGTGCCGGTGAATGTGGCGCTGGCGCGCCTGGTGATGTTTGGCCGCTTGCCGGTGAGCTTGCAGGGTGGCGTGGGTTACTGGGCGGAGTCGCCTCGAAGTGGTCCGGAGGGTTTCCGCTTCCGCTTGCAGGCAAACTTTGTGCTGCCGCGGTAGCTCGCGGGTAGTCCCGGCAGATTCCGTGCATGCGCAGTTGCGCCGTCCCGGCAATGTAAACGCGCGCTGCATCCGTGCCCACCCTGTCCGTGTGGTGTGGTCTGAATGGATAAATACCGAGGTAAGACCATGAAAAGACTTTTCCTGCTCCTGACGCTGCTTCCATCGCTGGTTTCCGCCGAGGACATCACGATCTATAACGTGATGCGCGCCGAGTCGGACACCATGTTCCGGCTCATCATGCAGACCAACAAAACTGGCGTGAGTGAGATCGCCCATAACCGGGAAGTGGCATCTGCCGATGCCGCGCAGCCGGTCATCCGGCCCAACCAGGACACCTTGTACTCTGCCGCGGTCGTGGACCTTACCAGCCCTGTCACCGTGACTTTGCCAAACGGGGACGGGCGCTTTCAGTCCGTGCTGGTGATCAGTCAGGATCACTATAACTTTGCGTACTCCACTCCGGGTGACTACGTGCTGACAGAGGAGGAGGTGGGAACGCGTTTTGCACTGCTGCTTTTCAGAACGTTTGTTGACGCAGGCGATCCCGAGGACCTCGCGCGCGCGCACGCGGTGCAGGACGGCCTCAGCATCAAAGGCGGTGGCCGGGGGCCGTTTACTGCACCGAACTGGGATCTTGAAAAGCTCGCCGAGGCACGCAAGGCGATCAACGACCTCGCCGCGGTGGTTGGCGTCGACGCGGCCGCCTCGTTTGGCAGGCGGGGCGAAATAGACCCGCTGGGCCATCTT
>JAZBPS010000370.1:0-2772 GCA_036353375.1 Halieaceae bacterium | reverse complement strand
GGCCTTGTACTGGGTGAGCACACCAATCTTGCGTATGCCGGAGTTCACACAGTTGGACAGGGGAAAGTCGACGATCCGGTATTTGCCGCCGAAGTATACGGCAGGCTTTGCGCGCCAGTTGGTCAACTCATAAAGCCGTGAGCCTCGGCCACCGGCCAACACCAGGGCGAGGGTCTCCCGGGTCAGCCGGCTGACATAACGCGGATTCTGGTCTTCCATAGCGGTACCTGCTTACCGTTCGCTGTCGGTGGTATGCCCGAGGGCGTCGTGTGAGCCGTCACTGAACCAGATGTCGCGTGCGTACTCACGAATCGTGCGGTCTGAGGAAAAGTGACCGCTGTGGGCGGTATTCAGAATGCAGCGCCGCAGCCAGCCCTTTCTGTCAGCCCAGGCCGCATCCACGGCCCGTTGTGCCTGTATGTAGCTGTTGAAGTCTGCCGCCACCATCCAGGGATCCTCGGGGCTTTGGATGCTGGCGAGAATATCCGAAAAGATGCCTGGCTCCAGCAGGTTGAAGTGGCCGCTGCCCAGTAGCTGGAGAACTTCTGCCAGCGCGTCGTCGCCCGCGATGATGGCTGCGGGGTCATAATCCTGCCTGGCGTTTTGTACCTCTTCGGCGGTGAGCCCGAACAGGAAGAAATTCTCTTCGCCCACCGCCTCGAGAATCTCGATGTTCGCGCCGTCCAGCGTGCCAATGGTGACCGCGCCGTTCATCATGAACTTCATGTTGCCGGTTCCCGACGCCTCTTTGCCCGCCGTGCTGATCTGCTCCGACAGGTCTGCGCCGGGGCAGATCGTTTCCATCGCGCTGACGTTGTAATCAGGCAGGAAGGCAACCCGCAGCCACGGTGTCATGCGGGGGTCGCGGTTTATGGTGTGGGCCACGTTGCAGATCAGCTTGATGATGCGCTTGGCCATCGCATACCCCGGTGCAGCTTTCCCACCGATCAGAATACAGCGCGGTGCCATGCCCTCAGTATCGCCACGCAGGACACGCGCGTAGCGATGCACGATATGCAGCACGTTCAGTACCTGCCGCTTGTACTCGTGTATGCGTTTAACCTGCACATCAAACAGCATGGATGTATCGAAGGATACGCCGCAACTGTCAGATACCAGTGCAGCCAGTCTGGCCTTGTTCGCCAGCTTTATGTCGGCGAAGCGCTGTTGAAAAGCGTCCTCGTCCGCCCGGTCAGCAAGTGCACGGAGCTTTTGAAGATCGCTCACCCAGCCCTCGCCGATGGTCTCGGTCAGCAGTTCAGCCAGCTGGGGGTTGCAGAATGCCAGCCAGCGCCGCGGCGTCACGCCGTTGGTCTTGTTGTTGAATTTCTCGGGCCAAAGCGCATGAAAATCGGCGAACAGTCCGCGCTTCAGCAAATCCGTGTGCAGCGCGGCGACGCCGTTGACCGAGAAGCTGCCAACGATGCCGAGGTATGCCATCCGCACGCGCCGCTCACCGTCTTCGTCGATGATGGACATGCGTCGTTCCCGCTCGGTGTCGCCGGGCCAGCGATCAGCGACCGCAGTCAGAAAGCGCGCGTTGATCTCGTAGATGATCTCCAGCAGGCGGGGCAGCAGGTCTTCGAACAGGGCGACGGACCACATCTCCAGTGCTTCGGGCAGCAGCGTATGGTTGGTATAGGCAAAACAGCGAGTGCAGATGTCCCAGGCGGTGTCCCAGTCAAGGCGGTGCTGGTCCATCAGCAGTCGCATCAGCTCGGGGATAGCCACCGTCGGATGCGTATCATTGAGTTGCAGCACGTTACCCCTGGCAAAGCCTTCGAAGTCCTCGCCGTGCACCTCTATCCAGCGCGCCAGGATATCCTGCAGGCTGGCGGAGGCCAGAAAGTACTGCTGCCGCAGGCGCAATGTCTTGCCGGCCTCGCTCTGGTCGTTCGGGTACAGCACCATGGTGATCTGCTCGGCGCTGGTCTTGGCCGCCACTGCGTCGCTGTAGCTCCCGGCGTTGAACTCCTCCAGGTCGAAGGCATCGGTTGCTTCGCTGCGCCATAGCCGCAGGGTGTTGATGGTGTCGTTGCGGTAGCCGGGCACCGGCATGTCGTAGGGCACGGCCAGCACGTCCCGGGTGTCTACCCAGCGATGATGCCGTCGCCCCGCGCTGTCAGTCCAGGTTTCTGTGCGGCCATGAAAGCGAATCCGTCGCGTACGCTCGCGCACGCGAAACTCCCAGGGGTTTCCGCGCCGCAGCCAGCGATCCGGCATCTCTATCTGGTAGCCGTCCTCCAGCTTCTGCTGGAACATGCCGTACTCGTAGCGAATGCCATAGCCCGTCACCGGCAGGGCGAGCGCAGCACAGCTGTCAAGGAAGCAGGCTGCGAGGCGTCCGAGACCACCGTTTCCAAGGCCCGCATCCAGCTCTTCCGCCTCCACATCCTCCAGTTCGCAGGCGTAGCGCGCCGCCGCAGCGCGCGCGTCCTCTTCAAGGTCCAGCGCCAGAACGGCGTTGTGCAGGCTGCGTCCGATGAGGAACTCCATTGAGAGGTAGGCCACCTGCTTGTCGGTGCTTTCCAGGTAGTCACCTTGTTTATGGCGCCAGCGGCTGACCATTCTGTCGCGCAGGGACAGTGCCATCGCCTCGTACAGGTAGCGATGGTCGCCGGTTTGTTCGTCGCGCCCCAGGGTCAGTTCGTAGTGACGGGTCACGTCATCCCACAGGGTCTGTGTACGTGCCGTTCCGTCATCAGTACTCACGGTATTCCTCCTTGCCAGCCGTTGTGTCAGAGCCTTCAGCCGTTGTGTGTGTCAGAGCCT
>JAZBPS010000369.1:0-5985 GCA_036353375.1 Halieaceae bacterium | reverse complement strand
GCCCGGGGTGCCGGTACCAATGACAGCGACGACATGGAGGAGCTCACTTACGAGGGCTACGCCGCCGGCGGTGTAGCGGTGCTGGTGGAGGCCATGACGGACAACCGCAACCGCACCGTGGCAGAAGTGCGCCACGCGTTCAGCAAGCGCGGCGGCAATCTGGGCACCGATGGCTCTGTTGCCTACCTCTTCAGCCGCAAGGGGCAGCTGGCTTTTCCCGCCGGCGTCGACGAAGAACTGCTGATGGAGGTGGCGCTGGAAGCAGGGGCGGAAGACGTCGACATGCTGGAAGACGGCAGCTTCGAAGTTATCACCGCCTGGGAGGACTTCTCCGCCGTAAAGCAGGCCCTGGATTATGCCGGGATCACCTGCGAGAGCGGCGAGGTCACCATGATTGCGTCTACCACCGTGGAACTGGATGTCAGCGGCGCCGAGAGCATCATGGCACTGGTCGATGCCCTGGAAGACCTGGACGATGTCCAGAACGTTTATACCAACGCGGATATTCCCGACGCTGTGCTGTCACAGATGGAATAGTCACGGCCCCTTCTCGCAATCGCCTCGCAATCGCCGCGAGACTCCGGGATAATGCCCTCAGGCAGTCACCGGACCACACCATGGCCCTGATTCTGGGCATTGATCCCGGCTCGCAGAAAACCGGTTTTGGCATCATATCCCACCAGTCCGGCAGCAGTGAGTACGTCACCAGCGGCGTGATACGTCTTCCCCGGGCAAGTCTGCCCGAGCGTCTCAAGATCATCCACGACGGCGTTGCCGAAATCATCGAGCAGCACTGCCCCCAGGAATTTGCCATTGAGGAGGTGTTCCTGGCCCGGGATGCCAAGGCCGCGATCAAGCTGGGCCAGGCTCGCGGCGCGGCCATTGTCGCCGCCGTCAACCACGGACTTCCCGTATTTGAATACGCCGCCAAGTCGATCAAGCAAGCGGTTGTAGGCACCGGCAGTGCCGACAAGGCCCAGGTGCAGCACATGGTGGTGCGCCTGCTGAAACTGCCCGCCACACCCGTGGAAGACGCCGTCGACGCACTCGCCGCAGCGATATGCCACGCCCATACCCAGCAGGCCTTGCTGCGGCAGGCGCGCAGTCGCCACCGGCAGAGAGGCGTCTATTAACTGCCCGCATGGCGCCCCCTGCGGGCCTGCAGTACCATTGCGCTATCACCGGAGAAAATCTGCATGATCGGTCAGATACGCGGCCTGTTACAGCACATCCAGCCACCTGACATCCTGCTGGACGTGAACGGCGTCGGCTATGAGATTCAGGTGCCCATGACGACACTGTATGAGTTGCCGGAAGCCGGCAGCGAGGTGACCCTGCTCACCCATTTTGTCGTGCGCGATGACGCCCAGCTGCTCTACGGTTTCATGCGCGAGCGCGACCGGCGCCTGTTCCGACACCTGATCAAGGTGAACGGCGTCGGCCCCAAGCTGGGACTGGCTATCCTCTCTGGCCTGGATGCAGATGCGTTTGCCCGGGCCGTACAGCGCGACGATACCAGTACCTTGCTGGCCCTGCCGGGGGTGGGCCGCAAAACAGCGGAGCGCCTGCTGGTGGAGATGCGAGACAAGCTGGCGGACTGGTTGGGCGACATGGACGGCAAGGACAGCGCCCCGGCGCCGTCGGGTGCAGCCGATCGCGATATACAGGCTGAGGCGGAGAGCGCGCTGGTTGCGCTGGGGTACAAGCCGGCGGAAGCCAGCCGCGCGGTCGCCGCGGCAAATAACGAAAGTATCCTGCGCAGTGAGGAACTGATTCGGCTGGCGCTTAAATCCATGGTCAGCCCGAGGTCACCATGATTGAGACAGATCGGCTGGTAGCGCCTGAGCAGAAAGCGACGGAGCGGGGTGGCCGCGAAGATGCGCTGGACCGTGCGATTCGTCCCAAGTCCCTGGCGGAGTATGCCGGCCAGCCTGGCGTGCGTGAGCAGATGCAGATATTTATTGAGGCGGCGCGGCAGCGGGACGAGGCGCTGGACCACACCCTGATCTTCGGTCCACCGGGCCTGGGCAAGACCACGCTGGCTCATATTATCGCCACAGAGATGGGCGGTGATCTGAAGAGCACCTCGGGCCCGGTGCTGGAGAAAGCCGGTGATATCGCGGCGCTGATGACCAATCTGGAACCGGGCGATGTGCTGTTTATCGATGAGATTCACCGACTCAGCCCGTTTGTCGAGGAAATTCTCTATCCGGCGATGGAGGACTACCAGCTGGATATCATGATCGGCGAAGGTCCGGCAGCGCGTTCCATAAAACTGGATATACCACCGTTTACCCTGGTCGGCGCCACCACCCGGGCCGGCCTCCTGACCTCGCCCCTGCGGGACCGCTTCGGCATTGTGCAACGTCTCGAGTTCTACAGCGTCGAGGATCTGGCGGGGATCGTGCAGCGCTCCGGGGGCATCATGGGCGTCGAGGTATCCGGGGAGGGCGCCGTCGAAATTGCGCGTCGCTCAAGGGGAACCCCGCGTATCGCCAACCGCCTGTTGCGACGGGTGCGGGATTTCGCTGAGGTCAAGGGAGATGGCCGTGTCAGCGCCGAGGTGGCCGCCGCCGCGCTGGATATGCTGGATGTGGATCGGCTGGGCTTTGATACCCTGGATCGTCGCCTGTTGACCCTGCTGATAGAGAAATTCGACGGCGGCCCGGTGGGCGTGGAAAGCCTTGCCGCCGCCCTGTCGGAAGAGCGCGGCACCATAGAAGACGTTATCGAACCCTACCTGTTGCAACAGGGCTACCTGATGCGTACCGCACGCGGCCGTATGGCCACGCGCAGTGCCTGGGAGCATCTGGGCATTGTGCCCGCCCGGCAGGCGGGTCCTGCTGACAGTAACCTGAGCCTGCCGCTGGACGACCGGGAATAGCCGGTGGCGGCCGCGGAATTTTCCCTGCCTGTGCGAGTCTACATTGAGGACACGGATGCGGGCGGCATCGTCTATTACGTGAATTACCTGAAGTTCATGGAGCGGGCGCGCACCGAGTATATGCGCAGCCTGGGGTTTGATCGTGAGCATATCTTCAACCACAACCGCATGTTCGTGGTCAGGGACGTACAGCTGCGCTACCTGCAGCCGGCGCGCCTTGACGATCTGCTGCAGGTGACCGTCGAACCCGAGCGGGTGGGTGCTGCACTGCTGCAGTTGCGCCAGGTAATTCGCCGGGATAGCGCTGTGCTGGCCCAGGGCCGCGTGGATGTTGTATGCGTTGATCGCGACACGCTCACACCCAGCCGCCTGCCGACGCCACTGCGGGAACAGCTGCAAGCCGCTGTGTAACGGATATTCACAAAGCCTGAGGGGACCTACGTGGAAGAACAATTAAGCCTGATAGACCTGGTACTGAATGCCAGTATCACGGTGCAGGCGGTGATGGGCGTGTTGCTGCTGGCATCGGTGGTGAGCTGGTTCATGATTGCCCAGAGGCTGCTGTACTTCCGCACTGCCAGGGACGAAATGGTCAGCTTCGAAGAGGAGTTCTGGTCCGGCGTGGACCTGGCCCAGCTCTATCGCGATGGCAATGAACGTGCCGAAGCAGGGCCCTTGCCCGGGATGGAAGGTATCTTCCGGGCGGGTTTCAAGGAGTTCTCGCGGCTGGCCCAGCAGGGGATGGACAGCGACGCCATTATGGACGGTTGCCAGCGCGCCATGCGCGTCGCCCTGCGACGGGAAGAGGAGGTGCTGGAACGGCACCTGCCGTTTCTCGCAACGGTCGGCTCCACCAGTCCCTATGTCGGCCTGTTTGGCACGGTTTGGGGAATCATGCATGCCTTCCGGGGCCTTGCGAACTCCAGCCAGGCAACATTGGCGACGGTAGCCCCGGGCATTTCGGAGGCGTTGGTGGCGACGGCCATGGGCCTGTTTGCCGCCATTCCCGCGGTTGTGGCTTACAACCGGTTTGCCGCGAAACTGGATACATACACAGGGCGCTACGAAGGTTTTGTGGATGAGTTCACCAGCATACTCCTGCGCCAGGCGCATTCACTGAAGGCGCGCAACGAGAGCCGCTGATATGAGCCGACGCAAGCATCGCCCCATGGCCGAGATTAACGTCGTGCCCTATATCGATGTAATGCTGGTGTTACTGGTGATTTTCATGGTCACGGCACCGCTGCTGATGCAGGGTGTGAAAGTGGAGTTGCCGGAAGCGCAGTCCGACCCGGTGGATGAGCAGGACCCGGAGCCGCTGATCGTATCGATCAATGAACAGGGCGAGCTGTTCCTGAACCTTGGCGCCGACCAGCAACAGGTGCTGTCGCTGGCGACGGTGCGCGAGCGCGTCGCCGCCGTCATGCGTCGCAATCCCCGCAAGCCGGTGATGGTGTGGGGCGACAAGCGCGTTGCCTACGGCGAGGTTGTGGTGCTGATGAGCGCACTGCAGGAGGCGGGCGCTCCCAACGTCGGGCTGGTCACGGAGCCGCCGTGAAGAATCGCCCGGGCTTTTTCTGGCGTCCCGCGCTGCTGACCCTGGCCTTACACGGTCTGCTGGTGGCCGCACTCCTGACCAACTGGAGCATGGCGGAGGACACGCTGGTCAGTACGCCGCCGGTGCCCCGCTATATCGAGGCGCGGCTGGTCGAGGTGGCACCGGCCCCGAAAAAAAAGCCGGTGAGCCAGAAGCCCACCCAGCCAGCGGCAAAGGCGCAGCCTGCACCGCAGCCAAAGCCCCAGCCCAAGCCAAAGCCCAAACCGAAGCCTGAACCGGCGCCGCAGTCAGCACCGGAGCCAGAACCCGATGAGAACGCCAAACCGGAACCAGAGCCCGCTCAGGAGCCCCGCTCGGTACTGGATGACATCGCGCTGGCAATCGCGCAGGAAGATCGCGCCCTGGAGGCCGTATCGGACGCGCAGCGCACGGCCAGTTATACCGCCCTGATTGCCCGGGCGGTGCAGGATAACTGGAGCCGCCCCCCCAGTGCCCGCAATGGCATGGAGGCGGAGCTGCTGATACAGCTTATACCCAGCGGCAAGGTGGTCAATGTGTCGCTGGTACGCTCCAGTGGCAGTCCGGCCTTTGACAGTTCCGCGGTCAGCGCGGTAGAACGCGCTGCGGCTTTTCCCGAGCTACAGAACATGGAGCCCGGTCTGTTTGAAAAGAACTTTCGACGACTGCGGCTTAAATTCAAACCTGAGGATTTACGCTACTGATGACGCGTTCAATAAGCCTGTTTCTCTTTCTGCTTGCGTCGGTGTTTGCCCCCGCGCTGCAGGCACAGCTCACCATCGAAATCACCCGCGGGCGCGATAACCCCACCAGTATCGCCGTGGTGCCCTTTGCCTGGTCTGGCTGGGGCGCTGCGCCTGAGGACGCGGCTCAGATCATTGGCGCAGACCTGCAGCGCAGCGGCCAGTTTGCCCCGGTGTCACGCGGGGATATGCTCAGCCTGCCCACCCGCGAGTCCGAGGTGTTCTACCGGGATTGGCGTGCCACCAACGTGGAGTATCTGCTGATAGGCCGGGTTGCAGGGGGTAGCCGCATGACGCTGGAGTACGAATTGTACGATGTCGCCCGCGAGCGGCCGGTGCTGCGCGGCAGTAAAAGCGGACCCGCAGAGGATATGCGCATGCTGGCACACCGTGTCAGTGACGACGTGTACGAGAAGCTCACCGGCGTGCGCGGCGCTTTTGCCACACGCATCCTGTATGTTGCTGTCACGCAGCGCTTCAACGCCAGAAGCACATATCGGCTGACGGTTGCCGACGCGGACGGCGCCAGGGCGGAGGTGGTCTACGAATCCAACGAGCCGGTGCTGAGCCCCAGCTGGGCACCGGACGGTGAGCGCATCGCCTATGTGTCTTTCGAGACAAACCGTCCGGCAGTGTATGTGCACAACCTCACCACCGGTGAGCGTGAGCAGGTCACGGACTTCCCCGGCCTCAACGGGGCGCCCGCATTTTCTCCGGATGGCAACAGTCTCGCGTTGACCCTGTCCAAGGACGGTAGTCCGGATATTTACATTCTGGATCTG
>JAZBPS010000368.1:0-8492 GCA_036353375.1 Halieaceae bacterium | reverse complement strand
CGTGGTTAACCCCAGCCCTGTTCTGGACTCAATATTCGGCAGTGGCACGACTATCACCGAGGCGAACAACGATTCCATAGCAGCCTATGCGCAAATTGACTACGAGCTGACGGATACCCTGACGGCAACCGGCGGCCTGCGCTACACCAAGGACAATCGTGAGCTGCAGATCGACTCGCTGGCGGGTGCAACGGGCTCCGTGCTCGGGCTCGGCAACTTTGATGAGAGCTACGATGAGGTCACTTACACCGCCGTGCTGGCCTGGCGCCCCAATGCGGATACCACCACCTACGCCAAAATCTCCACAGGCTATGTGTCCGGCGGCATTCTCAGCGGTATTCCCTATGATCCGGAAACCCTCACCGCCTACGAGCTGGGTTTCAAGTCGCAGTTTCTGGAAAACCGCCTGCGTATCAACATGGCCGCCTTCTACAACGAGTACAAGGATCTGCAGATTCAGGCATTCCTCAACGGGCGCCAGTTTTTCGACAACGCGGGTGAGGCGACCATACAGGGCGTAGAGGCAGAGCTTCAGTGGCTGCCAACGGAAGGCCTGATGCTGACCGCGTCCCTGGGATACGTTGACCACGAGTTCGACGAGTACCTGCAGCGCACCCCGGACGGCGGGTTCCGTGACCTCACCAATGATGTTGTGCAGCAGTTTGTGCCGGATACCACGGGCCGGCTTTCGGCCCAGTACTACACCGGTGCCTTCTCCGGTGGCGCCCAGTTCTTTGCGCGCATCGACGGCCTGTACCAGGGCGACACGCCGCTGACGGGCAACACGCTGCGCGATACCGCGGGGAATCCCACGCCGTTGAATAGCGAGCGCGACCTCGATGCCTTCTGGAACGTCAGCGCCCGGGTAGGGTTCTCCGGCATACGCGTGGGCGACAGCCAGATGTCGGTATCGCTGTTTGGTGAGAACCTGCTTGATGAGGACTTCTTCCCGTTCTCCACCGAGGCTTTCTCGCTCAACCGGATGTACGCGCGAGGCCGTATCTACAGCCTCGAAGTGTCCCTGGAGATCTGACGGCCGCGCAAGGTCACAGCCTGCGGTCGAGCGTCCCCCCTGCCGGGTTGCGACGCCGACCGCCCTACCTTTTGCAAGCCTGCCCGTTCAACCGCTAATCTCCTGACTTGAACGCGCAGCACCCAGGGCGCTGCTCAGACATACGCCTTTACATCAGGACAGAAAGACTATGGATTGGAATGGACGCGTTTGCGTTATAACCGGCGCCGGCAGCGGCATCGGAGCGGGCCTTGTGCGCCACGCCGTGGCCCAGGGCATGCACGTGATCGGGGCGGACGTGGACGCCGACGGTCTGGAGAGCGTTGCCGCAAGCCTCGGTTCGCGGCGCAACGCTTTCGCGGCGCACCACCTCGATGTTACGGATGCCGAGGCGGTTGGCGAATTTGCAGCCCAGGTGTACACCGACTTTGGTGAGGTAAACCTGTTATTTAACAACGCCGGCGTGCTGGTGGACGGAAAGTCCTGGGAGCGCCCCCTGCGGGACTGGCGCTGGATTGTGGACGTCAACATCATGGGGGTAGTCCACGGCCTGCACCACTTCGTGCCGCGCATGCTGCAGCAGGGGAGTGCCGCCAGGGTCATCAATACCGCGTCCATTGGCGGGTTGCTGGGGGGCGGTACCTATATGAGTCCCTATCAGGCCTGCAAGCACGCGGTAGTGGTGCTGACCGAAAGCCTGTACAAGGAGCTGGCGCAGGAAGCGGGGGAGGTTACTGCCTCCGTGCTTTGCCCGGCGGAGGTCGCCACGCAGATCTGGCACTCCGACCGACTGCGGCCAGACAGTGAGCGGGTCGCACTGGGGGATGCCGAGCAGCAGTTCCACGATGCGGTGGCGGGCAACGTGGCCCGCGGAGCTACCCCGGACGCGTTTGCGCAGCAGGTGTTCGCCGGCATTGAGGCGGGACAGTTCTGGCTGATTCCGGACGCCGCCTTCATGCCCATGCTGCAGATGCGCACCGACGAAATCGTCGCCCAGCGCAATCCTGAAACCAGCACGCCCACGGACTTCTAGGCGCCACCGGCGACAGAGCTGCTGTTTCAGGTGGGCCGTTGACCTGGCTATGAGTGTGGGTCTCGCCGCCCGCGCACGAGTACAGCCCTTGCAATCCTGCGCTCAATCATTAGGGTCAAGGGTTCCCTATTCACAAGAGGCGCACAGATATCACTTCTTCCTCCGGGACCTCCAGCCCCCAGGCACAGGCCGGAACACGCATTGCCGAGCAGGATCAATACCTTTTTAACGAGGGTACCCACCGACGGCTATGGCACATCCTGGGCGCGCATGTCGATGATGCGGGCACCCATTTCGCAGTCTGGGCACCCGACGCGAAGTCCGTTTCCGTGGTCGGCGACTTTAATAACTGGGACGAAACCCGGACGCCGCTGACACCCGTGGGAAGCACGGGTATCTGGGAAACCTTTGTTACCGGCGTGGGCGAGGGGGATCGCTACAAGTACCGAATCTGCGACCGCAACGGGTCTGTGCTGCCGCTGAAGGCAGACCCGGTCGGTTTTGGCTCGGAGCACCCGCCGGAAACGGCGTCTATCGTACGTGATATCAGTGGCTATGGCTGGGGCGACGCGCAGTGGATGCAGGATCGCCAGGGGCGCAACAGTCGCGAGGCGCCTATCAGCATTTACGAGGTCCACCTGGGTTCCTGGCGGCGACGCGCCGACGAGGACAACCGCATGCTCTCTTATAAAGAGGCGGCGAAGGAACTGGTGGACTACGTTGCGGACCTCGGTTTTACCCATCTGGAATTCCTGCCGCTCAGTGAACACCCCTTCGATGGCTCCTGGGGCTACCAGCCGGTGGGTCTTTTTGCGCCCACCATACGGCACGGGCCGCCGCACGAGTTCCGCGACCTGATCGACGCGGCACACCGCCGTGGCCTGGGGGTTCTGCTCGACTGGGTGCCGGCACACTTTCCCTCGGATGCGCACGGTCTCGGGCGCTTCGACGGCACCGCATTGTACGAGCACGAGGATCCGCGGCAGGGTTTTCACCAGGACTGGAATACGCTGATCTACAACTACGGCCGCAACGAGGTCGCCAACTACCTGGCATCCAACGCGCTGTACTGGCTGGAGGAATACCACGTCGATGGCCTGCGTGTGGATGCGGTCGCCTCCATGCTGTACCTGGACTATTCCCGCAAAGAGGGTGAATGGATACCCAACCGCCACGGCGGGCGCGAGAATCTCGAGGCAATCGCCCTGCTGCAGCAAATAAACACGCTGGTGTATGGCGAGGTCGAGGGCGTGATGACAGTGGCCGAGGAAAGCACGGCTTTCCCCGGCGTCTCCAGGCCCGTACACGACGGCGGTCTGGGCTTTGGCTTCAAGTGGAACATGGGCTGGATGAATGACTCGCTGGAATACATCGGCAAAGAGCCGATCTACCGCGGCCACCACCACGACATGATTACCTTCGGTCTCAGCTACGCCTTCAGCGAGAACTTTGTGCTGCCGATCAGCCACGATGAGGTGGTGCACGGCAAGGGCTCAATGCTGCAGCGGATGCCCGGCGAGGGTTGGGAGCGCTTTGCCAACCTTCGCGCCTACTACGGCTTTATGTGGGGACATCCCGGCAAGAAATTGTTGTTCATGGGCTGCGAGTTTGCACAACCCGGGGAATGGGCCCAGGCGGGCGAGCTGGACTGGGCGGCAGCGCAGCGGCCGGAACACGCCGGTGTAGCGCGGCTGGTTCGGGACCTGAATACGCTGTACCGCGCAGAGCCGGCGCTGCACTACCTGGACTGCGACGCCAGCGGCTTCCAGTGGCTGGAAGCCGACGACGCAGAACATTCCGTCTACGCGTGGCTGCGCAAGGGCGGAGACAGTGACCCGCCGGTGCTGGTGATCTGCAACTTTACGCCAGTTGAGCGCAGCCAGTGGCGGGTGGGCCTGCCACAAAAAGGACACTGGCGCGAAGCCCTGAACAGCGACGCCGGTATTTACGGTGGCGGCAACCGCGGCAATATGGGCGGGCTGCAGGCCGAGCCCGGTCCACACCATGGACAGCCCTTCTCAGCCACGGTGACCCTGCCACCCCTGTCGACACTGTTCTTCGTTTACGAGGGGGAGAAATGACTGCGGATACCGGCAAGTTGCCGCTGGCCAGCCGTGCGGTCGCCAACGAAGACCGCAGCCTGTCGCTGTTGGAATGGTGCGCCGATCAGTATGCCTCACAGCCGGCAAGACTGGATGCGGAGCGTGCCATCGCCAGGTACCTGGGGGCGACGGCAAACGCGGACGGCAGCGTTACCTTTGGATTCTGGGCTCCGGAGCTGCTGGATCAGCGTGTGCCGGACGGCGATGTGTTCCTTGAATTGCTGGCGCCTGACGGTGACCTCGACCTGGAGCGCTCCCAGCAGACGGTGAACTTCCAGCGCGTATTGCTGCCGCTGGAGCGTTACGAGGCGCTGGCGTTTGTGGTGGTGGACGGCCTGTACGTGGGCACGCGTGAACAGGTGGGCGACTTTTATGCGCTGAGCTGGCGCGATGCCGATGGCAAGGAACATCGCATCTGCGACCCCCTCGCAGCGTCCACGCCCTTTGGCGCCTTCGCGCCGGCGGAGATCGTGGACACCGCAGATCTTCACAGGGGCCGTGTTGACCAGACCTACTACGACGGTCTCAGCGAGCGGGGCGATGATGCTGTCCACAAGTTCAGCCCACCCACCAATATCCTGCAGGTTCATGTACCCACAGCAACGGCCGGGGGGACGCTGGCCAGCCTGGCGCGACACTTCGAGCGCATCGCGGGCCGTATACGCCACGAGCTGCCGCTGGAGGATGGCGACGAACTCTACATGGGCTACGACGCCGTGCAACTGCTGCCGGTGGAGCCCACCACGGTGTATGAGACCGGGCCCGCGTTCTGGCATGAAAGCGCCCGGGGCGACGACCACTGCAAGGTGGACCTGTTGCGACCCAATACCACCAACTGGGGCTATGACGTCGTCATCGCCGGCATGGCGGCGGTTAACCCGGTACTGCTTGAAAGCGGTCGGCCGCACGAACTCTGTGATCTCGCTGCGGTTCTGCACACCTGGCCGGGCAAGCCGAAAATGCTGATCCTCGACCTGGTGTTCGGTCATGCGGATAACCAGGCACTGGAAGTGCTGAGTCCGCACTACCTGGCCGGGCCCAATATGTACGGCCAGAATCTTGACTACCGCAACCCGGCGGTGCGTGCCATCCTGCTGGAAATGCAACGCCGCAAGGTGAGCTACGGTGCGGACGGCGTGCGGGTAGACGGCGCGCAGGATTTCAAGTGGTGGGATCACGGTGCACAGACACTGCGCCACGATGACGAATTCCTGCAGAGCATGGCTGATGTAGAGCAGGAAGTGTGTGGGCTGCGTTACCGGCCCTGGTTTATCTTCGAGGACGGCCGGCCCTGGCCGGAAGAGGACTGGGAGCTGGCGTCTACGTACCGCGCCGTTATCGATCATCAGCGCGACGACGACATATTCCAGTGGGGACCGCTGACCTTTGCCCACAACACGCCCTTCCTCTATGGCTTCTGGCTCTCCAAGTACTGGCGCATTCGCGAGATGCTCAGTCACGGTGAGAACTGGATTTCAGGTACCGCCAACCACGATACGCTGCGGCGCGGAACCCAGGTGAATCCCAAGTTGAACGTCAACACACGCCTGGGCAGTACCCGCATGGAGATTCTCGACAAGGCCTATGACAACCCGGCAGTTTCAATGCTGACCTACGCCGCGATGCCGGGGGTGCCCATGGATTTCCTGAACGCGACGTCGCGGGCGAGCTGGGGCTTCATCCGCAACCAGGACGACCGCTACGGCGTCAAGATCGTTGCAGAGGAGTCCATTTCCCTGAAGTGGCAGGTGGACGAGTACAGCTATTCCATTCCGGGTAACTTTGAGCGTCTCAAGGAACTGGGCTATGAGACCCGCGATGACCTGTTGCGTTTCTTTGAATTCCTGCCGGCCCTGGTGGAGGTCACGGATTACGATCTCGACGAGATAAGCTCACTGCTCAACGCGGTGCAGCCGGATCTGGCCGGGCCGCATCCATTCTGCCCGGAGAGCCTGAAGGAGACCGCGCGGGCGTGGATGGACGACATGCACGAGTACTGCAATGTCTCGCACTCCCTGTCCTCCCTGGACACCGAGCAGGTGTCATTCAGCCGGCGGCTACGGGAGTTCCGGCGGGAGCGGCCCTGGCTGCGCAACAATCTGGGTGAGGCCGACCACTTCGACTACGTGCAACCCATCGAGGGGCGCACCGTTTTCACGTCGCTGCGCCACGGCCCGAATGGAGAGCAGGTTTATACCATCACGCATATGGAGGGCGGGGCCACTGAAGAGCTGGATCCGCTGCAGCTGCCTATCGAGGCGCTCGCCGGCGACGGTTGGCAGGTGGCGCTGAGAACCCCCAGTATCGGCAGCGATTACACCGGCGGCACGTTGACCCTGCACGACAGCATGGGGCTGGTGTTCACGCGCCAGCGGTAGCGCTGTCCTGTGAGTACAACAGGTCTGTGTAGGCCTGTGCCGCGGTAGACCAGGGAAAGCGCTCTGCGGCTGCGGCGTCGCGCATCGCCTGGTATTGCGTCGGCTGGTTGCGGAGGATCGTCAGTGCCTGCTCAAGACGCTGCAGCATGGCGGCACCCCGTTCGCTATCGTTTGATCCATCGAACACGAAGCCTGTGACCTCATCGGATACTGTGTCTGCGAGCCCGCCCGTGCGATTGACCAGGCAGGGCTGGCCGGCGCGCATGGCGAGCATTTGCGCAATGCCACAGGGTTCAAAGCGACTGGGCATCAGGAACAGGTCGCCACGTGCATAGAGCTGGTCGGAGAGAGGCTCAGAGTAACCACACAGGAACAACAGGCGTGGATCGCGGGTTTGTGTGATGTTGAACAGTCGTTCCAGGTCAGGGGAGCCACTGCCCAGTACCACCAGTCGCTCGTCGTCTTCGAGCCTGTCCAGCAGGTGGGCCAGAAGCGGCCTGCCGTCCTCCTGAATCTGTGCCAGCAGCCCGACTTTCTGGTCGGTGAGGCGGCCCACCAGGGTCAGCGTGTGCCGCGGCGGTTGCGGGGCTGACGCCAGCAGCGCCTCAACCCGTTCCGCGGCCAGCAGGTGAGATGACCGCACCTGTATATCTGTGGCAATCCATTGCCTGAGCTCCTGCCGGGCAAGGCTGAGGAACTCGGGGTAGGGGAGCGCTTTCGGCAGCTTTGCCGGGTATTCGCAGCCGTTGAGGATACCGTGCAAACGGCCGTCTTTGGCGGCCTCTGTGAGGTCCGTCTGCAGTCCCTCGCCCGCGTCTCCGTCCGGATCGCAAATCTCCCGAACGTAGTTGGGTGAGACAGCGTGCACCTTATTGCACAGGTTGATCGCCGCGCGCATAGGGTTGTAGCAACCGGGATAGCGCGGGTCCAGCACTTCGGCCTTTGCGGCAAGCCCGGGGAACCAATTCTGCAAGCTGGCCGCGTCGCCCGCCATCGGGCGTATGCCCTGCATGGCCAGGTTGTGGATGGTCAGCACCAGCGGCAGCGTTCTGAGCCCTGCAAAAGGCGCAAAACAGCGCACCAGAACGGCGAAGGTCCCCGTGTGCCAGTCGTGCAGGTGCACGACGTCCTGTGGGCCGAAGTGGCCGTCGAGCAGTGACTGGGCAGTGGCAGCACTGAACAGGGCAAACTTGCTGCTGTCCCGCGCGAAGGGCTGGTCTGGCGGGTCGTCGCAGTAGATGCGTCCCACGCCGCCATTGGCAAACAAGGGGTGTTCCAGCAAGAACTGCCGCAGTCGGCGCCCCGGCCCGCTGGCGGGCAGGGCGTGAAGCTCCACAGCTTCCCGCCGGCCACGAAAGTATGTCTGGACTGAGGCGCGCTGTCCCACGCGCGGCAACCGGTGCAGGCTGCCGTAAGCCGGCGTCACCACGGTAACGCGGTGGCCCAGCTTCGCCAGTGCGCGGGGCACGTCGCGCAAAACGTCGCCCATGCCGCCGACTTTGCCACCGGCCAGTGCGCCGTTCTCCGCGGCAACCATCAGTATGTTCAGTGCCTGCATGATGCCCCGCGGATCAGGTGATAACGTCTGGTGACTCGCGTCCGGTCAATGACGCGATATTCGCGATCACATCGGCGGCTTCCAGCAGCGGTGACAATACCCGTTGGGTATCCATTTCGAGGCGCGTCGGGTCACGCTCATAGCTCTCACAATAAAGCCTCAACGTCGCGCCGCTGGTGCCCGTGCCCGAGAGCCTGAACACCAGGCGCCCGCCGTTCTTGAAAAACACGCGAATACCCTGGTTTGCACTGCTGCTGCCATCCACAGGGTCCTGGTAGGAAAACTCATCGGCTGTAGCGACCGTTTCGCTGCCGAATGTCTTGCCCGGGAGTGACGGCAGGCTTTCGCGAAGCGCGTTCATCAGCGCGGAAGCCCGTTCGCTGTCCAGGCCCTCGTAATCGTGGCGGGG
>JAZBPS010000481.1:0-1748 GCA_036353375.1 Halieaceae bacterium | reverse complement strand
CGTTGTGGATTCCATTACCGGTGCACTGAAGCAGGGCGACTCAGTCGCACTCGTCGGTTTCGGTACTTTCGCCGTCAAGGAGCGTGCAGCACGCACGGGCCGCAACCCGCAAACCGGACAGGAAATCCAGATTGAAGCAGCCAATATTCCCGGCTTCAAGGCGGGCAAGGCGTTGAAGGACGCTGTAAACAGCTAGTAACCGTCGTTGACGCCGCGACGCGGTGTCAGCACGCGATTATGCCTGTCGGAGAATCCCGGCGAGGCATAATCAGGAAAGCGCACGAACTGTGCGCTTTTTTTTGGTCCACGTTTTTGCTTTAAATCTGCAGACCATTGCAGTCCCGGGCGCCGTCTACAGCGCGTGCCTGCCTCTCCATCCTGCGTAACTATCCCGCGGGCGCCTTCTGGGCCCCCGGTAAGCCTCGGCGACGCCGGCAATTTACTCCGTCCCCGCGTACACTGTAGAATTGCGCGTTTTCCAGATCGCGGGCAGGCCAGCCGCAGTTTCCTTTCGGTATACCAATACTATGCTCCAGAGTTTACGTCGCAGCCTTCAGGGCACGGTCGCCAAGGTTGTCATAGCGATCATTGTGGTTCCCTTTGCCCTCGTGGGGGTCGAATCTCTGCTCTCCGGCGGAGGCATACAGTTTGTCGCTGAGGTGAATGACCAGCGCATTTCTGCTGCCGAGCTGCAGATCCAGGTTAACCAGCAGAAGCGCCGGCTTCTGATGACTATGGGTGAGAACATTGACCCCTCACTGCTGGACGATCAGCTTCTGGCCGGGCCCTCCCTCGAGCTACTGATCCAGAAATCACTGCTGACACAGGCGGCATCTGACTACGGCATGGCGATTGCTGATACCGCCCTGGCTGACTTCATCGGCGACATGGCTGTGTTCAAAGTTGACGGTCGGTTCGACGAATCCCTGTTCCGCCGTGTGGTGGCAGAACAGGGGTATAGCCCTGCCGGATTCCAGGAGGCCCTCAGGCAGGATATGTTGATGACGCAGCTGCGGGCCGGGATAGCGGGCACGTCCTTCGCAACACCGGCAGAAGTGGCGCAGCTGGCGTCGATAAAAGAAGAGAAGCGCGATATTCGCTATATGGTTCTCCCCATCAGCCAGTTCAGGACGGATGCCCAGATAAGCGATGATGCGATTGCACAGTGGTACGAGAGCAATCCCGACAGCTTCATGACTGAAGAAACGGTGGTTCTGTCCTATATCGAACTGACACCGGAAGACTTTCCTGTGGAGGTGGACGAACAGCAACTGCGTGAGCTCTATGAATCAGAGCGTGATATCTGGCGCCAGCCCGAACAGCGACGGGTGGCGCATATTCTCCTGAGCGAACGCAGCGACGAGGACGCCGCCGCGTTTGGCAGCCGGGTTGATGAGGTCGCCGCCAGGCTGGCCGAGGGAGCAGATTTCGCAGAACTCGCTGCGGCCCTATCAGATGACGTCGGCTCTGCAAGCAGTGGCGGCGAGCTCGGGTTTACCGACGGCAGCCTTTTCCCGGAGCCGATGGAAACGGCCATTGCCGCACTGGACGCCGGCGAAGTGTCAGATCCTGTAGAAACCGATGCGGGCACGCACTTTATCAAGTTGCTGGAGTTGCGCCGGGGCGAGGTGCTGGAGTTTGAACAGGTACGGGCTGAACTGCGCCAACGCCTTGAAACCGAGGAGGCACGCAGGGCCTTGATTCTCGCAGTCGAAGAGCTGCGTGACCTTGCTTTTAATGCCGAGGAT
>JAZBPS010000367.1:0-3596 GCA_036353375.1 Halieaceae bacterium | reverse complement strand
ATGCGGTGACCTCTATCCTGGCTGAGCGCAGCGGCATCGTCTGGGTGGGCACCTACGGTGGCGGCCTCAACCGCTTTGACGCCAACAGCGGTCGCTTTGAACGCTTCCAGCACAACCCTGAAGACGACAGCAGCCTGTCCAGCGACCGCGTGCTGGCCATCTACCGTGATCGCCAGGGCACCCTGTGGATCGGCACCGAGAACGGCGGTCTCAACGCCATGGACAAGGACGGCGAAAGCTTCCGCCGTTTCAACAAGGATGAAACCGACCCCAACAGTCTCAGCAGCGACACCGCCTGGTTGATCACCGAGACCGGCGACGGCTCCCTGTGGGTCGGCACCAACGGCGGCGGCCTGAACCATTGGAAGGCCGAAGACCGCCGCGAGGAGCGCGTGCGCTTCGCCAAGCTGCGCCGCAGTGACGGCCTGCTGAGCGACAGCATCCAGGGCATGGTCGAGGACAGCGACGGCCGGCTGTGGCTTAGCAGCAACCGGGGACTGGTGCAGTACAACCCTGTGACCGGGCAGATGCGCTACTTCAGCCGCAGCAACGGCCTGCGCAACAACGACTTCATGTTCAGCGCAGTACACCGCACCCGCTCCAGCCGCCTGCTGTTCGGCGGCATCAAGGGCCTACTCGCCTTCTACCCCAACCATATTACGGTCAACCGTCACGAGCCAGATATCGCGCTCACCGCCTTTGACCGCAACGGCCCGCTGACCACCCGCTACAGCAACGACCGCGGCAGCGAGACCCTGAACCTCGACTACAGCAGCGACCTGATCACGTTCTCCTTCAGCGGCCTCGACTACTCCGCGCCGGCGCGCAATCGCTATCGCTACAAGCTGGAGGGTTTCGACAAGGAGTGGAGCGCGCCCGTGGAATACGACCGCGCCACCTATACCAACCTGCCCGCCGGCAGCTACACCTTCAGGGTGCAGGCTTCCAACAACGACGGCGTCTGGAATGAAAAAGGCGCCTCGGTGGGCCTGGTCGTCGTACCGCCGCCCTGGGCCACTGCCTGGGCCTACGGTAGCTACGCTCTGCTTGTCCTCGGCGTGATCTTCCTGTTCACGCGCATCAATGCCATGAAACTGGCTCACGCCGCCCGCAAACACGAGGAGCTGGAGAAAATTGTCGCCGACCGCACCCGTGAACTGGCCAAGCGCAATGAAGAACTGCTATCGCTTAACGACCAGTTAAAGGAATCCAGCCTCACCGATACCCTGACCGGCCTGCACAACCGTCGCTACCTGGAAGAGTTCATCGCCACCGAGGTGGCCCACGCCCGGCGCCAGGCCGGCGAGATGGCTGAGAACAGCAACGGCGAATCCCTGGATATCGCCCCGGCCCTGTCCTTCATGATGGTCGACCTAGACGGCTTCAAGGCAATCAATGACGCCCACGGCCACGCCGCCGGCGACGCCGCTCTCATACAGGTACGTGATGTGCTGCAGGAGTGCTGTCGTAAATCAGATACGGTCATTCGCTGGGGTGGCGACGAGTTCCTGATCGTCAGCCGCAACACCAGCAACCGCGCCGCCGAAAAGTTGGCAGAACGTATCCGCACCGGTCTCTCCGAGCGCGACTATCACCTGGGCAACGACGAAGTGGGCCGCCTGACCGGCTCCATCGGTTTTGCCGTCTACCCCTTCTCGCCGCTCAAGCCGGATATGGTGAGCTGGGAGCAGGTCGCCAATATCGCCGACCAGTGCACCTTCATCGCCAAAGAAAACGGTCGCGATGCCTGGGTAGGTATCTACGGCACCCGGGAAACCAACGCGGAAGACGTTGAACGTATTCCGACCGACCTCGAGGGCTTGCTCGGCGAGCGCAAGGTCGGCATCCGCACCTCCGTCTACGGCAAGTTACGCCTCACCGAGCTGCGCAAAATGGAGCAGAAGTGAGGCCCGCCGTGAAGAATCCTGACAGCAAACAAATCCAACAAAACAGAAAAGATTTTTTGACGACGTCGCCGATGCCGCGACCGAGGAGAGCCCGCGTGAAACAGGCAATGATGAAGACACTGGCCGTGTCGGTCGCAAGCAGCGCCGTACTGGCCGGCGCGCTGCTAACCGGCCAGAACGACAGGCAGGTGGCGCAGGCTCCTGCGCAACCCGCGCCGCCCGCTCAACAGGCTGCGCAACAGGTCGAGCTGCACTCTGTGATCATACAGGGCGGCAGCAGTGACGCGCTGCGCAGCGCCGTGGAGACCGTGGGAGGCACCATCGTCCGCGACCTGTCCCTGATCAACGCCGTCAGCGCCGAACTGACCGGCGGCCAGCTGGCCGCCTTCAAAGCCCTTCCTGGTGATTTCAGGATTCATGACAACATGTCGGTAAAGACCACCGCCATTGACGGCAGGGACAGCTTCACGCTTGGTGACTCCAGCGTTCCCTACCTGGACTTCCCGCACCTGGTGGGCGCCGACCAGCTTCACGCCCAGGGCATCAACGGCCGCGGCATTACCGTGGTGGTCATCGACTCCGGCCTTAGCCTCAAGCGTGAATTCGAAAAGACTCCGGATGGGCAGAAGCGCCTGCTGGCTTCCTACGACGTTATTTCCGACGTCGACGATGCTGACCAGGTTATCGACGAGTACGGCCACGGCATGCACCTCGCCAGCATTATCGCCAACTCCGACGCTAGCGCTACTGGCCACTACAACAGCATCGCACCCTGGGCCAACCTGCTCTCGGTAAAGGCCTTCGGTGCCAATGGCACCGGCACCTACGCCGACGTGATCTACGCCATGCAGCGCATCTACGACCTCAAGAAGGAATTCAACGTGCGCGTGGTCAACCTGTCCTTCAGCGCCAGCCCGCGCTCGCGCTACTGGGATGATCCCCTCAGCCAGGCGGTTATGCACCTCTGGCGCGCGGGCATCGTGGTGGTGGCATCCGCCGGCAATACCGGCCCGGACCCGATGACCATCGGCGTACCGGGCAACGTGCCCTACATCATTACCGTGGGCGCCATGACCGACAACTGGACGCCGGCTGATCCCAGCGATGACTATCTTGGCCCGTTCTCTTCCGCCGGCCCGACCACCGAAGGCTTCATCAAGCCTGAGCTGGTGGCACCGGGCGGTCACGTCACCGGGCTGATGAGCAACTCGGCCACGCTGGCGACCCGCTTCCCGCATTTCCACAGCTTTGGCGAGTACTTCACCATGTCCGGCACCTCCCAGGCGACGGCAGTGGTTAGCGGTGTGATCGCGCTGATGTTGCAGCAAAACCCCGGCCTGACCCCGGACGACGTCAAGTGCAAGCTCATGTCCAGCGCTCGCCAGGCGGCCTATGCCGACGGCTCGCTGGCCTACAGCGTGTTCCAGCAGGGCGCAGGCCTGGTCAACGCGGTTGACGCAGTCCACAGCAACGCCAGTGGCTGCGCCAACCAGGGGCTGGACATCGACGCCGACCTGGCCGGGACCATGCACTTCGCCGGCCCGGCGGCCATGGACGAGAATGGCAACTTCTACGTACCGGGCATGGACGGCTATGCCTGGAACCCCAATGAGGTCAACGGCCCCGGCTACTTCTGGAACGACGGCTACCTGTGGAACGACAGCTTCCTCTGGAACGACAGCTTCCTGT
>JAZBPS010000366.1:0-17897 GCA_036353375.1 Halieaceae bacterium | reverse complement strand
CAGTTCCAGCGACAGTGCGTTGCGGCGCTCGCGACCGGCATTGACCTCTGCCAGCATGGCGTCGGCCTCGGTTTGCGCCGCCTGCATGGCGAGCTCGCGCTCGGCAATCTGCTCACCCAATTGCTCGCTGTCCTGGCCTGAGGGGTCTGCACTGAGCGCACTTTTTTCCGCTTCCAGATTGGCGATGCGTTGCTGGACGCGACTCAGCACCTGCTCCAGGTGCTGGATGCGCGACTGCTGCACCTCAGCCTGCTGTCGCGGTGCCGCGGCGTGCTGGTTGAACTCGTCCCAGGCCTCCTGCCAGGCCTGCATCTCCTGCTCGGCCTGGTGCAGCAGCTCAGCCGAGCGCTGTTCCGCCGCCTGCAGCGTCTCCAGCGCGGGCTGCACTGTGGCCAGCTCCTCCTGCCACTGCCGCTGCTTGTCGCGATCCTCAGCCAGGTGACGCTCGGCCTGTTCAAAGCTGGCCAGGGTCTGGGCCAGGTCCTCTGACAGCTGCCGGGACCGCTCCTGCTGGTGCTTGATGGTCTGCTCGATGCGGGCAACTTCAGAGCCGATGCTGTAGTAGCGCGCCTGCACCTCGTTGAAGGTGTCCGTTGCCTCGCTGTGGTTGTAGCGCAGCTCCTCGATAGCCGCATCGACCTGGCGATGTTCGGCAATCACGGACTCCAGTTTGATATCCAGCTCGCCGATGTTGTGCCTGGATTCACTGATGCGCCCGTCCAGACCCTGCCACTGCAGCGCCTGCAACTGGGACTTGAGGGTGCGTTCCTCCTCCTTGAATGCGGCGTATTTCTCCGCCGCCTGGGCCTGGCGCTGCAGGTGCTGTAGCTGGCGGTCCAGTTCCTCGCGCAGGTCTGTAAGCCTTTCCAGGTTCTCCAGCGTGCGGCGCATGCGGCTTTCGGTTTCCTTGCGACGCTCCTTGTACTTGGAGATGCCCGCGGCCTCCTCGATGAACACCCGCAGCTCTTCCGGCTTGGACTCGATCAGGCGGGAGATCATGCCCTGCTCGATAATTGCGTAGCTGCGCGGGCCCAGTCCGGTACCGAGGAAAATATCGGTGATGTCACGACGCCGGCACTTGCTGCCATTGAGGAAATATTCGCTCTGCCCTTCGCGGGTCACCTGGCGGCGGACGGCGATCTCGGCATAGCTGGCGTACTCGCCACCCACGCCACCGTCGTGGTTGTCGAACACCAGCTCGATAGACGCCTGCCCGATAGGTTTGCGGTTGACGGACCCGTTGAAGATCACGTCAGTCATCTGCTCGCCCCGCAGATTTTTGGCGGAGCTCTCCCCCATCACCCAGCGCACGGCATCGATGACGTTGGACTTGCCGCAGCCATTGGGGCCGACGACAGCACACATATTGCTGGGGAAACTGACGGTGGTGGGGTCAACGAATGACTTGAACCCCGAGAGCTTGATGGATTTTAGTCTCATTCAGCCTTGGCTCAGCCTTTGCAGTCCTGTGGTGCAGCCCTGTAACAGCGCCGAGACCACATGTTAGTTATTGATTTTTATGCGTTTTCTTCTTCAGCAGGCGCACCGGGAGCACTTTGTGCGTATAGTCTCACGCCGCATTACGGTGCCCAACCCACTATATAATGGGGTTAGTGTAACGCCTGAACACAAGACTTGGGAGACTCGCGGGGAAATTAATTGGAGTTTTTGCGGGGTTTTTCGCCACCGGTTCAGGAATCCCCGACCGGTGCGAGGACCAGGGTATGTACCTGCTCACCCGCGGCCGGGACGACGCCGGATTTTTGCGCCTGCAAGGTCGCGTGCTCGGCACCCGGCTGACCGCTGGGTGACACCCGGGCCACCAGGTCCACCGCTGGCAGTGCCGAAATCTTCTGCCCGGCCATGGAGGCCGCGTCGTCCAGCCGCACCGTAACCGGCAGCTCAGCGGCATCCAGGCGCTGCACGGCAACCGGCATGCGGGTCTGCGCCGCGGGGTTGCGGGCAAACACAAAAACGGTGTCACCGGGCCGGGCGCTGGCGCCCTCCGCCAGGGTCAAACGCACGGTGACGCTGGCGGATACCGCGTCCTCGCCGGACAGTGCACCCGCGTCAGCCACCGCGGGCTCCGCTGCGGTGGGGCTGTCGGCCAGCGCCTCTTCGGCCCGGGCTATCACGCCCTCAATCATCTCCGCTGCCGGCGACGCCGGGTCCTCCATGACCAGCAGGCGCTGCCAGTAGTTGATCGCCGCCTGATAGTCCCCCTGCTCGTAAGACGCCACCCCGAGCAGCCCCAGCGCTGTGCGCTGGTGGGGATCGATAGCCAGCGCCTGCTCGGCAAGCAGCTTGTCCTGGTCACGCAACTCGCGCCCGGCGGCCAGAAAACCTGCCTGCGCCGCCAGCGCGGCCGCGCCCGCGTCATTGGGTGCCAGCTGCGTCAGCTCGCGATAGCGGTCGTAGGCCTGCTGGAAGTCACCCTCGCTCATGTAGTAGCGGCCCAGCATGGCCTTGTAATACGGATTTTCGGGCCGCTGGCTGGCGCGGTCTTCCACAGACAGCATCAGGCGGCGATAGTCTGACGGTTGACCCTCGGCGACCACCCGGTCCAGCGCCTGCTTCAGCTGCACATCCGGCGCGGCACCCAGGCGCCAGTAGAGCAGTGCTGACGCCAGCGCCAGCAGCACCAGCAAGACAGGTGCCAGCCAGGGCAGCCGCCCCTGCCCCGCGGCCGCAGCGGATGACCCGGGGGCCTGCTCCAGCATGCGCAGTTGGGCGTCCCTGAGCAACTCATCGCTGAGGCCGGCGTCTACCCCGCTGTCTCCCGCACCGGCCGCCAGTTCCTCCTGCCGCCGCAGAAACCAGTCGCGGTTGGAGGCGAGGTCATCCACATCCTGGCGGGCTCGCAGGAACAGCCGCGGCGAACACACAAACAGGGCGGCCAGTATCGCCAGCGCCGCCGCCCCCAGCCAGAATTCAGTCATCCTGAGGCTTGCTCCCGGTCTCCAGCAGCGCGTCGAGCCGGGCTTTTTCCTCGGCGCTCAGCTCAACGGACTCCGCCGACGCGCGGGCGCGAAAGCTGGTGATTACAATCACTATTGCCAGCAGCAACAGCAGCGCGGGCGCCAGCCACAATACCAGCGTGACCTGGTTGACCCTGGGCCGGTAGAGAACAAATTCGCCGTAGCGGCTGACCATGTACTCGACGATCTCCTCGTCGCTGGCGCCCTTGTGCAGCTGGGCGTGCAGTTGCTTGCGCAGGTCAGCGGCGATGGGCGCATTGCTGTCCGCGATGTTCTGGTTCTGGCATTTGGGGCAGCGCAGCTCCGCCGCCAGGGTTTTGAAACGCTGCTGCAGGGATGCGTTGTCAAAATCGTAGGTTTCTATCACCGCGAACGCGGCCGCGGGCAACAGCGCCAGCATGCAGGCGACCAACCCGGCGCGGTACAGCGAAGCCAGCGCACTCACGACGCGGTCGCCTCGCGCTTGAGCTCGTCGACAATCGGGCTGAGGATGTCCTGCCAGACCTGGGCATTCACCACCCCGACGTGGCGGTAGCGGATCACGCCCCTGGCATCCACCACGTAAGTTTCCGGCGCGCCGTAGACGCCCAGGTCAAGCCCCAGGGTCCCCTCGGCGTCGACGATATTCAGCCGGTAGGGATCGCCCAGCTCTGCCAGCCAGGCCAGGGCCTTGTCGTCCTCGTCCTTGTAGTTGATGCCGTAGATAGCCAGCCCCTGCCGTGCCAATTCTGTGAGGAAGGGATGTTCCACCCGGCAGGATGCGCACCATGTGGCCCACACGTTCACCAGCGCGACCTCCCCGGACAGGGCCTTCTCGTCCACCGACGCGCCGTCGGCGCCCAGGACAGGCAGCGTGAAGGCCGGCATCGGGCGATCGATCAGCGCCGAGGGCAACGCCTGGGGGTCCAGCGACAGGCCCCGGAACAGGAAGCCTGCCAACACCAGAAAAACAGCCAGCGGTAAAAACAGCTTAAGCCGCTTCAATACCAACCTCCGCCGCCGACAGCTCGCGCTGCCTCACCCGGCGATAGCGTCGATCCGCCAGCGTGACAAAGCCGCCCAGCCCCATGCAGATGGCGCCGGCCCATATCCAGCGCACGAAAGGCTTGTAGTGCAGGCGTATGGCCCAGGCGCGCCCCTGGTCAAGCGGCTCGCCCATGGCGATAAAAAGGTCGCGGAACAGGCCCGCATCGATCGCCGCCTCGGTCATCACCTGGCCCGAGGCCAGATAGCGGCGCTTCTGGGCCTGCAGCGTCGCCACCGTGCGGCCGTCCCGGCTGACCGTGAAATTGGCGCCGTCCGCCACGTAGTTGGGCCCGGTAACCGGCCCGACGCTGTCAAAGCGGTAGACGTAGCCGCTGATTTCGTGGCTCTCCCCCGGCGACATTTTCAGGTCGTGCTCGACGGAGTACTGCGTAGTCAGCACCACGCCGACAACGGTCATGGCAAAGCCGAGGTGTGCGCTTTGCATGCCCCAGTAGCTCGCGGGCAGGCGACGCAGCCCCGCCGTCAGCGACCGGGCGTTACGCACCCGGCTGGCGAAGTCACGCAGCATGGCCAGGGCCAGCCAACCCGCCAGCAGCATGGCCAGTGTCACCCACAGGTTGAACGCGCCGTCGTAGGCAAAGGGGAACACCAGCCCGATGAGCACTGCGGCCGCCGCCGGCGCCGCCAGCTCCTGCAGCCATCTCGCGGTGGTGTCGCGCTTCCAGCGCGAAGTCGGCCCCACCCCCATGAAGGGAATCAGCAGCGCCATCAATGGCAGGAATACCGCGTTGAAATAGGGTGGCCCCACCGAGTACTTGCCCAGCGACAGGGCATCGGTGATCAGGGGAAACAGCGTGCCGAACAGCACCGTCAGCGTGGCCACCAGGAATACCACGTTATTGAGCAACAGCAGGCTCTCCCGGCTCACCCACTCAAAGCCGATACGGCTCTGTACCGCGGGCGCCCGCAGGGCGTACAGCACCAGCGATCCGCCCACCACAATGCCGAGGAATGCGAGGATGAAGATGCCCCGCTCCGGGTCCGCGGCAAACGCGTGCACCGAGGTCAGCACGCCGGAGCGCACCAGGAAGGTACCCAGCAGGCTGAGGGAGAAGGTAAATATCGCCAGCAGCACCGTCCAGCTGCGGAACAGGCCCCGCTTCTCCGTGACCGCCAGGCTGTGGATCAGCGCCGTACCGGCGAGCCAGGGCATGAAGGACGCGTTTTCCACCGGATCCCAGAACCACCAGCCGCCCCAGCCCAGTTCGTAATAGGCCCACCAGCTTCCCAGCATGATACCGATGCTCAGAAACGCCCAGGCGGCGTTGGTCCAGGGCCGCGACCAGCGCGCCCAGGCCGCATCCAGCCGACCGCCCAGCAAGGCTGCAATAGCAAAGGCGAAGGCCACGGAAAACCCGACATAGCCCATGTAGAGCAGCGGCGGGTGGATGATCATACCCGGGTCCTGCAGCAGCGGGTTGAGATCGGCACCGTCGGCGGGCACCCCCGGCAGCAGCCGTTCAAAGGGATTGGAGGTCAGCAGTGAAAACAGCAGGAAACCCACCGCAACAAAACCCAACACCGCCAGCACCCGGGCCAGCAACACCAGCGGCAGGCCGGTGCTGAACAGGGCCACCGCCGCTGTCCAGGCGGACAGGAACAGGATCCACAGCACCATGGAGCCTTCGTGATTGCCCCAGGTCGCCGCGAACTTGAGTATGGAAGGCATCATGCTGTTGGAGTTGTTGGCCACCAGGGCCACGGAAAAATCGTCACCCACGAAGGACGCGGCCAGGCAGCCGAAAGCAATCGCGACAAACACGAAAAGCCCCAGTGACAGCGACGGCGCCATCTCCATCGCCTGCCGGTTGCCGCGCCAGCTGCCCCACAGCGGCACCGCCGCCAGCAGGACGGCGAGGCCCAGGGCGAGCACCAGCGAGAAATGACCCAGCTCCGGGATCACGCCTCCGGCTCCTTGCCCGAGGCCGCCAGCGCTTCGGCCACTTCCGGCGGCATGTAATTCTCATCGTGCTTGGCCAACACTTCCGTCGCCTGCAATACGCCGTTCTCGTCCAGCACCCCGGCAGCAACCACGCCCTCGCCCTCGGCAAACAGGTCCGGCAGGATGCCGGTGTATACCGCCGTCACCGTGGCCTGGTAATCGGTCACGTCAAACTCTACCCGCAGGCTGTCTTCGGCGCGTCTCACGCTGCCCTCCACCACCATCCCACCGAGGCGGATCGGCTGCCCCACCGGTGCCAGCCCGGCCGCTATCTCGGCAGGGGGAAAGAACAGGTTGATATTGCCCCGCAGACCGTAGGTCACCAACGCCACGGCAACGCTGCTCAGCGCCACCACAAAACAAACCAGCAGCAGTCGCTGCTTACGAACCGGATGCATTGTTTACCTCTTCAATTCGCACCGCAGGCGCGGCCTCAGACTGCCTGCCGCCCTGCTGTTGCCCGGCATGCGACCGAAGTTGCGTGAGCGTGCGGCGGGACGCCGCCGCGGGCCCCAGCAGCAAGCCCGTGATCACCAGCGCGCTCAGCGCCACTACCGTCCAGACGTAGCCGCCGTGCCCGGCCATATGCAGGGCCTGTGACAGGCTCTCAAAGTACACGGGTTTCACCTCCAGTGCCGCGATCGCCGACAACCAGCGCGCGCACCCACTGGGTGCCGCTGCCGCGCTGCAGCAGTTCGCTGCGCATGTTCAGCAGCAGCGCGCAGCCAAACAGGCAGTAATAGGCAACAATCATCAGCAGCAGGGGCTGCAGCATGGAACTGTGCATGGTGGACTCTTCGGTGAACTTGATCGTCGCCGGCTGGTGCAGGCTGTACCACCAGTCCACGGACTTGTAGATGATGGGAATGTTCACCGTGCCCACCAGGCTGAGCACGGCACAGGCTTTCGCGGCTGCCTCCTTGTTCTCATAGGCCTGGTACAGGGCAATCACGCCCAGATACAGGAAGAACAGTATCAGCATGGAGGTAAGCCTGGCGTCCCAGACCCAGTAAGTCCCCCAGGTGGGCTTGCCCCAGATTGCGCCGGACACCAGGCCGAGAAACGTCATGGCAGCGCCCACCGGGGCGGCACACTTCATCGCCACCTCGGCCATCTTCATGCGCCAGATCAGGCTGATCGCACCGGCAATCGCCATCACGTAGTACCCGGCCAGCGCCACCACGGCAGCGGGCACGTGAAAATAAATAATGCGGAAACTGTTGCCCTGGCGGAAATCAGGCGGTGTATACAGCAGGCCCCAGATCGCGCCTGCTACCAGCATGGCCAGGGTCAGGGGCAGCAACACAGCGAGGATACGACCGGAAATCCGGTACATCCAGGGTGGGGAGCCTAGCTTGTGAAAAAAAGTCCACATGCTGATTGCGGGTTTGGCACCTTTATTAATGGAGCGGGATTATAGCGGCGTTGGCAGGGCTTTCGCTAACCTGCGTCAACGGAAATCCGCAGGCCCGCCGCGATGGCGAAAGGCGCTGCGGCAACGGCGAAGGCCAGCATGCCACCCAGCAGAAAAAGCTGGGACCCCGCGGGCAAGCCCTGCGCAGCGTAGCGCACCGCGCTGGCGGCAAAGATCAGTACGGGCACGTACAGCGGCACGATGATCAGTGAAATCAGCATGCCGCCACGCTTGAGGCTGACGGTGAGGGCCGCACCGATGCTCCCCACCAGGCTCAACAGTGCCGTGCCCAGCAACATACTCAACATCAGCGCCGGCAGCGCCTGCACCGGCAGCTGCAACATCAGGGCAAACAGTGGCGACAGCAGGGTCAGTGGCAGGCCGGTTACCAGCCAGTGGCTGGTCACGTAGGCGAGGGACGTCACGTACAGCGAGGCGGGGGACAGCAGCAGCTGCTCCAGCGAACCATCCTCGTAATCACTGAGAAACATGCCGTCGGCTGCCATCAGCGACGCCAGCAGCGCCACAATCCAGAGAATCCCTGGCGCAAAGGCCGGCAACTGCACGGGATCGGGGCCGATGCCCAGGGGGAACAGGGTGATGGTGACCAGGAAGAACAGCAGCGGATTGAGTGTATCCGCCGGCCTGCGCACCGCCAGCAACCACTGGCGTCGCAACGCGGCGGAGACCACGGACAGCACACCGGGACTCATGCGGCGACTCCCAGCACCATTTTCGTCAGGGGTATATCCAGCGGCAGATCCTGGTGGGAAGTGAGCACCACCGCCCCGCCCCGGGCGACCTGGGCAGCGACAGTATCGGCCAGAGCCTGCACACCGGCCCGGTCGATGGCGGTGAAAGGCTCGTCCAGTAACCACAGGGCGCGGGGCGCGCCGTGATCGAAGCTCAGGTACAACCGCGCCAGGTTCACCCGCCGCTGCTGACCGGCGGAGAGATGCTGGCATATCCTGTCCTCCAGCCCGGCAAGCCCCACCCGCGCCAGCGCCGCGTCAATGGAAGTCGTTGCCCAGCCCTGGCAGCGACAGGCCCAGGCCAGGTTTTCCCGCGGGGTGAGCTGTGCCTTGATACCGGCGCGATGCCCGAGGTAGAGCACCTCGTCGCAGTCACGCTGCAGGCTGCCGCTGCGACCCAGGCTGGAAAGGCCCGCCAGGCAGCGCAACAAGGTGGTCTTGCCGCTGCCGTTCTCGCCCTCGATCAAAAGCAGCTGGCCGGCATTGATATTCAGGTCCAGATCACACAGCAGCGTCCGCCCGCCGCGCTGCAGCGCCAGGCCGCGAAGCGTGACCAATGGGAGAGCGTCCGGCATTCAGAGGTTTACAACGCGAATGCCCTGCTGGCTGTCGCCGATGTGCAGGTCGGTATCGACACCCATGCCCGCCTGCCCGGGCTGGCCCGCGCCCGCCGTCAGGGATGCAAAATCGAACAGGGCCGTGTCGGCGAGCTGGGAGGGCGCCACGTTGCGGATCGCCCGGAAGATGGTTTCCGTGCGGCCCGGATATTGCCGCTCCCAGTCGCGCAGCATCTTTTTCACCTGCACCCGCTGCAGATTGTCCTGGGAGCCACACAGGTTGCAGGGAATGATGGGGAACTGCTTGTAATCCGCGAAGGCCGCCAGATCCGACTCCTTGCAGTAAGCCATGGGTCGAATCACCACGTTGGCCCCGTCGTCGCTGAGCAACTTGGGCGGCATGGCCTTGAGGCTGCCACCGAAGAACATGTTCAGGAACAATGTCTCGACAATGTCATCGCGATGATGCCCCAGGGCAATTCGGGTGGCGCCGATCTCGTTGGCAAAACCGTACAGGGTGCCGCGGCGCAGGCGCGAGCAAAGCCCGCAGGTGGTCTTGCCCTCAGGGATCACCGACTTCACCACGCTGTAGGTGTCTTTTTCCAGGATGTAGTACGGCACACCCAGCTGTTCCAGATAAGCGGGCAGGACCTCCTCGGGGAAACCGGGTTGCTTCTGGTCCATGTTCACCGCGATCAGCTCAAACTGCACCGGCGCGGAGCGCTGCAGACTCATGAGCACGTCCAGCATGGCATAGGAATCCTTGCCACCGGACAGGCACACCATGATGCGATCGCCATCCTCGATCATGTTGTAGTCGGCAATAGCACTGCCGACGTTGCGGCGCAGGCGCTTCTGCAACTTGTTGAACTCGGTGCGCTCTTTACGTGAGAGCTCTCGCACGGCAGACCTCGAAACCGGTAAGCTTGTGATGGCGCGGATTCTACCCCCTTTCCCGACGGCTTTTCCAAGGTCCGCCACCCGGCTGCGGGGCCAATCTGGAATTTGCCCGGGTACGCGTCTAGAATGTGCGCCGCCAACAGGTCGGCATCTCCCGGCCACACTTACCCGCGAGCGAGGACACGACCCCATGAAAGCCCCCGTTAGAGTTACTGTGACCGGCGCGGCCGGACAGATCGGCTACGCACTTCTTTTCCGCATCGCCGCGGGCAACATGCTGGGCGACGACCAGCCGGTGATCCTGCAACTGCTGGATATCACGCCCGCCATGGAGGCCCTGCAGGGCGTGCGCATGGAACTGGACGACTGTGCCTTCCCGCTGCTGGCTGACATTGTCTGCACCGACGACCCCAACGTGGCGTTCAAGGACACGGACTACGCCCTGCTGGTGGGCGCGCGGCCGCGCGGCCCGGGCATGGAGCGCAAGGACCTGCTGGAAGCCAATGCCGCGATCTTTTCCACCCAGGGCAAGGCGATCAACGACAACGCCAGCCGTGACATCAAAGTGCTGGTGGTGGGCAACCCGGCCAATACCAACGCCTTGATTACCCAGCGCAACGCCCCGGATATCGACCCGCGCCAGTTCACTGCAATGACCCGGCTGGATCACAACCGGGCGATGACGCAGCTCGCCCAGAAAACCGGCAAGAGCGTCAACGACGTCAAGGATATGACCATCTGGGGCAACCACTCGGCCACCCAGTACCCCGACCTGTTCAACGCAAAAGTGGACGGTACACCCGCGATGGACCTGGTGGACCAGGTCTGGTACGAATCCGAGTTCATTCCCACGGTGCAACAGCGTGGCGCCGCCATCATCGCGGCCCGCGGCGCGTCATCCGCCGCCTCTGCCGCGAATGCGGCGATTGACCATATGCACTCCTGGGCGCTGGGCACCGACAGTGACAGCTGGGTGTCCATGGGCGTCTACTCCGACGGCTCTTACGACATCGAGGCCGGCCTGATCTACTCCTTCCCCTGCCGCTGCAGCAATGGCGACTGGGAAATTGTGCAGGGCGTTGAGGTGGGTGATTTCAGCCGTGCCCGCATGAGCGCCACGGAAACCGAGCTGAAAGAAGAGCGGGACGCCGTCCAGCACCTGCTGCCGTGACCGCAGAGGGCACCCCACAGCGGGCCTATCACCACGGCAACCTGCGCAACGAGCTGCTGGACACGGCCGAGGCGCAGCTTGCCGAGGCCAGTATCGACGAGCTCAGCCTGCGCGCCCTGGCGCGCCGGGTGGGCGTGTCCCAGACCGCGCCCTACCGACACTTCAAGGACAAGGATGAATTGCTGGCGGCGCTGGCCACGCGCGGCTACCGCAACCTGCTGGAGCGCCTGCAGCAGGCGGCCGATGCCACCGGCGACGACCCCGCTGAAGAAATGCGCACCTTCGCCCACACCTATGTGGGTTATGCCGTGGAGCACCCTGACCTGTTCAAGTTGATGTTCGGGCCCACCCTGCAGCCCCAGAGCCGCTATCCGGAACTGGTGCAGGCCAGTCGGGAGACCTACGAACTGGTCAGGACCATCGTCAAGGCCGGCATCCGCCAGGGGCTGTTCCGGGACGAGGACGACCATTACCTGGCCAATGCCGGCTGGTCCGGCATCCACGGCCTGGCGACGCTGAAAGTCGACATGCCGCAGCTGTTCGAACGCCATGTCGACCTTGAGCGTCAGATCGACCTGGAAGTGCGCATCTATCTCGCCGGCATCCGCGCGTCCTGACGCTCTGTCGTCGGTGCTACAGCTCTCGTAGCACCAGCAGCGGCGGGCTGTAGACCACCCTGCGGCAGTTCCACACCCCCAGCGCGCCTATCAGCAGCACCGCGGCCAGCGGTCCCAGCAGCCAGATTTCCGGGTGCAGGCTGTATTCCATGTCCAGTGCGCGCGTCTGCAGAACATAGACCGCGACTTCGGCTGACACGGTGGCCAGCAGGCCCGCAAACAGGCCCAGGGCGGCGAATTCGATCACCACACCCCCCAGAATCAGGCCCCGGCTTGCGCCCAGGGCGCGCAGTACCGCGCCCTCGTGCAGCCGGGTATCGACGCTGGACTGCACCCCCGCAACCAGCACCAGCGCCCCCGCCAGCAGGATCACCGCCAGCACCAGCTCGATGGCCGCGGAGACCTGGCTGACAATGGCGCGCAGCTGGCTTATCACCACGTCCATCTCCACCACCGTCACGGTGGGATAGCCGCGCACGAATTCGTTCAGGAAACGCTTGTCACCCGGCGGAAGATAGAAGCTGGTCATGAAGGTGGCGGGCAGGTCCTGCAGTACCGCCGGCGGAAACACCATGAAGAAATTCGGCTGCATGGATTCCCAGTCCACCCGGCGGATGCTGGCCACCGTCACTTCCAGCGGCTGCGCCCCCACCAGGTAGCGAAGCCTGTCGCCCACGCTGACCTCCAGGCGCTCCGCCATGCCCTCTTCCACCGATACCAGCGCTTCCCGGGTATCGGGTGACCACCATTCACCGGCCACCAGCACATTGCCGGGGGGCAGCACGGCGGACCAGGTCAGGTTGCTCTCCCGTTCGCGCGGGCCGTCGTCGGGGCGCTCCTGCCCGGCGCCGCTTTCACCGGAGCCGGTATCAGCGACACTGTCGCCGCCCGCCAGGGGTTCGCTGTTTACTGCTACCACGCGGCCGCGAATCATGGGATACAGCGGCTCCGACAGAATCGTTTCCCGGGCCAGTGACTCGCGCACGGCGTTCACCTCTTCAGGCGCGATATTCAGCAGAAAGTGATTGGGTGTCCCTTCGGGCAGCTGCATCTGCCACTCCTCCAGCAGGGATGTGCGCACCAGCACCAGGATCAGCAGCAGCATGATCGCCAGGGAAAAGATCACCACCTGCAGGGTGTTGGCGCCGCCATTGCGCTGCAGGCTGGCCAGGGCCAGCCGCCAGATACTGCCGGCGCGCATGCCCGCCAGTCGACCGCCACGCAACAGCAACCAGGCCATAGCGGCCGCCAGCGTCACCGATGCCGCAAGGCCCGCCAGCACGGCCAGGGTCAACGACAGGTCACCGGAATACCACAGCATCAGCCCCAGTACGGCCAGCAAGCCAATGCCGTTATCCACCGCCGTGCGCTGCACGGGATTGGGCAGGTCCCGTCGCAGTACCTTGAGGGGGGACGCTTTACCCAGACGGCCCAGCGGCGGCCAGGCGAAGGCCAGCAGGCACACCACGGCGGTCGCCGCACCCACCAGGTAGGGACGCGGTCCCGCCGGCCCGGGCTGCACCGGCAGGGCATCGCCGAACAGCGCGAAAAATGCCGCCTGCAGGGCCCAACCCAGGGCACCGCCCACCAGCGTCGCGAACACGCCCAGTAACAGCAGGCTGAGACCATACAGCCGGTTGATAACACCACTCTCGGCGCCGAGGCTTTTCATGATCGCCACATAGTCGTAGTGGCGCTCACTGAAACGGCGCGCCGCCAGGGCAATCGCCACCCCCGCCAGCACCACGCCCAGGCTGCCTGCCAGCAGCAGAAAGCTCTCGGCCCGGTCCAGTGCACTGCCGATGCCGCGCTGGCTGTTGTCGATATCCAGCAGGCGTTCGCCGGACTCAAACAAGGGTTCAAGCTGCGCCACGAAATCCCGAAGCAGGGCCTCATCCCCCGCCAGCAGCAACCGATACTCCACCCGACTGCCGGGCTGTACCACGTTGGTGGCCGGGATATCCGCCACATTCATCAGCAACCTGGGTCCGTAGCCCAGAAACCCGGAGGCCTGGTCCGGCTCACTGCGCAGGGCTGCGCCCACGGTCAGTGACGCATCACCCACCGTCACGCGGTCGCCCACGGCGACACCCAGCAGCGGGAACAGGCGTGAATCCAGCCAAACCTCACCGGCCGGTGGTCCGCTGGCACGGCGCTCCAGCGAACCGAACGCCTGCTGGCTCATGACCAGTTCACCGCGCAGCGGGTAGGCGTCGCTGGCCGCCTTGATCGAGGCCAGCACCATATCGTCGTCCCCTGCGAACACCATGGAGGGAAACAGCAGCAGCCTGGCCGTACGCAGCCCCTGCCGGCCGGCCTCTTCCTCCCAGGCCACGGGTATCGGTCGGGAGCTGGACACCACGCGATCCGCGGCCAGGAAGCGGTGACTCTCCTGCTCAAGACTGGACTGCAGACGGCTGGTAAAGGCGCTGATGCCGGAAACAATCGCCACCGCCACCACCAGCGCCGCCAGCAGGACTCCCAGTTCCCCGCCGCGCCAGTCGCGCAGCAACATACGCAGGGCGGTCATCGGATTCTCCTAAACACCGCGGAGATGGGGCGTGCCTGCAGGGGGCGTACCCGCGTCGCCTTCATCCGGTTGACCGGACTCGTCGCCCACCAGGGCGCCGGCGTGCAGGCGCAGGCGGCGTTCGCAGCGGTCTGCCAGCCGTTGTTCGTGGGTCACCAGCACCAGCGTGGTGCCCTGCTCCCGGTTGATCTCAAACAGCAGGTCAATCACCTGGGCCCCGGTGGCGGTATCCAGATTACCGGTAGGCTCGTCCGCAAAGAGGATTGCGGGCTCTGCGGCAAAGGCACGCGCGATGGCCACCCGCTGTTGCTCGCCGCCGGACAGCTGGCTGGGGTAGTGATCCACCCGCTCACCCAGGCCGACCCGTTCCAGAAAACTGCGGGCGGCAGGCCCTGGCGAGTCGTGCCCGTGCAATTCCAGCGGCAGCATGACGTTTTCCAGCGCGGTGAGGCTTGGCAACAGCTGGAAGGACTGGAACACGAAACCCACCTTGTCCGCTCGCAGGCGCGCCCGGGCGTCTTCATCCAGCGCCGCCAGTGACTGGCCGTCTATCCAGACATCACCCTCACTTGCGCGATCCAGCCCCGCCAACAGGCCCAGCAGCGTGGATTTGCCGGAGCCGGAGGCGCCGATCACGGCGACCGACTCCCGCGCCTTGATTTCGATATCGATCCCTTTCAGTATCTCCAGCTCCCCCTCTGCCAGGGGTACGCGTTTGCGGAGGTTGCGGGTCTTGATCATGTGTTTCCACTCTGTTGTTTATCGGCTTGCTGGCTTCCAGCGACGCCTTCGCAGCGTTGTCGCGCGGTGCTTGATTATAGCGGCGGCTGCAACCCTTGGATCACCGGCAGGTGCCGAGCCCTCCAACACCTTACTGGTTATGGGCGACAGTATCAGTGCCGCGTACGGTATGTCGCTGCAAGAGGGGTGGGTCGCGCTGCTGGAGCGACGACTGACCGACGCCTACCCTGATTACCAGATCATCAACGCCAGCATCAGCGGCGAAACCAGCGCCGGCGGCGCCAAGCGGCTTCCCGCCCTGCTCGCACAGCACCGGCCGTCGCTGGTGATGATAGAGCTGGGCGGCAATGACGGCCTGCGCGGCTATCCCGTCTCGCGCCTGCAGGACAACCTCGAGGCCATGGTGCGGGCAGCGCAGGCAGCCGGCGCCAGGGTGCTGCTGCTGGCCATGGAGATCCCGCCCAACTACGGCAGTCGCTATACCCAGGCCTTCCGGGACAGCTTCACCGCGGTTGCCGCGGCAACCGGTGCCACCCACGTGCCCTTCATGCTGGACGGCGTGGCGACCGATCCCGCCCTGATGCAGCCGGACGGTATCCACCCGACGGCCGCGGCCCAGCCGCGCCTGCGGGATGCCGTCTGGCCCTACCTGCAGCAAACCCTGCAGACGATGCAGGAAGAGAGCATCGACAACGACACCTAGGTGTCGGGAATATCGATGGTTCCCCGCAAAAACGTGCGTGCCCGCCCCGATATCAGCACCCGGTCCCCCCGCAGCTCACACATGATTTCACCGCCCCGGGCCGACCGCTGGCGGGCGTGCAGGGTGTCGCGGTCAAGTCGGTCCGCGGCGCCCCACAGCGGTGCCAGCGCGCAATGGGCCGACCCGGTGACCGGATCCTCGTCCACGCCCACCTGGGGCCCGAAAAACCGTGACACAAAATCCACATCCTCTGCCTCACCGGGCGCGGTGACGATGACCGGCAGGTCGGTGGCGGCCTGCAGCGCCTTCATATCCGGGTTGAGGGCGATGATCTCTGCCTCGCTGGCGAATTCATACACCCAGCTAGGCGCGCGAAACGCCGCCAGCGGGTTACCCCCCAGGGCGGAGGCAATGGCCGGATCGACGGGCACGGGCGTTACCGGGTGTGCCGGGAAATCTAGGCAGAGGAAATCACCGCGGCGTCTCACGGCCAGCTCGCCGGAGAACACCGTGCGAAACCGGATTTCCTCCCCCGGGTAGTCCTGTTCGTTGAACAGCACATGCGCACTGGCCAGGGTGGCGTGACCGCAGAGTTGCACCTCCACGGTGGGGGTGAACCAGCGCAGGGCGAAGCCGTCGCCCTCCGGGAGGTAAAACGCGGTTTCGGACAGATTGTTCTCGGCGGCAATCGCCAGCAGCGTGGCATCGGGCAACCAGTTTTCAAGCGGTACCACCGCCGCGGGGTTGCCGGCGAACGCGTCGGCTGAAAATGCGCTGACCTCGTATTGCGTGAGTTGCATGCGGCGTCCATCACAGGGGCTTCCTACTCATTGTGCCGCCTATCCCTTATAGTGCCAACGACACAGACCCGGATACATCACACTGCCCTCCCGGCCCGGATCGCCGTGGCGGCAGAGCGCACAGGCATGGAACGAGAACAGACACCGCTGCAAAAGCGCACCTACGACGTTATCTTCGGCACGGCACCCGGGCCCGGGCGCAATTTCGACGTGGCGCTGATCATCCTGATCGTGATCAGCGTGCTGATCGTCATGCTGGATTCCATCCCCCGATATCACGAACTCTACGGCGTGCTGTTTCGCAACCTGGAGTGGGCCTTTACCGCCATTTTCACCGTGGAGTATGTTGTGCGCCTGTGGTGCTCGCCCAATCGCCGCATGTACGCGTTGAGCACCTACGGCATTGTCGACCTGCTGGCAATTCTGCCCACCTACGTGGCGGTACTGATTCCCACTGCCAACTCGCTGCTGATCATTCGCCTGCTCCGCATACTGCGCATTTTCCGGGTACTGCGCCTGCTGCAGTTTCTCAACGAGGCCAACTCCCTGGCGCGGGCCCTGCGCAATTCCCGCCGCAAGGTGTTTGTGTTCTTCTCCATGATGCTGGTACTGATGACAGTCTTCGGCTGCATCATGTACGTGATTGAAGGCCCGGTGAACGGGTTCGGCAGTATCCCGGAGAGCATCTACTGGGCGATCGTCACCATCACCACGGTGGGCTATGGCGACGTCGTGCCGCAGACACCCCTGGGCCGGGGCATTGCCGCCATGGGCATGCTCATCGGCTACGCGATCATCGCCGTACCCACCGGCATCATTACCGCGGAACTGGCCCAGGAGATCCGCCGCGAACGCACCCTGAACCACTGCAGCAACTGCGGCAAAACGGGTCACGACCGGGATGCCGAGTACTGCAAGTTCTGCGGCGCGGAGCTGCCGGATCCCTGAAAAACGGGAAAAAAGGGGGTCAGAGTAACTTTTTCGAGGAAAAAGTTACTCTGACCCCCTTTTTTTGCCCTTTTTGTCCCCTTGAAATTGTGCGTTAAACCCCTATATCCCCAGTGCGGACGCTCGATGAGGTCCGCCAACCAATATTGCTTAACCAAGGATATTTTGAGGATATGATGATGAGAACTGCACTGGATCTTACCCCCCTGTACCGCTCTGCCATTGGCTTTGACCGCATGGCGCGCCTGCTGGATTCCGCCGTGGCGGACAGCAAGCAGAGCTACCCGCCCTATAACATCGAGCTGGTTGAGGAAAATCGCTACCGGATCACCATGGCGGTCGCCGGCTTCAGTGAAGACAACCTGGAGATCACCAGCGAACAGAACATGCTGACCATCAGCGGCAAGCAGGACAGCGAAGATGAGCGCCAATACCTGTATCAAGGTATTGCAGAGCGCAACTTCGAGCGTCGCTTCCAGCTGGAAGACCACGTTAAAGTCACGGATGCGCGCCTGGAAAACGGCCTGCTGCACGTGGAACTGGCCCGGGAGATTCCCGAAGCCATGAAGCCGCGCAAAATCGCCATCAACGGCGGCAACCTGCTGGAACAGCAGGCAGCCTGAGCGCAGGCTTGACCAACAACGATAACGGGGGACCAGCGGTCCCCCGCTTTCGTTAAAGAGGTTAAAAAAGTAAAAAAGGGGTCAGAGTAACTTTTTCAGAGAAAAAGTTACTCTGACCCCTTTTTGCCCACCTTTTACGGACACTTCCCCGCTACAACAACAGCCTGTAACCTG
>JAZBPS010000365.1:0-4079 GCA_036353375.1 Halieaceae bacterium | reverse complement strand
GCGGCCGCGGATACCAGCAGCAGGGGGAAACCGTCGGCGAAACTGACCGTTTCGCCGGAGCGGGCGTAGTCGGGGTCCACCGCGCGATGACTGTCCACGGGCATGTACACCAGGCGCAGGGTACGCCGGAATACTGTCGCCAGCCAGTGCGCCACGGCGTCGCCGGCATCTGCGGCCGATACGGTATCCCCCCAAACCGTCACCGGCACCCGGGTCGCCTGCTTTGGCACAGGCACGGCAATGCGCGCGTCAGCCCTGCTCAAGACGAGGCCATCAGCGACGAGTTGCACCTGCAGTTCCGTCAGTTGCGGCATGTCACGCTGGGTGACAAAGCGACCCTCCGCATCGGTCAGCATCCAGCGACGATCACCCACCAGTCCGAACCGATCCAGGGCGGAGGATTCAAGCGTCACCGCTTGCGCGGACTTGACGGGGTAAATATGCAGTGACTGTACGAAATACAAGACGGATCTCACGAAAATGGCAACTGGTCGTATCTGACCCGGAGAATAATCTATAGTTAGCAGGAGAGAACAGGTAAACCCTATGTCCACCCTGAACCGCAGAGATGTGCTGAAGCTCGCGGCCGGCGGTACGGCAAGCGTGTGCTTGCCTCGCGTCACAATCGCTGCCGGGGCTGATTACGACGTTGTCATCATAGGGGCAGGCATCGCCGGCATGACCGCCGCGCGCCTGCTGAGCAAAGCCGGGCCCGGCCTCAAAGTGCTGGTGCTGGAGGCGCGCAGCCGCGTCGGCGGCCGCCTGATGACGCTGCAGAGGGAAGAGGAGTACCTGCCTGCAGAGGGCGTGGAACTCGGCGCCAGCCTGATACACGGCAGCGAGGCCGGCACCTGGGACCTGGTCAACGAATTCCAGTTCACAACCCGTCCGCTGCCGCCGCGTTCCGCCGAGGCACGGGACGCTGTAATGGCACGCCTCGCCACGGCCTGGGATAACCGCAGCAGTGGCGACCTGTCCTACGCCGCCTTCCTGGATACGCTGGCACTGAACCCGGAAGACAGGGAAATAGCCCTGTCTGCCACGCCCTTCGACTGGGCGGATCCGACCGCAATCAGCGCCAGCGCTGTCGTCCGGGATAGCGGGCTGTGGCACACGTGGCACGATCAGGACTTCCAGCTGCTCGCCGGCCACAGCGCCCTCGCTGCACGGCTTTCCCATGAGATTGAAGGGCGCATCCAGCTTAACAGCGTCGTCGATGAGATATTCTGGCGCCCGGGGTTGGTGGGCGTGAGTTATACGCTCAACGGCAGCAGTACCGCCCTGACCTGCCGGCAGCTGGTTATCACGGTACCGCTGGGGGTTCTGCAGAGCAACACCCTCAAGATCGACCCACCCTTGCCCCCGGATATGGCCGCCGCCCTGAAAGGCCTCGCCATGAGTGAGGAGGTTGTGGTCCCCATGGTCTTTTCACAGCCCTTTACCGCGCTTGCCGGTTGGCGGGATAACAATGGATTCTCACTGTTCGACACGCCCCTGGGGCCGTCAACGGGCGTTCTGGGGCATTTCACGGGTACTGCGGCGGGTGAGTTAACCGGCCTGGCGCAGGAAGCCGCCACGGCACGCGTGCTGCGCTGGCTGGAAGAAGCCAGCGGACAGGCCGGGCTGGGGGGAAAACTTGCCTGGCACAAGGTCAAAGACTGGTCCCGGGACCCCTTCAGTCAGGGGGGCCGTTCTTTCGCACGTCCCGGCGCGGCAGCGCTGCGCGCCAGCCTCAGCCTGCCAGTAGAGGGCACCCTGTACGTCGCAGGAGAGGCAACAGCGCTGGTGCCGCACTACGCGACAGTGCACGGCGCCTATATGAGCGGCGTGCGGGTTGCTGACCAGGTTGCCAACGCCCTGAATGTCGGCACGCCCTCAGACGCCGACGGCGAGGAAAGCCTGTTCCAGCTGCTCTAGGCCGGGCGGCGCAGAAAGAAACGCGCAGCGCTGCGCAAGTGCGTTATCCCCGGGGCTCCCGATTAACGGGTGCTGGCGAATGCGGCGGCCGATTGGCCTCCGTATCAGCATCTGACAGGGCAACCTGCTCGAAGAAGCCAGGCCGCGAGGGATCGCCATCGGTCTGGTAATTGCGGGCGGTCATCGAATCGGCATCCCAGTCACCGAAAATCGTTTTATCTACCTGCCCTTCCAGCTCGGCAACCACCAGGGACACCATGGCGTCGCCGGTGACGTTCACCGATGTGCGCACCATATCCAGCAGCCTGTCCACGCCGATGATCATGGCGATGCCTTCTACCGGCAAGCCCACCTGTTCCAGCACCAGCGCCAGGGTGATAAGACCCACGCCGGGCACGCCGGCAGCGCCCACCGATGCCAGCGTGGCGGTAAGTACCACGGCCGCGAGATCGCCCAGGGACAGGTCAACGCCATAGACCTGGGCAATAAAGACCGTTGCCACACCCTGCATGATCGCCGTTCCGTCCATGTTCACCGTCGCGCCCAGGGGGATAGTGAAGCCGGCTACAGAAGGCTTAACACCCAGCTTGCGCTCCACCGTCCGCAGGGTGATGGGAATGGTGGCCGCCGAGGAGGACGTACTGAAAGCGAACGCCCAGACCGAGCGCATCTTGTACAGCAGCACGGACGGCGGCAGTCCGACCAACGCCTTCAGCAGGCCGCTGTATACAACAAAGCCGTGAAACAGCAGCACAAACAACACGGTCAGGAAATATTTGCCCAGGTCGACAATGGCCGAAAAACCCAGGTGGGCGAACAGCTTTGTGAGCAGGGCGCCCACACCATAAGGGGCCAGCAGCATCAGCATGCCGACAATCTTCATGATGATGACTTCAAGATCGGTAAAGAAGCCACAGATGCGCTTGCCGGCTTCGCCCGACCGGGTAATGGCAAAGCCGATTAACAGGGCGAATACGATGACTTGCAGCATATTGCCCTCCGCCATGGCCTGCACCGGGTTGGACGGCACAATACCCACGATGACGTCTGCGATGGAGGGCGCCGGCGCCGCTTCAAAAGCGGCCTCACCGGGCAGGTCGACCCCTTTGCCGGGGTCCACTGCGAGCGCAACCACCAGCGCCAGGGTGACCGCAATACCCGTGGTGAACAGGTACAGAAGTACGGTGCGCAGGGCGATGCGGCCCATCCGAGCATTGTTGCCCAACGAAGACGCACCGCACACCAGTGATACAAACACCAGCGGCACAACCAGCATCTTCAGTGAGGCGACAAACATGCGCCCCACCACATCGAGTACACCGTCTATCACCCAGGTATCCAGCAAGGCCTGTATACCCGGCGAGATGACGCCGGCCAGCACGTTCAGCAACGAGCCCAGGCCTATGCCAATGACCATGGCAATCAGAATACGAGTGGTTAGTGTCATAGTGTTCCTGTGGTTTTTCCCTGCGTTCGCGCTGCCTTGCAGTCTCGGACCCCGAGGCCGCGAACTCTACCGGAGTGAGTGGCGCCTCACAACCGACGGCAGCGCGGGCGGCGCAGTTTCAATCGGGCCTGGCACTGCCCTCGCAGGGACCGGGCAGATAGCCCCGTACCTCAGGGTTGCTGCAGGCGCTGCAGGCGTTGGAGTACTGTGTACGCCCGTTGTTCCCCACGAGCGCACACACGGGACGATACTCGGTTGTGCAAACCTGGCCTCGGCTGTCCGGGCAGGGCAACATTGCCTCCACCGTAGCCGGCTGGCTGCAGGCGGCCAGCCCTGCAGTAATCGATAACACAACCAGAATAGCGGTAGGCAGCAGCTTTAACACGGACGTTGGTCCAGGTTGCGGGGGAAAAGCGTGTCCAGCAACGTACCGCAAGCGCCCGCAAGCGCCGACCAGGCGTCGATGTCGAGCCTGAGCCTGGCGAAACCCGCCGTCGGCAGGTTGTCCAGAGCAGCGTCAGTATCCAGCCAGTTGATCAGGTCCGTGAGGGCCGGATTGTGGCCGATGATGAACACCCGGTCCGCGCTGTCGGGCTGCGACCGCAACCAGCTCACAAGTTCATCGCGGTCGAAGGTATACAAGGCGGGCTCGGTCACATGCTTGATCAACTGCAGCGCCGGCCAACCGTCCAGCAGGCCGCCCAGCGTCAGCTGT
>JAZBPS010000364.1:0-2688 GCA_036353375.1 Halieaceae bacterium | reverse complement strand
TGCATACCACTCTCATCAGAATCCTTGTTCATCATCCTCTCTCACCTTACGCGCTTTCGCCGGGCTGTCCCGCAGCTCCCGCGCGTATCGACGCGCAGTAGCTTTGGCGAGCAACACGGGCCCACACCGTATGCGCTATCATAGGGTTTTTACCTTCCTGTCACAGCCACCATGCCGAAGTTGCGCAAACCGTCCGACAGCCGTCCCGTGTATTCAACCGACGGCGGCAGACTCTGCCCCCAGTGCCACCGACCTGTAGCGGGCTGCGTCTGCGGGAGTAACCGGCCGGCATACGGCGGCGACGGGATTGTGCGAATCCGCAAGGAAACCAAGGGGCGCGGTGGCAAGGCGGTAACCGTCATTGAGGGCGTCCCCCTCGCACCGGACGCGCTCAAAGCGTTGGCGAAAGCCTTGAAAAAGCGGTGTGGCGTGGGTGGCAGCGTCAAGGGCGACACCATAGAAATACAGGGTGACGTACGCGAGACGGTGCAAGGCGAGTTGCAGCAACGCGGCTACACCGTGAAGCTCGCCGGAGGCTGACCTACCAGGCAAGATCCGGCGGCAGCCAGCGCAGGTCCTCCGCCACGTCGATATCGGGCACCGGCTCCAGCAGTTCCACCTGCCGCCCCGCCGCAGCGGCCGCGTCCAGGCTTTGCGACAAAACCCGCCCTGTGCCCCATTCAATCCCCGTGAACACTTCAGGCACGAAGGTGCGCAGCCCCAGCATGACATAACCCCCATCCAGGGCCGGCACAAAGCACAGATCGGCGCTGTCCAGCGCACGTGACATGTCGGAGACCTGCGCGGCGCCAAGCGTCGGCGCATCGCTGCCAACCAGCACCACCTTGCGCGACAGCAGCAGAAGTTCCGACGCGATGTGGGCCATACGTTCACCCAGATCGCCAGGCGGCTGGCGTACTATGCGCCGCGCGCCCAGCGCCAGGCATTCAATGAATAGCGGGTGGTCCTCGGCGCCGTCCACCCAGAGCTCCAGCGAGGCCGAAGGCGACAGCCGCTCGACCATGTAGCGAACCATGGCCGTGTGCAGATCCAGGGCTCGCTGTGTCGAGAGGCCGGGCTGCATACGCGTCTTCACTTCCCCCGGCACCGGCTCCCGCGCCAGCTGCGCGATAACCAGGTCATTCATAAACGACCTCCATGCGACCGCGCGCCCCACTGCGAATTCACCGGGAGTAGTACCTGCGGTGCAATGAGTCCGCTGACTCCCCCAGCCAGAAGCGCAGCCGCAGGTTCCACATCAGCAGCACGGTTCGAATCACACCGTGGCGCTCCCACCGGCGGCTCGATGTCAGCACCGGCGGTCCCTGAACCGCCGGCCTGTCAATGCGTCGCAGGCGTTTGCAAAGCTCAACGTCCTCCATCAGCGGTATATCTGCAAAGCCACCCAGAGACGCAAACAAGGGCCGCGCGACAAAAAGACACTGGTCACCGGTTGCGACCCGGGTGGTGCGGCTGCGAAGGCACATCAACATTTCCACAATACGCAGTAGCGGGTGACTGCCGCTCAGGCGCACATCAAAAAAGCCCCAGCGCGGCGAGTGCGCCAGCCGGCGGCAAAACACCTCTGGCGCGATGCGCAGGCGACAATCGGCGTGCAGGAAAAGCAGATAATCACCGCGCGCGGCGGCGGCTCCGGTATTTTGCTGGCGCGCACGACCGCGCTCGCCCTGCAGCACCCGGTCCGCCAGCCGCCGGGATAGCCTCGCGCTGTCGTCTGCGCTGCCGCCATCGACGACTATTATCTCTGCCATGTCCCGCCATGGCTGCAGCGAGTCAAACAGGGCTTCCAGTATGTCGGCCTCATCCAGCACTGGCACGATAATGCTCAGCAATGGCGGTGAGGCGGTCGGTGGCTCAGGCGCGGTCATGGGTTTATGATACTGGCATCCGCGCGTGGTCACAGCGCCCCTTTCCGGCCGACTCGCGCCACCCCAGAAGAGGCAGTCATGGAACCCACTCAGGTCAAGGACAGGGCCGCTGCGCGCGCCTTCATCCAGGAATACAACATCCAGAACGTCAAGCTGGCAGTGACCGATCTCGATGGCGTATTGCGGGGCAAATACGTCAGTGCAAAAAAATTCCTCTCTGCGCTGGATAAAGGGTTCGGCTTTTGCGACGTGATCTTTGGCTGGGACAGTGCAGACGAACTCTACGCCAACGATTCCTACACCGGCTGGCAGCGCGCGTTTCCCGATGCCTGGGCCCAGATCGACCCCTCCAGTTGCCGCGCCCTGCCGCTGGAGTCAGCCAACTGTGCATTGTTTCTGGCGGATTTCACCGGTCACCCGGCCGCCGAGGTGTGCCCGCGCAGTGTCCTCAAGCGCGTTCTGGAGCGCGGCAGGGAACTGGGATACAGCGCGCGGGTTGCCGCAGAGTTCGAATTTTTCCTGTTTGACGAAACACCGGACAGTATCCGTGAAAAGGGATATCGCAACCTGCAGCCGATGACACCGGGAATGTTTGGCTACTCCGTGCTGCGCAGTTCTACCCATGAGGATCTCTACCACCAGCTGCTGGCGCTGTGTGAGCAAATGGGCATGCCTCTGGAAGGCTTGCACACGGAAACCGGCCCGGGTGTGCTGGAGGCCGCACTGGAGCATCAGGATGCCCTGCGCGCTGCAGATAACGCTGCACTGTTCAAGACGTTTACGAAAGTACTGGCGCAGC
>JAZBPS010000436.1:0-2572 GCA_036353375.1 Halieaceae bacterium | reverse complement strand
TCAAGTCGCCGGATGCGCAGGACGTGGCGGTGGAATGGCTGGTCAACGACCGCGAGGGACCGACCCGTCTTGTCGACGTGGTCGCCGAGGGCGTCTCGTTGTCGATCAGTCAGCGCGAGGAGTTTGCGGCGATGGTCGACAAGCGCGGCGGCGACATCGACGCCTTCATCGACGACCTCGACAAGCTGTGACCGCGCGGGCGGCGGCGTCGTGAAGTTTCTGCCCCGCCTCCTCAACCGGGGCATCCGCGTCGGCAGGCTGCGCGTGACCGGGCCGGCAGGCGAGGTTCACACATTCGGCCAGGGCGGAGACGCGCCCGAGGTGGCGATCCGCATCACGGATCCCGCCTTCGACTGGCGCATCTTCCTCAATCCCGAGCTCAACGCCGGCGAAGCGTATATGGACGGGGCGCTCACCTTCGAGAAGGGCGACGTCTATGACCTGCTGACGCTCTTCTACCGCAACCGCCGCCGCTTCGACCTGACGCCCAAGCAGATTTTCTGGAAGCGGCTGGCGCGTCGCGGCAAGCGCATGGTTATGGGCGCGACGCCCGAGGCGGCGAAACGCAACGCGTCGCATCATTATGACATCGGCAACGATCTCTACCGGCTGATGCTCGACCGCGACATGCAGTATTCGTGCGGCTACTGGCCCGAGGGCGTGGCCACGCTGGAGGACGCGCAGACCGCCAAGAAGCGCCGGATCGCGGCCAAGCTGGCGCTCGAGCCCGGCCAGCGCGTGCTCGACATCGGCTGCGGCTGGGGCGGGATGGCGCTCTATCTCGCCGCCGCGGCGGATGTGGAGGTGGTTGGCGTCACGCTGGCGGAGGAGCAACTCGCCATCGCGCGTGCGCGGGCCGAGGCGGCGGGGCTGGCCGACCGGGTGCGCTTCGAGCTGATGGACTACCGCGCGGTGACGGAGACCTTCGACCGCGTGGTCTCGGTGGGCATGCTGGAGCATGTCGGCTCGGCCAAGCTCGGCGCGTATTTCCTGGCGGTGCGCGACCGGCTGGGGCCGGACGGCGTGGCGCTGATCCACGCCATCACCACCAAGGCGCCGCCGGGCGGAACCAGCCCGTTCCTGCGCAAATACATCTTCCCCGGCGGCTACGCGCCGGCGATGTCGGAGACGCTGGCGGCCATCGAGCACAGCGGGCTGTGGACGCTCGACGTCGAGATCTGGCGGCTGCATTATGCGCTGACAATCCGCGAGTGGCGCGCGCGCTTCGCCGCGGTCCGCGACGACCTGCCCGAGCGCTACGACGAACGTTTCAAGCGGATGTGGGAGTTCTATCTCGCCGCGGTGGAGGGCGTGTTCCGCTTCTCGACCAGCTCGGTCATGCAACTCCAGCTCGGGAGGGAGCTGGATTCGGTTCCGGTCACGCGCGGCTACATCGCCGAGGCGGAGGCGCGCTACGCGGCGCGGGAGCCCGATTTCCTGCCCGGCCTGCTCGCTTCGACCGATCGCAGTCGGGTCGCCGGACCATCTGCGCCTTAGCGGTCGACCCTGTCGCGTAGCGACCGCCGATCCGCGCCGCCTTTGTGCGGTCGCGCTTTCCAAGCACGAACGCCAACGCGAGCGCTCGGCCGAACGCCTCGCCCCTTGTGCGCGCCGCCTCCTGGCGAAGCTCCGCCGCCGACAGCGTCGTCTCCGCGATCCCGCCCGCCATGCGCCTCGCCTCGCGCCGAGAGCGAACCGGCATCCCGTTGTCCCGCAAGACCCGACAAGTCGGCGTTTCGAGCCGCTGGCGCCGGTCTCGGGCGACGGGTTGGGTCCGAGCCGATGCGCGCGGAGTAGAAGCTGCTCATGCAAATGATCCTCCGCCATGATGCCGAGCGACCCGAAGGGTCGTCGGCGGGTCCTGACGGTTTTCGCTTTCCCGCCGTTGCGCGATCGTCGGCTTTCCGGCTTACTCGGGGTCGAGCAGAGCAATGAAAGGAGGGGCCGGCCATGGCCTCCGTCCCGAAGCCCGACGACCTCTTCCGCGCGGAGGAGGCGGCGTCGAAGGCCTATGGCGCAGATCAGATCGAGGTGCTGGAGGGGCTGGAGCCCGTCCGCAAGCGCCCCGGCATGTATGTCGGCGGCACCGACGAGCGCGCCCTGCACCATCTGGTCGCGGAGGTGCTGGACAACTCGATGGACGAGGCCGTCGCCGGCCACGCCACGCGCATCGAGATCGAGCTGCGCGCCGACGGCTCGTGCGCGATCCGCGACAACGGCCGCGGCGTGCCGGTCGACCCGCATCCGAAATTCCCCGGCAAGTCGGCGCTGGAAGTGATCTTCACCACGCTCCACGCCGGCGGCAAGTTCTCGGGCAAGGCCTACGCCACCTCGGGCGGTCTGCACGGCGTCGGCGCCTCGGTGGTCAATGCGCTTTCCGAAACGCTGGAGGTCGAGGTCGCGCGCAACCGCAAGCTTTATCGTCAGAGCTTCGCGCGCGGGCTGCCGCAAGGCGGGCTTGAAGAGATCGGGCCGGCGCCGAACCGCCGCGGCACCTCGGTGCGCTTCCTGCCCGACCACGAGATCTTCGGGCCGCGGCTGCGGCTGAAACCCGCGCGGCTGCACCGCATGG
>JAZBPS010000363.1:0-2945 GCA_036353375.1 Halieaceae bacterium | reverse complement strand
CCAGGCCGTTCTCGCCGTGGGTAATGACACTGCGGCAGCCGGGCACGTCAGTTACCACGCACGGCAGCCCCATCGCGCCCGCCTCGAGTACACTGCGGGGTATGCCCTCGCGGTAGGAGGGCAGCACCACGCAATCGACCTGTGCGTAGAGCCTCTCCATCCGGTCGCTGGGGCCCAGCCATCGAACGCCCGGCAGCCTGCCCAAGTCCTCGAGTTGCTGCTCGCTTATCGCCGAGACATTGCTCACGCCGGGGAAGCCGGACAGCCACAGCTCGCAGCGGACGCGATCGCGGTTGATCGCCCTCATCGCGGCAACCAGCTCGTGCAGCCCCTTGTCCGCCAGCATGCGGCCGGCGAACAGGAAACGAAACCGGTCTTGCTCCGCAGCGCGCGCGGTCGGCTGGAAACGCTGCAGGTCGACTCCGGAGCCGGGCACCAGCTGCAGCCGGCGCCCGGGCACCAGGCCGGTGTCCAGCAGCAGCCGGCGGTCCTCCTCGTTCTGGCAGAACACCCGGTGCGCCAGGGGCATGCTGGTCCGGTACAGCAGGCGCACGATACCTCCGGTCAGGCCGGGATGGATGAAGGCCGTGCCGAGCCCGGATACGTTATTGATGGCGGGAATTCCGAGGCTGCGAGCGGCCCAGGTGCCGTAGACGTTGTTCTTGATGGTGAAGTGCAGGGCCGCGGCGGGCCGCAGCCTTTGATAGTGGCGCCGAAACCGGTATACGAGGCCGGTCTCCGCCAGTGGATTGCTGCCCTGATTATTCATGGCCAAAGGGAGCCAGCGACAGCCCAGCTCCTCAGCCAGCCTGCGGCTGTAGGCATCTTCTGGCGACACGCAGGCCACGTCGAAGCGCTCTTTCTGGAGAGCCCGGATGGTGGCGGCGCGAAAGTTATAGAGGTACCAGGAGGTATTGGCTGACAGGCTGATGACCGGCATGGGTTACGGCATACTCAGGTATAGCCCGGGCAGGATCGGGCAGCGGGTGGCCAGCTGGCAGCAGCCGACCCGCAGTACAGCTGCGATGACGCCGGTACGCTGACTGCAGGCAGGTTTCAGCATCCGACTAGAGAAAGAGGTAGTTGCGGTAGGGAAGCCAGGCATAGGCGTGGCTCGCGTAATTCAGCCAGACAAAAAGTACGGCAGCGTAATAGGCGACGATGCCTGCTACGATCAGCTGATACCCCTGCCGCTCCACCGCGAGTAAAGGCAGGCGAGCAAAGGTGAACATCTGGATAGGTATGAAGTAGAGCGCCAGTCGATCAATCGCCGTCGAGGAGACCAGGACCAGCGGCACGGTCAGCAGGGAAAGCGCCGCCATCCACAGCCAGAGACGCCGCTCCTGTTCATTATAGAAAAGCCGGTTTCGAAAACTCAGCAGCAAGACCGAGGGCACTGCATTCATCATCACCCGGATCATTCCACCCCTGGAGTGGTAGTTGGCCTGGACGTAATTCTCCCAGAGAACTTCCGCTGACTCCGCCAGAAAGAGGTAGCTACCAGTAGCAGCGATGATGCTGACCCAGAACGCGGTCCAGAGCCTGTTCCGGGTCGCTGCCAGTGCAGCTATCGGTAACAGCAGTACCGCCGACTTGTGAAACAGCGCGCCGATGAAAACGAAGGCCACAAACCGGCGGATCTGATACTGACCCAGCGCCGCCAGCCCGATCATGGCAAACCCGAGCGCCGCCGCCTGCCGGGTATAACCCATCGCCACCACGATCAGCAGATAGGGAACGGCAACCGCCAGCGCGACCCAGGGCAATGGCTGATGGCGGGCAAAGCGGCTGACACCGGCGACCACAATACCGGCGCAGATCAGATTGACCCAGACAATGCTCCCGCCGCTGTGGAATACCAGCCAGTTTATCCAGTAATAACCGGGGTCTCCCCTGTCCCAGAGCGCCAGCAGGGAATAAAAGCGCATCGAGGTGAAGTGACCGAGATAGTTGAACCAGTCTCCCCCGACCTCGAAGCGCAGGCCGACAGAGACTATCAGTATTCCGCACAGACACCACCAGGCGGCCCGCTGGGAAGTTGCGAGCAGGTGCCGCTGACTGATAGCGCCGATGGCTGGCAGTGCAAACAGCATCCAGTAAGTCCACATCAACCCACTCCCAGACCGGGTACAATCGGCTCGAATCCCCAACGGACCCGAGACGGTATCCCGGCCGACAGTGTAAGAGGCCCGGGTTCGGCAGCCAAGCCGGCAGGGATTGTTTGTCAGCTAAACTGGGATCCAACCAGCGGACCGGAGTATCGCCCGGGAAATGTTCGTCAGGCTACTGAAACGGCTCTTGAGGCTCATCAACTTTAATGTTTGCCGTAATCTCTACGGGCAGCGGTGGCGCATACCTGTTCTTGGAGGTACAGGGACCGATCTCCTGAGGGAGCAGGAAACGGAGTTCATGCCACTGATTTCCCATATCCTGGATCAGCGGCGGGGCCAGGTCATAGACGTCGGTCCCAACCTGGGCCAGTCGCTGCTCAAGTTCAAGGCGGTTGACCGCGAGCGGGGCTACATTGCGTTTGAACCGAACAATAGATGCTGCAGCTACCTGGCGCGGCTGGTCCAGTGCAACCATATTCCTCACTGTGAAATATACCCGATGGCCCTGCTCGATCGACCAGGAGTGCGGCAGCTTCATTCCGATGGTGCAACCGGCCAGGGCGCTACCATCGTGGACGGGTTCCGCAACCCGGGCTTTTACGGGCTAACGGAAACCGTTGCCGGCATTCCCCTGGATGAATTCCTCGGCTACAGGAAGCCGGGCGAGATCGCCCTCATAAAAATTGACGTCGAGGGTGGGGAGTATGAGGTAATAGCAGGGTCGGCAGGTAGTCTCCGGGAACTCCGACCCTTCATAATCTGCGAAATCCTGCCGGTCTACGATGAAAGTACGCCTGCAGGTATGCAGCGACGCGCCCGGCAGGATCAGCTGCT
>JAZBPS010000362.1:0-3129 GCA_036353375.1 Halieaceae bacterium | reverse complement strand
CGCACAGGTCGAAGCAGCCCTTGGCATCACCTGGCTGCAGGAAATCGTTCTCGACTTTCTGGAAGTCCATGGACTCAAACAGGCCTGCGAGCGGGTGAAGGCCTCGGGTAAACGCCTGATCGTCGCGGCGCCACGCGTTTTCAAACCCGGTGAGGAGCGCCTGGTACGCTACCTGCTGCGTCTGCAAGCGGATGCCCTGCTGGTCCGCTCCAATGGGCTGTTACAGCACCTCCAGTCACTCGGTGGCAGTGGGGGAAGATTCGACGCCGATACCGTCATCCCCGAATTGTGGGGCGACTTCTCGCTGAATGCGGCCAACGTGCTGAGCATGCAAAGTCTGCTCGATAGTGGGCTGTCGCGACTCACGCCCACGCACGACGTGAACGCCGCACAATTGCAGGCCTTGGCATCCGCACTGCCGGCCGGGCAGCGCGCGCGCGTGGAACTGATCGTGCATCATCACCTGCCGATTTTTCACACCGAGTACTGCGTGTTCGCCCGGTTCCTCTCAGAAGGCAACAGCTACCGCGATTGTGGCCGTCCCTGCGAGCGCCACCGGGTCCATGTGCGCGACCCGGCTGGTGGCGATCACCTGGTCCTGGCAGACATCGGCTGCCGCAACACGGTGTTCAACGCCCAAGCCCAATCCGCGGCGCCCTACAGCAAGGCGCTGGCAGCCGCCGGCATTCGCCATATGCGGATCGAACTGGTGGACGAACCCGGCGACCAGGTGCCCGGCATCGTGCAGGGATACCGGGAGTTGCTGGACGGCCATATCGACCACCAGCAACTGTGGAAAAGGCTGCGCAAGGTGCCCGACGCCAATCAACACCCGCAGGGAGTGGGCCTGGGTTCGCTGGCGATTCGCGCCGAGCCCTCCCGGGCCTCCATGAAAACCCCGACTGCGCGTTGATGATGCCTGCTGACGTGTGATCAGTCCTGTTGCGCGAGATGGTCGATCGCAAACTGGCGCGCCACCCGGCCGGAACGCGCGCCACGTTGCTGCGCCCACTGTACGGCCGCCTCGCGATAGCTGCCCGGATCCTGTCGCTGCCCGGAAAGCCGCTGCAGCCAGTGGCCACAGATCTGCAGGTACTCTTCCTGCCGGAAAGGATAAAAAGACAGCCACAGGCCGAATCGTTCCGACAGGGAGACTTTTTCCTCGACACTCTCGCCGGGGTGGACCTCATCGCCCAGGTAGCGGGTCTCTTGGTTCTCCTGCTGGAACTCGGGCATCAGGTGGCGACGATTTGAGGTGGCGCAGATCAACAGGTTTTCCGGTGGCGCGGCGATGGAGCCCTCCAGCATGGCCTTGAATGTCTTGTAACTCGGATCGTCCGCCTCGAACGAGAGATCGTCACAGTACAGCAGGAAACGCTCATCACGGTCACGAATTCGCTCCGCGAGACGCGGCAGCTCATGCAGGTGCGCGGCATCCATCTCGAGCAGGCGCAGGCCCGCTCCGGACAGTTCGTGGAACACCGCCTTTATCAGGGTCGACTTGCCCGTGCCGCGCGCACCCCACAAGAGGACATGGTTGGCCGGCCTGCCTCCCAGGAACCGGCGTACATTGCGCAGCACCTCGGTTTTCTGGCGCTGCATGCACAGCAGGTCGTCGAGTGCGCAAAGGTGCGGTTGCGCCACGCCTTGCAGGCGTCCATCCCGCCACTGATAAGCCGTGTACGACCAATCAACCGCCGCTTCGTTCTCCGGCAACAGTGTTTCCAGCCGATCGATCAGCCCGTGCAGCCTTTTGACCAGTTTCTTCCTGCTGCCCATGCTGCGTGCCGCCTAGGCGATGGCGAAGCCATCGGTTGTGAACGGCGCGGCATCCTCGCAGCGCACCGCGCTGACGCGTGACATGGGCGAGCCTTCCCATAGCCAGGCGCACAATTCATCCACCGCCCGGGGTTCGCCACAGACGATCACTTCGACCGAGCCGTCGCCAAGGTTGGTCGCACTGCCAGTGAGTCCGAGTTGCTCGGCCCTGCGCCGGGTGCTATCGCGAAACCAGACCCCTTGAACCCGGCCGCTCACCAGGCAGCGCTTGCAAATCATCCTCCACTCCCGTTGCGTCTTCTGCAAAGGTAAAAGGTTAGCAGGCTCGCATGCACTATCGGAAGCGACCCAATGCCCGCTCGAGCGGATGGCATTTCGGCCAAGTATCACCGCTGCCTGCTCAATCCGCTGCTGACAAAAAAGCCCGGGACAAACCGGGCTTCTTTTCACTTTGCAGCAAACGCGGGCAGTTATTGCCCGAACAGGCCCATCAACCCCTGTACCGCGGTGTTGACTGCCGCGGGATTGCCGCCGGCACCCTGCGCCTGTTGCACTGCCAGCGCGGTCGCGGCGGCAGTCGCCGCAGCCGCGGTGGCATTGCCGTTTTGCACCGGCTGGACAGCACCGTAATGCGCGGTGCCGGGAACGACGGCTGCTGGCGCACCACCGTTCAGGTACTGCGGCGCCGTGCTGGCGAGGTAATTCACGTAATTGGAGTATTCCAGGTGAGTCACGCAGCCGTTGCCATCCGCATCTGCGTGCGTTCCCGGCGGACCCGCCGGAACATTCTGCACGCAACCACCGACACCGTATGGCTGATTGGCTGCAACACCCGGAGCATAGCCCGGCGCCGGTGCCGCAGGTTGCGTCGCCTGCTGTACCGCCGAGCTTACCGCCTGCTGGGCCGCGCCCTGCAGAACGGTCCCCAACAGATCCCCCCAGGCCATTGCCTGTGAACTCGCAAGCAATGCTGCGACCGACGCCAACACCTTGAGTCTCATTTCCCTTGCCACCTTTGCGTTCTGTTAAATGCGTCACATTTTAAGTATTTTTTATGCCGAGGGGAAACCCTGTTTCGCATCAACCGTAGCGCTTGCGTCAAGCTGGGTCTTCACCGGTTCTGTCTCGATCTCATGGGGACTCACGTGCCCGGCGGCATGATCACGGCATGATCACGGCCACCAGCAGTCCCGGCCCCGAGGGATTGTCGGTCAGTGTCAGCTCAAAACGGTACCGGTCGCAGATCTGCTGCACAATGGACAAACCCAAGCCGGCGCCATCTGTCTGCTGCGATTCGCCCCGCTGAAACCTTTGCATCAAGCGCTCATGCTGGCCGCTCGGGATTCCCGG
>JAZBPS010000361.1:0-7959 GCA_036353375.1 Halieaceae bacterium | reverse complement strand
CCATTGGCAAGGTGGGCTTTTTGCGCCCCGCACGCCAGGCCAGGGTGTCGGTATCCGGGAGCACAGGCGGCACACTGGTGGGCGCCGCACAGTATCGGTTCAGCGTGCCCACGGTGGCTGAAGCTTCTGCCTTCGGTGTGTTGACTGCGATCGACGGTATCAAGGTCCCGGGCCGGCGGGACGTGAGTTTTCATCGCTGGACGGCGGCGGCACCGGGCGGCGGAACGGTGTTGAACGTGATCATGACGGCCCCCGATGGCGTGCCTGGCAACCAGCTTTCAGCGTTTGATATGGCGCTGGTCGCGGGCCAGATAGCGCGCGCCCCGGACCCTACGAACTACTTTGCGGGCAGTCTTCAGTCAGCGCTTTTCTACAGCGTAGACGGCAGCCAGCTGGCCGGACTGCAGGCCCAGGTCGGCCCTGTGCAATAGATCAGCCGCGGCGTTATTTTTTACCGCGTAGCTTGAGCACGCGCTTGGCCGCTTTGCTGCCGGCGCGCCAGGCGCCATGGGTGGTTGCAGGGTAGCGACGATCCGTATGCTCCCCGGCCAACAGCAGCCGCCCCGCCAGGGGTGACGCCAGGGTTTTACGCTGGGAGGATTTTGCGCCGGCTTTCAGATAGGAATAGGCGCCGCGGGAGAACGGATCCTGTCCCCAGCGCGTGATCACCCATGACTCCGGTGCAGGAACGCTGTTGCCGTAAATTCGGCGCAGCACTGCCATGGCATCCGCCACGGTTGCGTCATCGTCCAGGGCTTCCACCTCCTTCGCACCTTGCGCGGTGCAGAAACCCAGTAAAATTGGCGCGCCCGTAACCGCGCTGTAGTCATACCAGGACATCCAGCGACCGCGTTGGGAGTTCTGGTAGCCCACCACCTGTATGCTGGCATCCCAGAATACCTCCGGGAACTCGAGGAAAAGCTTATTGGTCAGCCCCATGCCCAGCGCGTCGATGGCGCGCTGGTGGTCAGTGGGGAGCCGGGGTTTGAAGCGAATGTCCCCCGCCTTCAGCACGCCCAGGGGCGCTGTCACGATCACCTGTTTTGCGGTGTAGGCATGTGTACTGGTGGATACGGTCACCGACGGGTTGCGGTAATCGATGCACTCCACCACGCAGTTCAGTCGAACGTCCAGATCCTGCAGCAACGTCTTCAGCAAGCTGGCATAGGCGTCCTTGAGTATGGCGTCAGCGCCCCGCATATCGCGACCTTCCTCCAGCGCGGCCGCTGCGAGATCGTCGACACTGGCGGCATACTCCTCCTCCAGTACCGTGGTAAGCAGGAACTGTCGCAGCGTTTCAGGCAGGGCGCTGTTGAGCTCGTCGGGCAACAGGTGCAGGCGGTCAGCAACGCTGTCCCTGCGCGCGGCCTTGCGGCCCAGCTTTTCCAGCGCGCGTTCGAAGGTATCCATGACGTCCAGCGCGACGGGCTCCGGCGTGCCGTCTTCGCGAAATACCTTCAGGCTGTCCTCGTCGGCGCGAAAGTACTCAAGGCCCAGTGCCAGGGCCATATCGTAAAGCGGGTGGTCCCTGGTGCCATGGAGCCAGCTTGCTCCCAGGTCCACGGGGTGGCTCAGCGCCTGGCTGGCGCGGGTGCGACCGCCGGCTGCACTCCGGGCTTCCAGTACAATCACGGTCAATCCCGCCGCGCGCAGGTGATGTGCCGCTGCGATGCCCGCAAGCCCTGCGCCGACGACAATTACGTCCGCTTTCTCAGCCATCTATCCAGCCACGGCGTCTATGCTTCTGACACAAGCCCCTGTCAGCCGAGTTCCTGCACGGCCCGGAAGGCCTGGTCGATAGCGCCGTGGGTGTAGGCGTAGGCGCCGGCATCCGAGTTGGCGATGGTGATATTGCCGAAAGGTTTGCTGGCGATCTCGTGGGGTGCCTCACCGGGTGCCCACTGGGGGTCAAACAGGCTCAGGTACTCGTGGGAGTAGCCGTGGGGCCAGCGGTTGACGGTGATGGCCAGCACGTCCTTCTGCACATCAAACCCTGCAGGTCCCAGCATGCCGTCGAGGACGGTGCGTATTTCGCGCTCGTAATCCTCGAAGCTCATTTCCAGCATCCTCGCGCGCGATGCCCGGTTTTGCGCTTTAACGTCTTGCAGGTCTTGTGGCGGCGAAATCATGCCCCAGAAGGTGAGCGGCACGGCGCCGGTATCTGCAAACCGGTGTTCGTAGCCCGCTATATCGAAGCCCTTGAACATGAAAACGCTGGCAAACATCCGTCCCGGGCAGTCCACACCGGCGATCCCGAGCTTGTCCAGCGCCGCGCTGGAGCGCAGCAGCACGTTGGTCAGTACCAGGGGGATCTTCACCTGGTACTTCTGGGCTTCGCGCTGGGCCGCGGGCATTTCCGGGCACAGGTGGGGAATAATGCAGTGGTAGCACGCGAGGACGCAGTGCCGTGCGGTCACCTGCAGTACCTCGCCGCCCTTGATGTAGTCGACTTCCACGCCCGTGGCTGTGTTCCTGGCGTGCATAACGGTGGCGCTGAGCCGCAGCCGCACCCTGGCGCCGGCCCTGTCGAGTTTTGCATAGTCGAAGGTCTGGGCGGCCACATTGCGCGCGGTGGTGCCGGGCGCCGCCTCTGGGATCAGCCGGTGTACCTGCAGGCGGGCAATACTGGCATTGCCGTCGGGAAAATGCACAGCGGGGTAATCCCAGCCTTCCCCGGTAACGTCGCTACCCAGCAAGTGTAAGCCCGGCAGGCGGGTTTCCAGTGCCTCGGCGACCGCAAGATTGCGCGCATCGGTGCCCCAACTGCCGTGAGTGAGCTTGTTGTACAGCTGCAGTGCCTCATCGGTCAGCCCACCGTGCTCCCGCAGAAAATCAAAGTAAGGCGTGGACCACAGGTACGCTTCCGCCTCGCTCTCGCTCATGTCCGCGACCACGTTCTTGCGCATTGTGTAAAAGCGCTTGAGCTGCGCGCGCGCCTCTGCGCTGATGGGAAATTCGTCGATCAGCGCGATCTGCTCTTCACTCTCCACCAGCGAGAGATCAATGCCGGTGACCAGCTTGTTCTCGCCGTAGGTGGCCTCGTCAAACCAGATGGCACTGCCGTTTCGTCCGTTATAGCCGTAGTCAAACTCCTGCGTCTCGAGCATGCGTTTGATGTCGACGCCAAGCTCGTCCATGACGCGCTTTACAGTATCGCTGAAGTTCCAGTACTCAAGATTATGGGTGCCGCCCAGTGCCAGGCGCATTTCACCGCTTTGATGAAATTCGTTGCGCCGCGCATGGCCACCAAAATCGTCGTGATTTTCCAGCAGCAGGATGCGCGCGTCCTTGCCGTATTTTTCCTGGTAGAACTGCGCCGCTGCCAGCCCCGAGATTCCGGCACCGACGATCACGACATCGTAGTGCTCGCCGGTGGGCTTTGCCGCGGGCAGGGGTTGCCCGTCCCGGGCATATTTGTGGGCCGCCTCAAACGAACCCGGGTGCGACCCGCGCAGGCCTGTGCGTGTCGGCGGGTACACCCTGGGGTCTACGCTTTCCGGGTCGGTCTGTGCAAACCCGCCCAGGGGCAGGCCCAGACCGATTGCCGCGGCAGCGGCATCGTGGATCAGGTCGCGCCGAGTGATGGGTCGGTCCATGCCCAGCTGCTTGTCGGTTTTCTTTGCCACGTGGTGATCCTTCCCGTCGGGGTCGCGCTTCGGTTACAGGCTGTGGGCTTCGCAGTCGATGTCTGTGTAGCCGGTGAATTGCCAGCGACCGCCAAGGTGGTTAGCGAGATACCAGCCGCAGGAAAACTCTTCCGAGCCGTCTTCATATTGGTCCAGCCACTTGGCTTTGAATACGGCGGTGCCTTCATTGAGCTGGTCTGTTTCGACCGTCTGCAGGGTGGCGGTCATCCAGCCCTCCGCCAGCCACTCCGCCATGGGTTCCTTGAGCCAGGCCTCCCGCGGCGTGATGTCTATGCTGCCGTCCGCATTGTGGGTGGTCACCATCTCTGCGTAATGGCTGAGTATCTTGTCGATGTCCTCGCCCGGCGTGCCAGCCCAGAGGGCGGCATAGTCCTTCACGTACCAGGTCGTCGGGTCATGTTCGGCATGCGCGGGCTGCACCAGCAGCAGGCCCAGCGCCAGGGCCGTAGCGAAGCCAGCGTGATTGAATGAGCGAAGTCGTTTTGTAGCCAGTGTGGTCCCGGGCATAGGGAGTCTCCTGTATGCGTGCCGGACACATGGCTTGTCAGGTGCCACCGGCTGAAGCAGTTTAGTCGATAGTCCGAAGGCTGCGAAGCAGCGTCTACCGCGCCTGTAGGCAGGGAGTTCCGGGCTCAGCCCGGCGGCGGCGTGCCCAGGAATTTCTCTACTGCCGGCAGCACCTGTTGTGGTGCTTCTTCATGCGGTACGTGGCCCAAGCCGTCGAAGCTCACCAGCTCCACATTGCGCAGGTGTGCCAGATAGTCACGCGCGTTGGCGAAGGGGATCATCTGGTCCTGCTCACCCCAGACCAGCAGGGTGGGTGTGGCGATTGTCTGGAGAATGGGCGGTGGCGGCTGCAGGCGTGTCTGTCGGGTGCGTTCCAGCAGTGCGGCCCGGTTGCCGGGCGCCAGCACCAGGTCGTAGTAGCGCTGCATGTTGGCCTCGGTCAGCCGGTCCGGATCTGCATAGCTGGCCTCGACATTGGCGCGGAACAGGAACTCTGGCAGAAGATAGCGCATTGCCTCCATCGCCACCGGCACCTCGGGCGTCTGGTTGTATTCAAACCCCGGACTGGCGAAGCCGTCCGGTGCCACCAGCACCAGCTTGCGCAGGCGTTGCGGTTGTGCCGCGGCAAAGCGCCAGGCGATTCGCCCGCCCATGGAATGGCCGATCAGGTCGATGGTGCGCAGTCCGCGGTCGTCCATTAAGGCCGTTATCAGGCTGATCATCCGCTCGTCGCTGTAGTTGTTCTTCGCGTCGGGTGGCGAGAGTCCGGCGCCTGGCATATCCAGCCGCAATACCCGGTATTGCGATTGCAGTGCTTCAGCCCAGGGTTCCCAGGTGTGCAGGCTGGCGCCCAGGCCGTGCAGCATGAGCACGGCGTGTGCACTACGAGGCCCTGTGTCCCGTACGTGCAGGGTGGTATCGATGACCGTGACCAGATCTGCGGGGCTTTCCAGATACTGCGCCTCCAGCGTGGCTCTGTCCCTGTCGGGGGTCCACATCACCGCCAGCAGAAGCAACAGCAGCGCGACAAGCGCGCCGATGATGATGTACAGGATTTTCACGAACTGGTCATTCCGAGGGTTACAGGAGGCTGAAGAGTCGACTTACTGGCCCTTCTCCATCAGGTGGCACCGCGCGGTGCCACGCTGCTGTGCCGGTCAGCCCGCCACAGCAGTACCGCGGCTGTTGTGAATACCGCCAGCGCCCCCCAGGCAAAGCCCGGATAGGTCTGGGGCTGCACCCACATGGCGGGAAACCAGCCCGCCAGTGCCATGGAGTCCAGCGGAATGGAAAGAAAGTAGGCAGTGGGTATGGCGTAGCGAATGGCCGGCCCGATCTGTGGTACCCGCAGCAACTTCACGGCCAGGTACAGCGCCCAGACGCCGATCACGATGGAGGCCGCATGGTGTACCTCAACGCTGCGGCCCAGCAGTCGCGGGTCATAAAGCGTGATATTCAGCAGATAAACAAACCAGATGATGAACACCGTCTCGGTAGCGCTGACCCTGGCCGCGTGATGGCTGTGGCCGGCATCCCGGGGCATGTGCAGGCCCATACGTCGCCTGAACCAGAGCACCATGCGGCAGCGGGTGTCCTTGTTGGTGCCAGTCAGCAGCAGCAGCGGCAGGAAAATCATGCTGCTTGCCTGCACCAGCAACAGTGACGGCGGCAGCACCGGCTGACCCCCTACCATCAGTGGCTGAATGCCCAGCCAGTGAGAGCAGCTCCACCAGGTCCACTCGAAGAAGCCCACCCAGATCAGGGTGCCGCCCATGTAGCCCAGTATGCTGCCCGGCGCATCGCCGGCCCGCAGGCCTTTCCATATCAGCGCCAGGCCCAGGGCGCCCAGGGTCATGGAGGTAGAGGTGTAGCCCGGGGCGGGTGGGGCGATCCAGGCGTTCTGCAAGGCGAGGATGGTGTTGGCCAGCGAAATGCCGGTCAGCACCATCACCAGCGCCGCAAGGTTCGCCAGCGGAGACGGCTGTACCTCGCTGCGCAGCGAACCGGCGCCGCGTTGCGGCGGCGCCAGCGTGGTATTGGCAGCCGTCAAACCGGTCAGGCCGGGGTTGGCAGACAGGGGCTTCACTGACCGAAGCGGTAGGAAGCCCGCACGCCGACCATACGCGGCGGTGGCAGGTAGAACTGCGCGCTATCCGGCAGTACGAAGGTGGGGCCCGCGAGGAAGAAGTCGCGGATGTAGCCGCCGGTGTTGAAGCCGTCCCGAATGGTATCGTCGTCGAACAGGTTGTCCGCGTAGGCGATCACCTCCCAGTTCTGCCCGGCCACGCCCAGGCGCAGATCTGTAAGCCAGTAGCTGTCGAACTTAAGCAGGTTACCCTGGTTGGAGTACCGCTCATCCCGGAATGTGCTCTGCAATTCGACGAACCAGTCCGTGTTTGCTGTCAGCTCGCTGCGGTAGCTGGCAATACCGACAAAGGAGTGCTGCGGTACGCGCTCCAGTTCATTGCCGGTGAAATCCACCCGGCAGGTATTGATGCCTGCGGAGGTGGTGACCAGTTCACAGCCACCGGTGTAGGCAATGGCGCCCGCGCTGCTGGTCAGCTGGGTGAAGTCCGTGAATTCCGACTCCAGGAAGGTGTAGCCGGCCTGCAGGCGCAGCTTGTCGGTAGCGAACCAGGTGACGTCCAGTTCGGCGCCATACACCTCGGCATCCGCGTTCAGAACCCTTGCCACCAGGAAGCCGTTGTCGTCGGGCACCTGGCTGGTGACCTGCTTGTCGGTAAAGTCCTGGAAGAACAACGCACCGTTCAGGCGCAGGCGCTGGTCGGCAAGGTCGGTTTTCCAGCCCAGCTCGTAAACGATCACCTGCTCCTGGTCGAAGCGGCCCTGGTCGGGCTGGAAGGTGCCGCCACCGCCGTTCACCGTGCTGATGCCGGCGGGTTTGACGCCCTGGGCGACGGACAGGTAGGTCATGACGTTGTCGCTGGGGCGATACTGCACGGTCGCCTTGGGAGCGATATAGCTATCCGCCGTGGAGGCGCGCACCTGCCCGGCGGGTGTGGGGAACAACACGGCACCACCGCCGAAGATATTAAGCGGGTCGATGATGGAGTTATCCAGGTCCGGCCCGCTGACGTCCAGGTCTTCATCGACGTAGCGTGCCTCAAGGGTAACCTCCCACTGGTCGTTGATCTCCCAGCCAATCAGGCCGAAGGCTGCCCAGTGCTCGATATCGCGGGTCCACAGGTCCGGGTTGCGCGGCAGCGTGGTGCCCACGTCGGCGACAAAAGAGCCGCAGGTGGGGGCAAAGTCTTCCGTCAGGAACGGTGGCGCATAGGTGAGGCAGGTCACGCCGCCGTTGAGCACGTCGCGGTTCTCCTGCCAGTACTCCGCACCCACTGTCCAGGTAATGGGGCCGTCACCGGTGGACTGTATGCGGACTTCCTGGCTGAACAGGCTGGTGTCGTTATCAATCCAGATTTCGCCGTAGGCGGGGAAATCATCGGCGCGGCCGAAGGCGTTGAAGTCCTGGTACTGGAAGGAATCCGTTTCCGCCAGATGCGTGAGCGAGATGATCTGTGCCGGACCCAGCCCGAACAGGTCGTCGAAATCCCGGGTTATGTTCAGTGTGCCCCGCAGGACTTCCTGTTCGCTGCCCGGGTAGTCGCGACCCGGCGTGCGCGGGTTATCGCTGTTGCTGATGGTCAGGTCGCCGGCATCGGGCGCGGTGCCGCGGATACCAAGAATTGTGGTGACCGAGGGGTCCACCACGCTGCCCAGCGCGCTGGCGGGCATTTCAAACACTTCTGTGGGTGCGAGGTGGCCCTGGGGCTGGATGCCAAAT
>JAZBPS010000360.1:0-6254 GCA_036353375.1 Halieaceae bacterium | reverse complement strand
CGCGAGGGCGCGCAGTACGGACTATCTGTACACTTATCTGCGCACATTCTATGAAGACCCCAGCCGCCCGATGGGGGTCAACAACAAGGTGTTCCCGAATGTGGGCATGCCCCACGCCTTGATTGAGTTGCAAGGTCTGCAAACCTGCGCCCAGGGCCAGCACAAGGGCGGCAAGGTAGATCCCCTGACCAATCAGGCTGTGAAAGATGATCCCTGCGGTAGTTTCAAGCTGGTGCAGGAGGGCGCGCTCAGCCCCGAGGAATTCGACACGGCGGTGTACGATCTTGTTAACTTCCTTGCCTACGTCGGTGAGCCCATGAAAATGGAGCGCCAGCGAATCGGTGTGTATGTGCTGCTGTTTATCGCGGTATTCTTTGTATTTGCATCGCTGCTTAGCCGCGAGTACTGGAAAGACGTACACTGACGCTGTGAGGGCGCCGCGCACTGGGCGCCCTGCAATACCAAAAAGAACAATTATCTTTAACCTTGGGGGAATACCATGGGTGTCGTGGCCAAACGGTCAACAATGACCTTTTTTTCAGACAACACCAGTCACTACAGCCACCGCGTGCGCATTGTTCTCGCTGAAAAGGGCGTTACCGTTGACGTTGTCGAATGCGACGGTACGCATCCGCCCGAAGAGCTTGCCGAGCTGAATCCCTACAACTCCCTGCCTACTCTCGTCGACCGTGATCTCGTGCTCTACGAATCCAAGGTGATGATGGAGTATCTGGACGAGCGCTTTCCGCACCCACCCCTGCTGCCTGTATATCCCGTGGCGCGAGCGGAGAGTCGCCTGTTTATCCACCGCATCGAGCGAGACTGGTGTGCGCTGGTGGATCAGATACAGAACACGCGCTCTGATAATGTCGTGGAGAAGTGCACCAAGGAACTGAAGGAAGGCCTGCAGGCCGTTGCGCCTATTTTCGCGGAGAAGCCCTTCTTCATGAGTGAAGAATTCACGCTGGTGGATTGCTGCCTGGGCCCCGTGCTCTGGCGTTTGCCCACCCTGGGTATCGAGTTTCGCGCCAGCAAGCAGACCAAACCCTTGCTCGCGTACATGGATCGCCTGTTCAACCGTGAATCCTTCCAGGCCAGCCTTACCGAGGCGGAGAGAGAAATGCGTCTGTAGGCCGCAGGTCTACCCTCCCGCAGCAGGCGGTATTCGTCATGAGCATGTCTCCCAGTCGTCCCTATGTAATGCGAGCACTCTACGAGTGGATTCTGGATAACGACTGCACGCCCTACATTCTTGTCGACGCCGAACAGACCGGCGTGGATGTTCCCCGCCAGTATGTGAAAGACGGCCAGATCGTGCTGAACATATCCCCTGCCGCCGTTATTGAACTCGAGATCGAGAACGACGCGGTTCACTTCAATGGCCGCTTTGGCGGTGTGCCAGTAGACGTCTATGTGCCCATGCACGCGGTGATGGGTATTTATGCCCGGGAGAACGGGCAGGGCATGGTGTTCGATGGTGATGACCTGCCGCCGCCCGAGCCGCCCTCGCCAGCCGGCGACAAGCCGGGTGATGGTGGCAACGGTGGCAAGCGCCCGTCGCTCAAGGTGGTCAAGTAGTGGGCGCAGCAGGCAGTTGCAGGCCAGACGCTAGTCTATCCATTCAAAAATCTGCACGACTTTCTGTACGCCGCCGGTAGAGCGCGCCACGCTGACGATGCGTTCCGCCTCGGCGCGCGAGACCAGGCCCATCAGGTACACCACACCATTCTCCGTTACCACTTGTACCCGGCCACCCTGTATATCGTCGGCGGCAATCAGCGCAGTTTTAACCTTGGTGGTTAGCCAGGTATCGCTGGATCGCACCAGGGCAGTGGTATTACCGGCGATTTCCAGCTCGTTATAGATGCGGCGCACGCCGCGTATCTGCCTGACTACGTCCGAGGCCAGTTCCTTGAGATCTGCTGTGGGGACCTGGCCCGTTATCAGCACGTAGCCGTTGTAGCTGTTGACATTGATGTGCGCATCGTCGAAGCGCTCGTCCCGGGCGCCGATATTGACGATGCCCTTCTTCTCGATAGAGCCGTCTTCGACTCTTGCGCCGCGGGTACGCTCCCCGGGGTCATCCTCTATGGCGGGCGCGTCCACCGCGGCAAGGAAGCTGCCGCAGCCGGTCATAAGCAGGGTGATAGCGAGTACTGCGAGGTTTTTCATGAGGGATATATTCCAAACAAGGCCTGGTCTATGAGTTTGCACAGACAGTGAACAATAACGGTCTGCACTTCTATGATCCGCGGCGCACTGGAAGAGTTCACATAAATTTCCACGTCCTCCGACGTGATGAGGCTGGATATGTCCTTGCAGTCGCCCCCACTCAACAACACAACACGCATGTCTCGCTCATGGGCCGCGCGCATGGCCTGTATCAGGCTGGTGTTGTTGTCGCTGGCGGCCACGGCCAGCAGCACATCGCCGGGTTGGCCTGCCGCCTTGATCTGGCGCGAGAACAGGTCGTTGCCGCCGCCGGAGGTGAGTGCAGACAGGGTGGCGCCGTCGGCGGCCAGGCAGAATGCCGGTAATGCCGGGCGGTCGTATTCGAAGCGGTGGATCAGGCCGATGCTGAAGAGCTGGGCCACGGCGGCGCCGGGGCCGTTGCCGCAACAGAGTATCTTGCCTTCATTAAGCAGGGCGGCCTGGCACAGCGCAACGGCTTCATCTACCGGGTCCGCCATGGTGTCTACCGACACAGATACCAGCTCAAGCAAGGCCTGAAAATCTGCCGCAATGGCGTCGTAGGTGCTCATGTTCTAGCTGCCGATGGCATTTTTCAGCCATTGTATCTTATCTTCGCCCAGCGCCGGATCATGGTCTATAGCGACAACGTCGAAACGGCAGGGTAACTGCCTGCCATGGTGATGTCGCTGCAGGTAGTGGCTGGCGGCAGCGATAAGCCTGCGTTGCTTGGCGTGCGTGATTGAGGCAACGGCCGAGGCGAAGCGAGGATTGCTGCGGTAACGGACTTCGACGAAGACCAGTACCCCTGAACTGCGGCAAACAAGATCAATCTCGCCGACGCGGCAGCGATAGTTCCGGGTTTCCACCGTCAGCCCCTGTGCTTCCAGCCAGGCTGCCGCCTGGTTTTCATAGGCCGAGCCCCGATGCACGGCGGTGACAGCTAGCGGGGTAAAGGTTCGCCGTTGCGGAACACTGCAACCTGTCGCTGGCGGTGCAAGTTGCCTTCGCTGTCCCGGTACAGCGTACCGCCGAGTCCACGTAACACCACGCCTGGCTGCTGCAAGTCTACAAGGCGCCATTGCAACAGGCGCGCATCGGCCCCCAACGCCTGCAGGTCATCAAGCGCTTTACCGTCCTCCCCCGGCGGTGCGACATCCGACTGCAACTGCCCCGTCGGGTTCAGCACCCAGGGACTCAACACCAGCACGGCACCATTGAGATCGCGGTCTCGCTGCGGGTCACGCCTGCCACTGAAAATGTTGCTGTTCGCATAGACCGGCAGGTCGCCCGCATAGTGGAATGCCAGTAGCGGCTTGAGGGAGCGCGCTTCCTGGGCGGTGCTGGCGAGCAGAAACACGCTGTCGAGGTCCTGCCGGCGCCGCGGATAAAATTCTGTAGACTCACCCAGCAATTGCCGCAGCCGCTGGTGGCGTTTCTCACTGGCATCAATATTGAGCGCGGCCTTCAGTGCGGTGGAGTAATCATCCTGGCCGGTATACACCGCTACGGCCTGCAGATCAGCGCCCCTGTCGTGCCATGCAGCGCCCAGTCTGTCGCTGATGCGATCGCCCCAGGCGCTGTTTGGACGCAGCAGCAGGGCGCGCCGTTTGCCCTCAGAGGCGGCGTAATCCAGCAGGTTGTCAAGCGGGTCTCCGGTCCTGATGTCCAGCGGTGAGGCCGAGGCCGGTGCGACAGTGTGCGGCTGGGGTGCAGTACCCAGCAGAACCAGCGGGGTTGTCGCCGGCTGCCAGTCCGGGGCGCTGCCGTGCGGGGCCTGGGCGATTACAAGTTCCGCCCCGGCGCGGCGCGCAGTGTCGTAGGCGCTGCGCAGGTCAGGGTGCGCATGCGTGTCCATGACCATGAGTTCCTGGCCTGGCCAGCCGCGGCGCCGGGCCTCGAAAGCGGCTGCCATATAGCCCGCCAGGATGGACTGTGCGTCTGCCTGCTCTGTGCCACCTGCGGTAAGCGCCAGCAGCAGCGCGACCCGGCCGGGCAGGCGCTCGCCCGGGTTCACCGATGCCGACAACACGGCCCGCTCCGTGGGCAGGTGAAGCGATGCGCGGTGCTGCGCATGCCGCTCTTGCCACAGGGCGACTTGCGCCTGTTGCGCTGCGGGGCTCTCCAGCGTATCCGCAGCCAGCAGTGCCAGGTCTATCCAGCCCAGCCAGTGTCCGCGCGCGCTTTCCCTGGCGGCTTCAAGCTCGGCTTCCGGGGTTGTCTGCAACAAGCTCCAGATCCGCTCAACCAGGGCGGTTTCCCTGGCGGCGTCTTCTGTCGACAGCAGTAGGGCGTCTGCCGTCCTTGCCGCTGCCAGCGTGCCCTCAACGGCAGCGGTCAGTGATACCAGGCGCTCTCCTAATACGCGTACTGTCTCGCCGTTCCCGCCCTGCAGCAAGGGCAGGGTGTTGCGCAAGCGGTCCAGGGCCTCTGCATTGCGCCCCAGCCGCATATCTATGCCGGAGCGCAGGTCCAGCAGCACCAGCCGTTCGCTGCGCGTCAGCTTGCTGTCACTCAGGTCGCTCAGTATGCTGGCGGCGGCGTAGAGGTAGTCCTGCTGGTAAAGGCTGGCGGCATGCTGCAGACGCTGGCTATACAGGGTTTCTCGCCCGGTTTCCGGCGGTATCTCCTGCACGGGAACCGTGCTGCTGTCGCCCGTATCCGTTGCGGGGCCGCCAGCGCAGGCTGCCATCAGGGCCGAAAATAGCGCTGAAACCACCATGGTGAGCAGGGGACGCGTGGCCCGACCACGCAGGGCGGCGGTAAAGGCAAGCGCGGACAAAGCAAACATGCAGACAGCAGAAAACAGCGCTCCCAAGGGCGCCGGAAACGTCCCGGCAGCGGACCATGAGACTGACGCGGGCCGTGAAGGCAACCTCGCCAGGCCTCTGGAGAGCGGCCTGTATGTGGTGGCGACGCCAATTGGAAATCTGGGTGACATGGTGCCTCGTGCCGTGGACGTGTTGCGAGCTGTGGATGTTATTGCCGCAGAGGATACACGGCACAGCGCCGGCCTGCTGCGGCATTTTTCCATCGAAACGCCCATGATGGCCTATCACGAGCACAGTGACGAGGCTGCCCATGCGCGTATCGGCAAGATTATCACGGGGGGCGGGGCGGTTGCCCTGATCTCCGATGCAGGCACCCCGCTGATATCAGACCCGGGCTTCAAGCTGCTGCGGGCTGCACACGCGGCGGGCTGGCGTGTGGTGCCTGTGCCGGGCGCCAGCGCTGCCATTGCCGCCCTGTCTGTCGCCGGCTTGCCCACGGACCGCTTCCATTTCGAGGGCTTTCTTCCCGCCAAAGCGGCGGCCAGGCAGGCCCGGTTGGAGGCGCTGGCCGGCGAGCCCCACACTCTGGTTTTCTACGAGGCTCCGCACCGCGTGCTTCCCACCCTGGAGGCCATGCGCGACGTTTTCGGTGAGGATCGCCTGGGCGTGCTGGCCCGGGAGCTCACCAAAACCTTTGAAACCGTACAGCAGCTGCCGCTGGGTGAGCTGGCCGCCGCGGTGGCAGCAGACAGCAACCAGAGCCGCGGCGAAATTGTGCTGGTCGTCGCGGGAGCCGCCGAGGTGGAAACGCCGCTGTCCGGGGACGTGCTCGCCTTGCTGGATGCGCTTGCCGAGGCGGTGCCACCGCGCAAGGCCGCGGCCCTGGTGGCCAGCGCCTGCGGCCTGCGCAAAAAGCGGTTGTACGACTATCTCATTTCCCGCTAGGCTTCGCCCCGGAGTTGGTCAGGCGATCGCTGCGCATTGCGCGGAGGAAAGTCCGGGCTCCACAGGGCAGAGTGCCAGGTAACGCCTGGGGGGCGTGAGCCCACGGAAAGTGCAACAGAAAGGATACCGCCGTCCGCGAGGGCGGTAAGGGTGAAAAGGTGCGGTAAGAGCGCACCGCGCGGCTGGTAACAGGCGCGGCGATGGTAAACCCCACTCGGAGCAAGACCAAATAGGAATCCTGAGCTGCGGCCCGCAGTGGATTCGGGTAGGTCGCTACAGGCAGGCGGCGACGCCTGTCGCAGATGAATGATCGTCCACGACAGAACCCGGCTTATCGACTGGCTCCTT
>JAZBPS010000359.1:0-9612 GCA_036353375.1 Halieaceae bacterium | reverse complement strand
GGGTGATGCTCACGGGGGGACGGCCCTGGGATATCCTCGAGAGCAATATCTCCCAGACCTCCGCGTCTTCCGCCGCTTCCATCATCTCCGGCGGGCTGGTCGCGCCCATCCCGGCACTCGCCCTGGTGTCCGGCATCACCCTCGCCCCGGGACCCCTGATTGCCTGGGTGTTTGCCGTGAGTTTCTACGGAATCTGGGTTGCCTGGTACCTGCGGGCCCCGCTGCTGTACCGGTCCGGGCTTGCCTATCCCGCCGGCGCGGTCGCCGCCGAAACCATGCGCGAGTTATTCAGCCACGGCGCACAGGCCATGCAACGGGTGCGACTGTTGCTGTCTGCCGCCGTGGTGTCTGCCGCCGTGAAACTGCTGGATGCAGCAATCTGGGCGGTGCCTCGCTTCTCGATTACCCCGCAGGCTGCCAAACTGACTTTTGTGTTCGACCCGTCCCTGCTGCTGGTGGGGTTCGGTGCCATCATCGGCCTGCGTGCCGGTCTGTCCCTGTTGCTGGGTGCGCTGGTCGCCTGGGGCCTGCTCGGTCCCCTGCTGATGGCGCGGGACATTGTGCAGGTGGACCCAACCGCCACTTCCCATTTTTTGCCGCTGGTGGAATGGCTGCTGTGGCCCGGGGTGGCACTGATGGTGATGTCTGCCCTCAGCAGCCTCGCCGCGGGCCTGTACCAGCGCCGCCGAACCGAAGTACCCGGTGCGGGGCCGGAGGCAGACGGTTTTCGCTGGGTGCGCCTGTCTGCCCTGCTGGGCGCGGGGCTTCTGGTCGTCCTGTTACAGATTACGGTCATGGGGATAGGCTGGCTCCCGGCCCTGCTGTCGCTGCCCATGGCGTTCTTTCTTGCCGCCGTGGTCGGCCGGGTGGTGGGGGAAACCGGCATTCCGCCCATCGGCGCCACCGGCAAGCTGTCGCAGCTCAGCTTTGCCTTTATCGATCCGGGGCAGGCCACCACCAACCTGATGACCGCCAATGTGGCCGGCGGCGCAGCCGGCCAGTGTGCCGACCTGCTCAACGACTTCAAGGCCGGCGCCGAGGTGGGTGCCACACCGCAGCGACAGGTGATCGCCCAATGCCTGGGCATCGCTACCGGCAGCATTGTCGGATCGCTGGTGTACCTGTCCCTGATTCCGGAGCCCACCCAAATGCTGCTCACCGAGGAGTGGCCCGCGCCCGCCGTTGCCACCTGGGCTGCGGTTGCCCAGGTTTATACCGAGGGACTCGGCGAGCTGCCGCCCTACGCGCTTCCCGCCATGCTCCTGTGCGGCCTTCTGGGCCTGGTACTCGGTGCCGCGGACATGTTGTCGAGCGCCCGCATCAAACGCTGGCTGCCCCGGGCCAGCGCCATGGGTCTGGCGTTTGTGATTCCCGCCAGCACCTCACTGGGGATGTTCTACGGCGCGGCGCTGGCGTGGCTTGCGGGCCGGCGCTATCCCAGGCTGGCGGGCGGTCTGCTGATGGTGACGGCCGCGGGGCTGGTGGCCGGTGAAAGCCTGATGGGCGTGGCCCTGGCCTTTGTTTCCATGGCCCGGCTCTGATTCAGCCCAGCAGCGAAACCTGCTCGCTGTCTTCCAGCAAGTCCGCCTGGGCGTACACACACAGCAGCGAAGCTATGCTCTGCAGGCTGTCGCGGTGGGTGCGTTCGTAGCCGTGGGTGGCATCGGTGCCAAAGGTAATCAGGGCGTGGCGCACATCGTGGCCGGCAATAATTGCGGAGTTGGCATCCGAATAGTAGTAGCGGAACACGTCGGTCTGGCAGCCGATATCAAAATCCCGACACAGGTGGCGCAGCTTGCGGGTCAGCAGTCGATCGAAGGGGCCGCTGGTGTCCTGGGCGCACAGTGTGACGCCGGTTTCCCGCGCGTTCTGCCCCGGTGCTACAGGGCCGATATCGATACCCACAAACTCCGCCACCCGCGGGTCCAGTGAGGTGCCGGCGCCGGTACCTACCTCTTCACTGATGGTGAACATCACCTGGAAGTCCACCCGGGGCGTGATGTCGTTCTCAACCAGCGCTTTCAGGGCGGTCATCGCCGCTGCAGCGCCGGCCTTGTTGTCCAGGTGCCGGGCGCAGATATAACCCGAGGGGTCCCACTCCGGATCCGAATCAAAGGCGACAAAATCACCCTCGCTAATGCCCAGCGCCCGGGTTTCAGCGGCGGTGTGCACCGGCTTGTTGATGCGTAGCTCTACCTGGTCCCAGCCTACCGGCAACTGGTCGATCTTTTCGTTGAAGGCGTGGCCCGATGCCAGCAGGGGCAGTACCTGGCCCCGGAAGGAACGCTGGCCGCTGGAGAACACGGTAACCCGACCCCCTTCGGCAAAGCGACTGGACCAGCTTCCCACCGGCTTGAGACCCAGACGCCCGTTGTCGAGTATTTTGCTGACGGTCGCACCGATGGTGTCGAGGTGATTAGCCACGGCGCGAGAGCGGTCGCTGTCCCGGCCTGTCAGGCTGGCGGTGACAGTGCCCCTTCGGCTCAGCGAATAGGGTACGCCTATAGATTCCAGGCGGGTGCATACGTAGCGACTGAGCTCGTCGGTAAAGCCTGTGGGGCTGGGCACAGAAAGCATGTCCGCCAGGCTCTCGTCCATGAAGCCCTGGTCCAGTGCTGGCAGCGTGATCGTCATCGATTGCGCTTGATGACCTCTGCCGGCCGCGGGCCGTCCGTGCGGCTGTCCGGCAGGTTGTCGGCGTCGATCTGGTGACTGAAGTCGGACACCGTCGTGGTCATGGTGTCCTGGGCGAATGTGGGGGCGCTCTGCATGTAACAGGCCAGCAGACCAGCGAGGTTATCAAGGCTGCCGAAGTGGGTGCGCTCCATGCTGTGGGATGCATCCGCCGCATAGGCCACCACCGCTGTGCGCACGTCGTGGCCCGCCGCCAGCGCCGCTGCGGCATCACTGTGGTGTGCCGGCAGCACGCGTCGCTCAAACGGAATGTTGTGTTCAGTGGCCAGCTCGTTCAGGTGATTGGTCAGGTGCCAGTCATACGGACCGGAGGCGTCGCCAGAAGCAATGGTGAGATGCTCGAAGGGGCTGCGCTCCGCCCAGGGCTCGGCGGCAAAGTCGACAGTCACCAGTTCGCTGACCTCTGGAAGGATGGCGCTGCCCGCGCCGGACCCCACCGTCTCGGTGACCGTGAACAGGAAATAGGTATCCCGGGAGGGCGTGAGCTTCTCAGTGGCAAAGTGCCGTATGGTCTCCAGCACCGCTGCGGCACCGGCCTTGTTGTCGAGATTGCGGCCCACGATAAACCCGTTGGGCAGCACCTCTGCCTGTGTATCCAAAGCGATGAAATCACCCACGTCTATGCCCAGGGCGCGCACCATATCGGGATTGGTGACGGGCTCATCCAGGCGCAGCTCAATGTTCTCCCAACCGCCGGGTGCCTCCCCGACACCCGCATCGCGGCTGACACCCCAGCTCACATCCGGCAGCAGCGTTCCGCGATAGGCCTTGTGTTCGGTGAACAGGGTGACCCGCGCTCCCTCGGCAAACCGGCTGCTCCAGTAACCGATGGGTGCTACCAGCATGCGCCCGGTGGGCTTCACCGAGCGCACCATGGCGCCGATGGTATCCACGTGGCAGACAACGGCCTGGGCGGGTTCGCTGTCCCCCGCATCACCCGGCATACGTGCACGCACTGTGCCGCGCCGAGTGATATCGAACTCCACGTCCATTTCGCTGAGGCGACGGGCGATGTAGCGAATGATTTCATCGGTGAAGCCGCTGGGCGACGGGATTGCCAGCAGGTCCAGCAGGGTGTCGCGCAGGGCGTCTCTATCAAGCATTGTTGTCCTCTCGGGTTTTGCCGCCGGCCCGCGCTGACATGGGGAACAGCAGGTCCACAAACCGTTCCGCCGTCGGCTGCGGCTCATGGTTCGCCAGACCGACGCGCTCATTCGCCTCTATGATGACGTAATCCGGGCTATCGAGGGACTCCACGATAAAATCCAGGCCCACCACCGGAATGTCCAGGTGACGCGCCGCTTTTTCTGCTGCGGCCCAGATGGCGGGATGCAACTGCTGGGTCACGTCGTGGATAGTGCCACCGGTGTGGAAGTTTGCCGTCTTGCGCACCCGCACCCGTTCACCCTCAGCCGGCACGCTGTCGAGGTCAAGCGACTGCTCGGCGAGGCAGGCGAGCGTGTCGTTGTCGATGGGAATACTGCTCTCACCGTCTGAAGAGACACTGCGACGACGGCTGAGCTTCTCGATCAGTTCCGTAATGGAGGCCGCACCGTCGCCGACAACTTCCGGCGGCTTGCGCACGGCCGCTGCCACCACTTCGTAGCCAATCACCACCACCCGCAAGTCCTGCCCCGGGTGGAACGACTCCAGCAGCACACGATCGTGGAACTTCTGCGCCTGCGCGAGGGCAGCCTCCAGCTCGCTGGCGCTGCTGACACCCACGGTAATGCCGTTACCCTGCTCTCCCACCGCCGGTTTCACAACAATGCTGCCGTGCTTTTCCAGAAAAGCCACGTTGGCATCGGTACGGCCTGCCACCCGGTAGGACGGGGTGCGCAGGTCTGCCTTGGCAAGCCAGCGGTGGGTCACCAGTTTGTCCTGACAGCGGCTCATGGCCACGGCGGAGGTCAGGTCCGACAGGGATTCCCGGCAGTCGATACGTTTGCCGCCGCGGCTCAGGCGGAAGTAGCCCTCCTCGGCATCCAGCACGTCCACGGTAATACCCCGGGCCCGCGCCTCATCGACGATAATCTTCGCATAGGGGTTGAGGTTTTCCTCCAGCTCAGGTCCCAGGAACAGGTTCTCGTTATAGGCATTCTTGTTCTTGACGGCGAAGGTGTGCACCTGGCGAAAGCCCAGCTTCTTGTACAGAAGCTTGGCGCCCTCGTTGTTGTGCAGCACCGACAGGTCCATGTAGTCGCAACCGCGCTGCTGGAAAAAGCTCGCCAGTGCACGCACCAGCAGTTCCCCGATGCCCGGACGGCTCGCCTGGGGGTCTACCGACAGGCACCACAGGCTGGAGCCCGCGGAGGGGTCATTGAACAACGCCCGGTGGTTGATGCCCATTACCGTACCCACCACCGTCTCGCTGGAATCCTCCACAGCGACGAGATACACCAGCTCTTCGCTGTCGCGCGTGGTCCAGATATGCTCAGGGTCCGTGGGCACCATGTCGCGCTTGAGATACAGCTCATTGACTGCTGCGGCCTGCGCCTCGGTGGAGACACGCCCGATGCTGAGTCCATCCACCGGCTCGCCGGCAATATCCGGCGCCAGGTCCAGACGATAGGTATCGGAGGGATCCAGGAAGAGGGTTTGCGGCGCCGCCGCCAGCACCAGATGCGGGTCGGATACGTACATCGCGATATCGCGCTTGCCCGGGCGCTCGCGCAACAGCTGCCTGGCAATTTCTTCCGGGTCGCTGAAGCTGTGCGCCATAATCACCCGGCCCCAGCCGCACAGGAGCGTGGCATTTTCGCGCATATCATCGACGCCCTGGTCTTCAGCCAGAGCGCGCAGATGCTGATAGGAAGGCGGCTGATCGGTAAAACGCATTGGTTTGCCCCACCCGTTCACGCTTAGATGCCCTGGGCCTGCAGCCACAGCTCCAGCAAGCCGAGCTGCCAGAGCTTGGAGCCGCGCAGCGGCGTGATGTGCTCCTCCGGCGCTGCCAGCAGGGTCTCAATATACTGGCTGTTGTAAAGCTGGCGCTGACGCGCGGTATCGCTGAGCAGCGCGTCGCGCACGTAATCCAGCAGCGAACCCTGCAGGTACTTCAGTGCCGGTACCGGGAAATAGCCCTTGGGTCGGTCGATCACCGCTGCCGGTATGACTGAGCGGGCGGCCTCTTTCAGCACGTACTTGCCGCCGTCGCCGAGCTTGTGTTGCTGGGGTATACGGGCAGCGAATTCCACCAGTTGGTGATCAAGGAACGGGACGCGTGCCTCCAGCCCCCAGGCCATGGTCATGTTGTCCACCCGCTTTACCGGGTCATCCACCAGCATCACCGAGGTGTCCAGACGCAGCGCTTTATCCACTGGATCCTCGGCACCCGGCGCATCGAAGTGAGCCTTTACATACTCCCCGGCCTCGTCACCGTGTGCAAACACGGGGGTCACTGTGCGGCAATACTCGGCGTAGTCGCGATCAAAGAACGCCTGCCGGTAGGATGCATAGGGATCATCACTGCCCACCATGGGTGGATACCAGTGATACCCCCCGAACACTTCGTCGGCACCCTGACCGCTTTGTACCGCTCGGCAGTGCCGGGACACTTCCCGCGACAGCAGGTAAAAGCCTATACAGTCGTGGCTGACCATGGGCTCCGACATGGCGCGGATGGCCGCTGGCAGCTCCGACAGCAACTCCTGTGACGACACCTCAATCTTGTGGTGCTGTGTCCCGAACTCCGCCGCCACGATATCCGAATACTGGAATTCGTCACCCTTCTCACCGCCCACGGACTCGAAGCCAACGGAAAAGGTGTGCAGGTTCTCGGTGCCTGCTTCCGCCATAAGCCCGACCAGCAAACTGGAGTCAACGCCGCCCGACAGCAGCACGCCCACGTCAACCGCCGCCAGCTGCCGCTTTTGCACGGCGCTGCGCAATTCTGCCAGCAGTTCCTCGCGCCACTCGTCGAAAGAGCGGGTTTCATCCGCCCTGTCGCGGTCGAAGGACAGGCTCCAGTAGCGACGCTCGGCCCTGGTGCCATCCGGATACAGGGTCATGGTAGTGCCGGGGCTCATCTTCTTGATAGACCGCAGCATGGTGTGGCCGGGCGGCACCACCGAATGAAAATTCATATAGAAGTTGACGGCGCTGGGGTCGAGGTCTGTTTCGATATCGCCGCCCGCCAGCAGCGCCGGCAGGCTGGAGGCGAAGCGAAACCGCTGGCTGTCGCGGGTGTAGTAGAGGGGCTTGATGCCGAGGCGGTCGCGCGCGAGAAACGTTTTGCCGCTATCGCGTTCCCACACGGCAAACGCGAACATACCCTCGAAGCGCTGCACGCAGTCTTCGCCCCAGGCGTGATAGGCCTTGAGCACAACTTCGGTGTCACCCGAGGAAAAGAATTCGTACCCTTTTGCCCTGAGCGCGTCTCGCAGCGCCGGATAGTTGTAGATAGCCCCGTTGAACACCAGCCCCAGACCCAGGGTTGCATCGATCATGGGCTGTTCTGAGGATGCCGCCAGATCCATCACCCGCAGGCGCCGGTGGCCAAACCCCCGGTTGCGGCGCAGGTGTATACCCTCGTCATCCGGCCCCCGCGAGGCCATATGCGCAGTCATCGTCTTCAGTCTTGCCGCGTCAATGGGGGTGTCATCAAAGCGGATTTCACCGCAAATGCCACACATGGCCCTAAGGTTCTCCTTACGTTCGGGATGCAGATCAGGAAGGTGTGCACTCTATGGCGTGCACATTTTGTGGTCGAAATGTTACTGGATACGCGAAATTTTCTCAATTTCGCGGAAAATCGGCGTTATTTTTCACAGACATCCCGATCTTCGAAATTTAATACTTTGATCACAAACTAAATATAGATCGATGCGTCCGCCAGCAGACCGGAGGTCTGCGGCGGACAACAGGCGTGTTTCTATCTGGTGGTATGGCCGACCCGTCATCCAGCGGCTTCCGCCTCTTCCACGGCCGGGAAGAAGGCAACCCCGGCGTCATTGAATCGGGGCCTGCTTTGCAGGAACAGGTCCAGGTGATTGGGTTCAGCACCCTCGGTAAACACGACAAGCACCTCTCCGGCCACAACAGGCGCGAGTGCTTCTGCGAGATCTGCCGCTATCGCACTATCGCTTTCCAGGCACTTGATGATGAGCCCGGTCTTGTCGTGCGTCGACGATGCGACGGTCGCAGGATTACGCGTTGCCGGATAGGCTGCGCCGAGGCTGGTTTTGTCCAGCCAGCGATCCAGTTGCTCGGCAAAGTAAAGGCTGCTGTTGCCCAGATCGACAGGCGTGACGGACACCGTCGGCGACACGGCACTCCAGCGCGCTCGAAACTCGGAGAGCCGCTGTTCCACCTGCTGCTTGACGGATGTGGACGCAGGCACAAAGGCTTCACTGAGAGCCGTCCCTGCCGGCGGCGTGGGCTCCGCCATATCCACCTGGTAAACCTCGCCAGAAGTGCCTACCGGGTCCAGCGCCGGCGGACTGTCACCGCCTTTGCCGGCCCACCAGGCCAGTCCGGCGAAGGCAACAACAGCAAGTATCGCCATACCGCGATTGGGGAAGGTCGGCTTCGTTGGCTGACGGTCAGGTGACGGATCGTCTTTCTGGTCATTGTGCTCTGTCATGACATTGCTCTCCTTACGCTGCCGCCGGCAATTCATTGAGACACTCCTCAACCTGACGCCAATTGATCAGGTGATTGAGGAACGTATCGATATAGGCGGCGCGTTCGTTCTGGTAATCGAGATAATAGGCGTGCTCCCAGACATCGAGGGTCACGAGCGGCTTGAAGCCGGCGACCAGCGGCGTCATGGCATCGGATGTGGAGACAACGCGAAAACTCTGGGTGTTCCGATCAAACGCCAGCCAGGTCCAGCCTGACCCGAATTGCGCAGCGGCCCTATCAGCAAACAGCGATTTGAAATCCGCCATGGATCCAAAATCCCTGTCGATGAGTTTGCTGATCGCCTGAGAGGGTTTGCCCCCGCCCTGGGGGTCGAGACTCAACCAATACAGGTTGTGGTTGTAGACCTGTGCCGCGGGATTAAAAACCGCTGCTTCTTCCCGCTCATGAGCACTGCGGATAATAGATACCAGGGATTCATCACGTCGCGGATCGTCTTCCAGCGCGGCGTTGAGCTTGTCTACATAGCCCTTATGGTGTTTCCCATAGTGGATCTCGACGGTTCGGGTAGAGATGTGCGGTTCTAGCGCAGCGGTTTCAAACGGAAGCTCGGGAAGTGTAACTGGCATGACGTACCTCGCTGTTACCAAATGACTGAACCATCTTTTCGACGGCGTTGTTATCCGGGAAGCAAAGGCTATGCCAGCACGCTGGCAGGGTGGTGATAGCTAGGTGTCGTACTGTTTGAGCCGGTTGTACAGGGTGCGCAGGCTGATACCCAGCGTTTCCGCGGTGCGACGCTTGTTGCCACTCTCTTTTTCCAGCGTGGCGAGAATCAGGCGCCGCTCGGCATCGGCCAGGCTGATCCCCACGGGCAGCTGAAGCAGGCCGGACGCTTTCGACGGGTAGCTCGCCGCAACGGCAGCAGGCGCTTCGCCCTCGAAGTCGGGCAGGTGGCCGGGCAGAACCTCACCACGGGCGGCCGTGCAGGCAATCTGTATGGCGTTCCAGAGCTCTCGCACATTGCCCGGCCAGTGATGCTCACGCAGCGCACGCTCGGCGGCCGGCGACAGGGTTGTAAGCTGGCCGGTCTCCGCTGCATATTCATTGGAAAAATGTCGCGCCAACTGCACGACATCATCGCCGCGCTCCCGTAAGGGCGGCATATGAATCTCCAGCTGGCTGATGCGGTAGTAGAGGTCTTCCCGCAGCCTGCCGAACTGCACCGCATCACCGGGTTTACGATTGGTCGCCGTGACGATGCGCGCCCGGGTTTCCAGAACCTCTGAACCACCAATGCGGCGGTACTGGTTGGTTTCCAGCACCCGCAGCAGC
>JAZBPS010000358.1:0-7275 GCA_036353375.1 Halieaceae bacterium | reverse complement strand
CGGTAGTCATCCAGGCTTTTGGCGTCAGGGGCTTCGTCAGCGGCGTATATGGCGCCGGCCCCCAGCATCAAGGCGAGGAGCCCGGCACGAAGAGCGGGTAACGGGGAGGTTGTTTGTTTTTGCATGTTGCTGCTCCTGTGGCGCAGCGTTTTTCTCAGTGCCTGCTTTTCGCGAAGGCGGGAAGCACGCTTTGCGCCCTTAAAGTGGTATTTGATATGCTACTTTTATTCGGCGTGACACGCAAGCGCGACCGCGTCCCTGATACAGCTCTTTTAGCACTGGCACAGGAAAATCATCATGCGACTGACCAGCTACACCAACTACGCCATGCGCATCCTGATGTACTGCGCCCTGCACCCGCAGGACCGCGTGACGATTCCTGAAATTGCGGAGCAATTCGGCATCTCCAAAGCGCACCTGCTCAAGGCCGCCCGGCAACTGGGCCAGCTGGGCTATCTGCAAACCCTTCGCGGCCGCGGCGGCGGTGTGGCGCTGGCCATGGCCCCGGAGGATATCTCAGTGGGTGAGGTGGTGCGCTCACTGGAAAGCGCCGATGACTTTGTGGAGTGCTTCAACCCCGCCACCAATACCTGCCGCCTCGCCGGCGCCTGCCGGCTCACCGGTTTGCTGCAGCAGGGCCTGGAGGCGTTCTATCGCGAGCTGGACAAACAGACGCTGGCCGACCTCGCAGGCAAGAACCCTCGACAGCGCCAGCAGTTGATTACAGCGCTGGCGATTTAAACCTGTGGTCAGTCGTCGCGTTCCTTGTCCTTGCGGATATCGCGACGCACGGATACCACCTGCCACACCCCGAAGCCCAGGGCGGCCCCGAAGAACAGCAGCACTTGAAATGCTTTCAGGTCGCTGTAATCCATTGATGCAGATGTATCCGACGATGCTTTGCCAGTCGATACGTTCGTTCTCTAAAACAGGGTCAGCAGCGTTTTGAAGATCGCGGAATGCCACGCCGGCTTGACGCGTTACTGTGACGCTATCGTTCCCTCTGCACCCATCCCGGCTAGCCAGTCGCGCAATTGCTGCGCCTCGTTGCGGTAGGTATTGCACTCCGCCTGGTCCAGCCCGAGTTTACGCAACGCGTTGATCAGCCAGCGATCCAGGGGGCCGGGCAGAATCCCGGCACCGGGCGTACAACAAATGTGATGCCAATGCAGCAGGCCTCTCTCAAAATGCAGCACTTCAACATTGGGCGATGTCGTGAACACCAGCTTCGCATCTTTGGGCGGCGCCGGGCCCTCATCCACCGAACGCGCCACAATCACGCGGGTCGCATCGGATGGCATGGCGAGCGACACCAGCTGTCGATAGCAGCGCGGCGTGGACAGGCCCAGATCGAAAACGCCCAGCGCCAGCTGGTGTTCAGCGATACCCTCGGCACAGGGCGTGCCAAGCGCTTGCACCTTCCCTTCAATAAAATGCGGATACCAGGGATGACTGGGCAGGCTGGCCGCGTTGTAGAACACCTCAGCCAGCCAATCGAGCCTGCCGTCGGGCTGCTGCGCAATGGCGATATGCGTCTGGTAGCAATAGGTGCCCGCCGACGGCACCCAGCACCGCGTAATATCGACATGATTTGCTTGCGGGTGTGCAAGGCGATGCGCCGACGCCAGGGCCACAAGCTGCTCGCTATTCTCCGGCGCCTCGGTGACGGCGGCATCCAGTGTCAATTGGGTTGGCTGCATGGGGAAAGATCAGGTCGTGGAATTTTTGCTTCTTTCACGCGGGATCAAACCTGAGCGCTGAAAACATGATTCTGGCCCAACGTGCATGAAACAATTTACCGGGCTTTTCAGGAACGGTGCGCGCCCCTTCGAGGAAAAGCTACGCTGACCTAGTCTTTGTAGGGCGCCTGGGGACGCCGACTTTATCCAGGCGCCAGCGCAGCGTGTCGATACGATCCTGGCCAAAGAATGGCTCCCCATTGAAGACCATGGTAGGCACACCCCAGTGTCCCGCCGCCTCCAGCGCCGCCTGGTTCGCCTCGATTTCGGGCGCCGGGTCGCTGGCAGTGATCGAAGCCTCCATCGCCGCGAGATCAAGACCCGCACGCGCGACGGCCTGCGCCAGCTTGTCACCTTCGTTCCATCCCGGCTCGCCGCTCCAAATGAGGTGTGATACCTCAAAGGCCAGCTCAACACCCTTCCCGCGCCGTTGCGCCTCAACACCGAGGGCCGTCAGGCGATGGATGTAGGGCTGTTCGTCCTCTACCTCGAAAGTTTCCAGGTTCTGCACAATAGGATCCGGCGATGGCACGCCAATCGGCATCCCAAGAAACTCCGCGCGGCGAAAGGCATCAAGTAGGATGTATTGAAACGGCTTGCGATCCCTGGCGAACAGGGTTTCCTTTGTGCGCACCGCTATCGGCAGCACGGGCCGCAGTCTCACATCGATCTCGTAGTCATCCTTAAGGCGAAGAAGGTCTGGGGTGACAAGGTAGGAATAGGGGCTACGGAATGACCAGAATACGTCGACGGCGTGTTCCATGTTTTCAGTCCCCAATTTCCAGTACTTTCGTTTCACATCATTGCAGGCCTGTCGCCGCGGACCTTTCCCGGGCACGACCCGACCACACGTTACCATTCACCGGCACACGGCAACACCCTGTTAAAAATGCGCCATGGCAACTTTTCGATTCAGGTCATGCTGCTATCATGAAGACCTGCTGCAACATTTAAGACACTGTATCTCAGCTGGAGACACCCATGACGTCATGCCCTTTTGCCAACCTGCTGGACCCGGATACCTACAAGGACGGCATGCCCTATGACATGTTGAAGGACATTCGGCATGCCGGGCCCGTGGTTCGCATGGAAGACCCGCTGACGGGCGTGCCTTACTGGGTGGTCACCCGCATCAAGGAGATCGATTACATCTCCAAGAACCCGGCCCTGTTCTCGTCCGAAGAGCGCTCTGCCTTTCCCATGGAAATGGACGAGGAGACGGTAGCGATGCAGCGCAACCAGATTATCTGCATGGACCCGCCCAAGCACCAGAAGGTTCGCCGGATTGTGCGCAATGCGTTTACACCAAAGCGCGTCGACTCCTATGAGCCGGCGTTTCGCGAGCACGCGCGGCGCATCATCGACGCGGTGGCGAGCAAGGGCGAGTGCGAGTTTGTCGAGGACGTTGCCGCCGAGCTGCCCTTGATATCCATTCTGGAGCTGCTGGGCGTGCCATTGGAGGACCGCAAGCAGTTCTTCACCTGGACCAACACCATGATCTTTGCCGATGACCCCGACATGGCCACCTCCATGGAAGAGGCGCAGCACGCGGCAATTGAAGTCATCGGCTACGCCATGCAGCTGGCCGAGAAACACCGGGCGGAGCCCATGGACAACATCACCGGCGCCCTGCTGGATGCGGAGATTGATGGCGTACCGGTCACACCGGACGTGTTTGCCTGGATGTTCATCCTGATTCTGGTGGGCGGCAACGAATCAACACGCACGGTCACAGCACAGGGCATGCGGCTGCTGATGGAGAACCCGGACCAGCTGCAGTACCTGGTGGATAACCCCGACAAGATTCCCAACGCGGTAGAGGAAATGCTGCGCTTTAACACAGCGTTTATCGCCATGCGCCGCACCGCCACGGAGGACGTGGAGCTGGGCGGCCAGCTGATCAAGAAAGGCGACAAGCTGGTGATGCACTACCACACGGCAAACCACGACGAAGACGTGTTCGGGGAAGACGCGATGCGCTTTGACGTAACCCGCGCGGAGCGGATGCCAGACCTTTACAACCAGCTGCGGTCCTTCGGCATAGGCCAGCATTTCTGCATCGGCTCGCACCTCGCGCGCCTGGAACTCAACGTGATATTCGACGAACTGATTCCCCGGTTGCGCAACCCCTCGTTTGCCGGGGAGCCCACTTACGTGCGCTCGTTCTTCGTTAACGCGATGAAGGAAATGCACATCCGCTTTGATCCGGAGACGCGTGATACCAAAGCGGCTTAAAAAATGGGGTCAGAGTAACTTTTCCACTCGTAATGAGAATTTCCGCGAGATTTTCCTGAAAAAGTTACTCTGACCCCGTTTTTCCGTCGTCGACCGTAGGTCGGCGGATCGCCACTCGAACCATAAAAAAACCCCGATCAAGGATCGAGGTTTTCGGGTGTTTGGTGGAGCCAGGCGGGATCGAACCGCCGACCTCAACACTGCCAGTGTTGCGCTCTCCCAGCTGAGCTATGGCCCCAAACAAGGCCGCGCATAATAGTGAGCAGGCCCGTTTCTGTCAATGGCTTATGGCGCGTCTGCGCGCTGCTTGAGCACGTCCGCATAGGCGGCGTGGCGCTGCATCTGGCCGGCAATCACGCGGTCGACGATGGGCGCCAGTTCGACCAGGCCCTGGGCCGAGTAGCCGCTGACGTTGTAGGTCAGCACTGTCTTGCTGCCGCTGCCGTAGGGCTGGAACTGGATGTTCATCGCGCCCTGCACCCCCATGGGCTGCAGCGGGCCCAGGCCTCCCAGCAGCCTCAGCTCTTCACCGGGGTTCGCATACACCACCTCAAGGTGCCTCACAAAGCCGCCGCCTGACAGGGTCTCCAGCATCGCGCCGCCGGGGGCGAGGTCAATGGACAGGGCCTCGGCCTCCCCGCCGTAGCTGTGGGCCATGTCCCACCAGCGGCCGATATCGGCGAACGCCTGATAGGACAGCGACGGGGCGGCCTGGCTGAGGGTTTCGATCTTCAAGCTGAAGCCGTTGCGAGCAGCGGCCACCACCTCGGCGGCAGCGGGCTGGGCCAGGCACGCAAAACAACACAGAATGCTGGCAAGTGTTTTTGTACGAATGATCATGGCTACCCTCCTGCCGGGGCGTCAGTCAGGGAATCTCCCGGTACGCTTTTTCGATGCGTTTGATGGCTTTCTTCGATACACCGCCCAGCACCTCGATGGCGTGGCGTATGCGGGCCCGGGTCATATCGGGCCCCAGCAGCACCATGGCATCGAATACCGAGAATGAGGCAGTGGAACCGGAGATGGCGACGAACAGCGGCGCCAGGAAATCCTTCATTTTCAGGTCGGTGCTGTCGGCGATGGCCTTTACATCGGCGAAGATATTGTCGCGGGTCCAGTGGCGCTGTTCCTCCAGTCGCCACAGCACACACTGCAGGGCCTGCAGCAGGTCTTCGCCTTCCAGCTTGAGGCCCTCAAAGTCGTCTGCCGTCAGCGGCAGCGTGCCGGACACCAGGAAACCGGCCAGCGGCACCAGATCGCTGAAGGTTTCCATGCGCTGCTTGGCGTGGGGCAGTACGGCCAGCAGGCGGCTGCGATTGAAGGCCCAGTCCTGCAGGCGCTGCACCAGCTCACTGTCTGTGAGCTCTTCCCGAATCCACAGGCCGTTGAGCCAGTTGAGCTTTTCCACGTCAAATACCGGGCCGCCCAGGGATACCCGCTGAATGTCGAATGCCGCCAGCATGTCGTCGAAGCGGAATTTTTCGCGCTCGTCGGGCATGGACCAGCCCATGCGCCCCAGGTAGTTCAGCAACGCCTCGGGCAGGTAGCCCATGGCCTGGTAGTAGAGAATGCTGGTGGGGTTCTTGCGCTTGGACAGCTTGCTCTTGTCGGGATTGCGCAACAGCGGCATGTGGCACAGCACCGGCATGTCCCAGCCGAAATACTCGTACAGCAGCTTGTGCTTGGGGGCCGAGCTGATCCACTCCTCACCGCGGATGACGTGGGTGATTTCCATCAGGTGGTCGTCCACCACGTTGGCCAGGTGATAGGTGGGCATGCCGTCGGACTTGAGCAGTATCTGTGCATCCACCATGCTCCAGTCCAGCTCGATACTGCCGCGCAACAGGTCGTCGATCACGCAGACACCGGGCTCATCCGGCACCATCATACGAATCACGTAAGGCTCACCGGCATCCGCGCGTTGGGCCTGTTCTTCCTCGGAAAGTATCAGGTCCGCGGGCTTTAATGCCGTGGCCAGGCCCGCCTCCCGGCGCGCCTCGCGCAGTGCCTCCAGCTCCTCGGGGCTGCGGTAACAGCGAAACGCCTTGCCCTCTTTCACCAGCTGCTCGGCATAGTCCGCGTACAGATGCATGCGTTCACTCTGGCGGTAGGGACCGAAGGGGCCGCCCACATCGGGGCCCTCATCCCAGTCCAGCCCCAGCCAGCGCAGCGCGTCCAGAATGGCCTGCTCGGATTCCGGCGTGCTGCGGGCGGTATCCGTATCCTCTATGCGCAATACAAACTGGCCGCCCTGGGCGCGGGCAAAGCACAGGTTGAACAGGGCGATATAGGCCGTGCCCACATGGGGGTCTCCGGTGGGCGAGGGCGCGATGCGGGTGCGTACAGTCATGGTGGGCTCTGGTAGAATTGAGGGCGCGATTATATAACCCCCTTCAACCCCCTTGCTATGGAGCCCCTTGGTGCAGCACCGCTTCTGTATAGCGCCCATGATGGACTGGTCCGACAGGCACTGCCGGTTTTTCTGGCGCCTGCTGACCCGGCGCGCGCTGCTGTACACGGAAATGGTCACCACCGGTGCCCTGCTACACGGCGACCGCGAACGGTTCCTGCGCTTTGATCCCGCCGAACACCCCGTGGCACTGCAGGTCGGTGGCAGCGACCCTGAAGCGCTGGCCCAGTGCGCCGCGCTGGCCGAGGACTGGGGCTACGATGAAATCAACCTCAACTGCGGTTGCCCCTCCGACCGGGTGCAGTCCGGGGCCTTCGGCGCCTGCCTGATGGCGGAGCCGGCGCTGGTGGCCGACTGCGTTGCCGCCATGCGCGAGGCCTGCGCAGTTCCCGTGACGGTCAAGCACCGCATCGGTATCGATCACATGGAAAGCTTTGACGAGATGCTGGGCTTTGTTGACGCAGTGGCGGCCGCCGGCTGCGAGGTGTTTATTGTTCACGCCCGCAAGGCGTGGCTGAAAGGCCTCAGCCCCAAAGAGAACCGCGAGGTACCGCCGCTGCACTACGATTGGGTGTATCGCCTGAAACAGGCGCGGCCTGACCTCAGCATCGTGATCAACGGCGGCATCACCGATCTTGCGGCCTGTGACACGCACCTCAAACAGGTGGACGGCGTGATGCTGGGCCGCGAGGCCTACCACAACCCCTTCCTGCTGGCGCAGGTGGACCGTCTGGTGTTCGCCGACCCGCGCCCGGCAGTTGATCGCGAGGCGGTAATGGCCGGGTTTTTACCCTACGTCAGGGAACAACTGGCGCAGGGATCTGCCCTGCACCACATGACGCGTCATATTCTTGGGTTATACCAGGGCGTACCCGGGGCGCGCCGGTTCCG
>JAZBPS010000357.1:0-2829 GCA_036353375.1 Halieaceae bacterium | reverse complement strand
GGAACAGTATTCCAAGGACATTACCGCCAAGGCCGACGCCCGCCGCAGCCTCGAAGCCGAGCTGCACGACGCCCTCGAGAAGGAGCAGCTGGCGCTGTACTACCAGCCGCAAATCGACGTGAGCACCGGCAAGATGATTGGCATGGAGGCATTGGTGCGCTGGCTGCATCCCAGCCGCGGCGTCGTAGGACCGGACCAGTTCATTCCCCTGGCCGAGGAAAACGACCTGATTCTGGATATCGACTCCTGGGTGCTGGGAGAGGCCTGCCGCAAGACCCGCGCCATGCACTCGGCGGGTTTCCGTGACCTGAACATCTCCGTCAACGTGTCAGCCCGCCAGTTCAGCAACCCGGACCTCGCCTGGACCGTCGCGGAAGCCTGTTCCAAGGCCGGCCTGGCGCCACGCTTCCTGAGCCTGGAAATGACCGAAAGCCTGGTTATGGAAAACAAGGAGAGTGCAGCCAAGATGCTGCGCCAGCTCAAGGATATCGGCGTCACCATCTCCATCGATGATTTTGGCACAGGCTATTCCTCGCTCGCTTACCTGAAGCGTTTCCCCATCGACGAGTTGAAAATTGATCGCTCCTTCATCATCGAGATTCCAGAGAACAAGGACGACGCCGCCATCGTGCAAGCAGTGGTCGCCATGGCCCGCTCACTGGATCTCAATGTGGTCGCCGAGGGCACCGAAACCCGGTCCCAGCTGGAATTCCTCAAAGAGCACGATTGCCATGCCGCCCAGGGGCACGTTATTTCCGCTGCGCTACCCGAAAGGGAATTCATTGCCTTTGCCATGAAGAACCTTGGCCCGGGCCGGCGTGAGTCGGCAGCCCCAGGAGTGGGTACCACGACTCGACCGGCGGCACAGACGGCGGTGCGCCCAGGGGAGGCAGGCCGGCGACCGGAGTATTCCACACGGCGGGACGAAGCAACACTGCAGGCAAGGGACAAGCTCAAGGAATGAACAGCGGCGAGCACACCTCGGGTGGCGGCTTAAGTGCCGGCCACGAGGATTTCCAGAACGACATCATCATGATGATCGATGACGAGCCACTGATGCTCGGCATCCTCGAGGTCTACCTGGTACAGGCGGGCTACCGTAACTTCATCGCCCTGGACGATTCCACCAAAGCGGTCGAGCTGATCAAGGCAGAAAAACCGGACTGCGTATTCCTCGATATCCACATGCCCGAGGTCAACGGCTTCGAGATCCTGCAAACCCTGCGGGCCGACCCGGAAACCCGCCAGCTATCAGTGATTGTGCTGACGTCCGACACCGATCCAGCGACCAAGTTGAAAGCCCTGGAAATGGGCGTCACGGATTTTCTCGAAAAACCCGTGGACTCCAGCGAGCTGGTGCTGCGCCTGCGCAATGCCCTGATTGCCAAGGCATACCGCGACCAGCTCACCTACTACGATGGCCTTACCCGCCTACCCAACCGCCTGCTGTTCCAGCAGCGCCTGGAAGCCGGTGTCATCGGCGCACAGCGTAACGGCAAGGGCCTGGCGCTGATGATCGTGTCGGTCGACCGTTTTCAGAACGTCAATGACAGCCTCGGGCCGACGGCCGGTGATGCGGTGCTGATCCAGATCTCACAGCGCCTTGCTGAACTGACCCGTGATGCGGGCTACAACAAACGCAAGGGTCCCGAAGGTACGGCGCGCTGCCTGGCCCGCTTGGGCGGCGATGAATTTGCCATCTCTCTCCCCGGCGTGACCAGCGAGGAGCAGATCGCCCAGATCGGCGAGCAGATCAGCGAGGTGATGAAAAAGCCCTTCGAGGTGGAAGGGGAAGAAGTGGTGCTCACCGCCAGCCTCGGGATCGCGCGCTATCCGGAAGACAGCATCGAGGCCAGCCAGCTGCTCAAGCATGCCGGCGCGGCCAAGGAAGCCGCAAAAAAGGAAGGTCGCAACACACTCCAGTACTACACCTCGGAGTTTACCGAGCGGGCCGATGAACGCCGCAGCCTGGAGGCAGACTTGCACAAGGCGCTGGCCGGCCACCAACTGCGCCTGCACTTTCAGCCCCAACTGAACATCAGCAGCGGCCAAGTGGTAGGCATGGAGGCGCTGGTGCGCTGGCGTCACCCCAAGCGCGGCCTGGTGCAACCCGACCAGTTTATCCCGCTGGCGGAACAGAATGACCTGATTATTGCCATCGACGCCTGGGTGATCGAAGAAGCCTGCCGGCAGACTCGCGCCTGGCACCTCGCTGGCTACGAGGGACTGCAGGTGTCCGTCAACGTATCGGCACGCCAGTTCAAGCAACCCGACCTGGCCGGACAGATCGCGGCGGCCTGTCAGCGCGCCGAACTGCCGCCCTCTTCGCTCACGGTGGAGCTCACCGAGAGCCTGGTGATGGGCAATCTCGACAAGACCGCCCGCCTGCTGCACGACCTGAAGGACATCGGCGTGACGGTTTCTGTAGACGACTTCGGAACCGGCTACTCATCCCTCGCCTACCTCAAGCGCTTCCCCATCGACGAGCTGAAGATCGATCGCTCCTTTATCGGCGGTGTGCCGGGTGACCTCGAGGACTCTGCCATTGTTCGGGCGATCGTTGCCATGGCGCGCTCGCTGGAACTGGAGATTGTCGCCGAGGGCGTCGAGACCGGAGAGCAGTATGAGTTCCTGCGTGGACTCGAATGCGACAGGGCGCAGGGCCTGCTGATGGCAGCGCCGCTGCGCGACTCTGAGTTCTTCAGCTTTCTCGCCAAGAACTGGAACCAGTTTGGCTAATCCGGGTAGTCTTGGCGTCAGATTCATCGCCGGAGCAGCCCGTGGACCCTAGCGTAGCAAAACCCTCCTTCAGCCAGCGTGCGCTGGCCG
>JAZBPS010000356.1:0-4024 GCA_036353375.1 Halieaceae bacterium | reverse complement strand
TCTGTTGGTTGCCCGGTCACGCCACGTGTTTGCCATCAAGAAATATGAGGAGATTGAGGAGCTGGAGCCGGAGGACCCGCTCCCCATCGCGGTTGCCAAGGCGACGGCGCTGATCGAAGTCGGTCAGTTAGATGAGGCGCAGGTGCTCGTCGACGATTGGCTGGAACGTGAGCCGGAACACAATCCGTTACGAATCGTTAAATCACATCTTCTCTGCGAACAGGGCAACTACGGGGAGTCGGAAGCACTGTTGCGAGAGCTTATCGTGACCTATCCCGGCAACGCCAACCTGCTGACTAACCTGGGTCAGACCTTGTTGTGGATCGGCAAGCTGGATGAAGCGGCGGAATGCTTTGAGCGCGCGGCAGAGGTTAACCCCATGGCCCTTGCCCAGGTGCTTAAGACGCGACGATTACCGTCAGACCCGGGTGCGGTTGGGAAAATGGAGAAGATCGCGGATAACCGTTTTCTGGCACGTGGCCCAAGAGCGACGATGAGTTTTGCGCTTGCCGAACTGCACGACAAAAACAAGGCGTATGATAAGGCGTCGGAATATCTGTCGCTTGGCAACTCGCTGATGGACGCGGAGGCGAACTACGACCCGGACACGTTCACGCGAAGGGTTGACGCACTGATCGACGTATTCAGCGAGGACTATTTCGACAGGCTTGAGCCAATTCGTCGAGGCGATCGCACGCCCGTGTTTGTGGTAGGTATGCCCAGGTCTGGCACGACCCTCACCGAACAAATACTCTGCTCGCATCCGGATGTATTTGGTGCTGGTGAACTGGAGCTGATGACTGTCTTGAGCCGCATTATGCCCCAGGTACTGAAAACGCGTCAGGCCTTCCCTCGTTGCATGAATAACATGACCGCGGCCCTGCGCGAAGAGGCCGCGCGCTATTATCTGTACGGCATCAAGCAGCACGATGCCACCTCGCCATTCGTGGTCGACAAGATGCCCCACAACTTTACCAACCTCGGCCTGATTGCCGCTACCCTCCCGGGTGCGAAAATTATCCATGTTTACCGGGATCCGCGAGACAACGCGTTGTCAAACTTTCAGCAGAACTTCAAGGCGAGAGATGGCGGTATGGGCTATGCCTTTGACCTGGTGAAAATAGCCCGCCAGATCAATGATTATCACCGCGTGATGCAGCACTGGCGCCAGGTGTTGCCCATGCCCATCTTTGAACTGTGTTACGAGCAGCTTGTTGAAGACCAGGAAGGCCTCACCCGCGAACTTTTGCAGTTCATTGGAGTTGACTGGTCCGACAGCGTGACAGAGTTCCATAAAACAGAGCGGGCGGTGCGCACGGCCAGTGTGTCCCAGGTCAGGCAACCTATCTATAAATCCAGTAAGCAAAAGTGGCGCAACTACGAGGAGTTGCTGCAACCGTTAATCGATGCGCTGGACGAAGAGGTGCTGAGGCCGTGGAATTAAAAGCCGCTGCGCCAGAAGGGATTACGCCCATCGACCCTGCGAAGCACGCGGGAATGGGTGTGCCGCCCCAGACTGATTACGCGTTTGCTCGTAGTCAGTTGCAGGTTAACCTGGGTCTGCACGAGGTCCGTGCGCTCATACCGGTCTTGCCCATGCTGCTATGCCAGGGTGAGCAGCGGTGGCATATCCGTGGCGTCATGGGGCTTGTGGGCTTCTCCAACTTGCTGGTTGGCCCCCAGGGTGGTTGGTTGGCGCGGTATATCCCAGACCTGCTCCGGATGCGTCACCTGCGACCGATTCAGGTCAGCGGTCACGACGCGTTCGGGTTAGCGGTTGTCGATGCGCTGGCTACCATGCAACATCTGCAAGGTGCGCAGCAAGGGCAGCTGGTGACATCGGAGGGTGAGTTTACAGAAACATATCACGCGCTACTGAAGCGTCTGCTGCTCCATACCCGGCAGGTGGAAAAAATTGCTGACATCGCCGATGCCTTGCTCCAGCATGGATTGCTCGACGAGGTGAACGCAGAAAGCATGCTGGTAGCGCCGAGGAGCAACGAAAAGGTATTCAGTGTCGACATGACCCGAATCGCGGACCTGTCGCCGGAAAGCCTGGCCGAATTGGTCGCCTGCGGTGCGATGGATATCGGTTTTGCGATGTATCACTCACGCGCCAATGTGCGGCGATTTACCCAGCTTGTCAGGCAACGCGCCGGTCGTAGAGAGGTCGATCAGGACGTGGTAGAGGCACTGTCCACAGATGACGGCTTCGCCTTTAACTTTGATCAATAACTTCAACACATTAAAGGAATTTATAATGAGTGAGGAGCAAACCATTACCATCGATGGCAAAGAGTACAAGGCGGCTGATCTCTCTGATGAGGTAAAATCCAACCTGGTGGGTATGCGTTCCGCCGAGCAGGAGGTCGCCAGGCTGCAATCCCTTATTGCTATTGCCCAAACAGCGCGCAATGCCTACGCCAATGCCGTGCGCCAGGGGCTGGGCATTGAGGAGTCTTGAGAGGCTGTGGCTCAGATAAAGCTCACGCTTTTAGCTGAGCCACACTCCAACGCTTCTGCCTGACAGCTACGCACGCCCACATTTGCCGTGCGCTCATGCCAAAGCGGTCTTTTCGTACCAGTCGAGATGCGCAAGCTGGAGTTTGCACAGGGTACGTAAATCATCCAGCGCTTCTGTTGTCGCTGCGTCCTCAGCGTTGTCCGCAGCCTCAGTAAGTCGTTTGTAATACGCGCGGGTATTGTCGACCACCTGCCGCTGTGCACTCTCAATACCGGTTTTCATTTGCTCCACGCTGGCGTCGCGCTTGAGCTGCCTCAAAAGAAACGCCAGGACCCGACGCAAGGCCAGTTTGGAGTGACCACTGGGGATCAGCAGATGTGACACTTGCATACGATCCGGTGCTTCACGGTTCGCCATGGGCAGCCACTCGCGCAAATCGCTGTTTTTGTCCCCGAGTTTGCCTTTAAAGGGGGGTGCTGCTACTGCGTGTACTTCCAGGCTACCGAACCCCTCCACGTCAATGTCCATGGCCGCCGCGCGAACAATACGGTAATGGCTGGTGGTATCAACGAACCCGTAATTCAGGTACGTATCCAAAAGGTCAAGGCGGCGCGAGTATCGGACATAGCACTGATCACTCCCCAATATGGGCTTATGGTTCGCGATCGACAACATGTTTTCGTGGCCTTTAGCGCCGTACTGAAAGCCTGGCGCCTCGGTGTGATGGTTTGCAAAATCGATAATCGGCAGCAGGGCCTGCGCATAATTCTCCTGTGACGCCTGGGCATTTCGCAATGTGCGTGTTTTCAGGAACAGTTTGAGCAAGGCGTTGTCGCCGTAACCGCTGTCCATCACCCGCCACTGCTCTTTGGTGAAGGCGCGGGCAGGTTTCAGCAGGCGTGCAATATCGGGTGAGTCAGCAAAACTGAACACAGGCGACGCACTGCGTGTCTGCGCCAGCTTTCCCAAAAGATTGTAGAGCTCAAATGTGAGCTCTCCCAGCCTTTGCGTCGCCCCTGGCAACGCCTGGTCTTTCAGCGCATAGTCTATGTGGTCATCGATATTGCGCAGTTCGAATGCCGCGACAGGTATCAGCAGCTCATACGGTACAGCAATCAGCGTGTCATGCCGCACGGGCGGCAGAGTGCTGGCCAGGGAAAGATCGCCTTCCTGCTGCCTGAGGATAAGTTGATCAGAGACATAACCCCCCTGTGCTGTGACGATATCAACTGCCTCACGCAGCAGATCAGCAACGGGGCCTGAATCACATTCGAGGATTGCCATGCGCGAATATCCAGTAAAGAGCGCAGGGACAGTAACCGCCGCAGGCGCCTTTATCAAGCCATAGTCCGGTCTGCGGTGGCATGGAAGTTTCGTTCAATGTCGCACTGACAATCGTCGTCTGAATATGCTTTGCTAGTCGCTCCTGGACCAGTGACTAATTTTGAGACGCTTGCTTAAGGCCGCTGTGAAAATCCTACACGTTTATAGAACCTACTACCCGGACTCCCAGGGGGGGCTGGAGGAGGTCATTCGCCAGATCTGCCTGAATACCCGGGA
>JAZBPS010000435.1:0-2656 GCA_036353375.1 Halieaceae bacterium | reverse complement strand
AATACTTATGAGTTTCCCGCGGCCGGCGAGCCCACCCGCATAGTGCAACAGCTCAGCCGCTCCGCCGCTCCGGAGGGTGCCGGATTCTCGGTCACTGAAATTGCCCGAGACGTTGTGCAGAAGGTGCTCGCCGTTACTCAGAGCGGGCCTGATACCGGCCCTCTGCAGCGTCGTTTCGCCTACAACGCCCAGCAGCAGGTCATCGAGGAGCAGCATCCGGAGTCTGGTGTCACTCGCCACCAGTATGACGCGCGGGGAAATCGGACGGCTACCACCTACGCTGACGGTACGGTGCAGCGCTGGCGCTACGACGGTCTCGATCGACTGGTTGCCATTGATTACCCCACAGCCGCGTTCGATGTGACGCTGGAGTATGACGCGGCAGGGCACCTCGACAGGGTGCGCAATCCTCTCGCAGACTGGAGTTACCGCCATGACCCGGCAGGCCAGTTGCTCGAAGAGGTGCTGACCGTGGCCGACACACAGCTGGCGTTCCGCTACGACTATGATGAGCTCGGCCATCTGCGCCGCATCGAATACCCAGGCGGTCGTGCCGCCGCGGTTGACACTGACGAGCACGGTCGACAGCGGGCGCTAGCGGGCACGGTGCTGGCCGCCGACTACTGGCCTGACGGCATGCTCCGCGAGCTCGTGTTCGCCAACGGCGTGACCACCCGTATCGACCAGAATGCCCGGCGACAGGAGTCGCGCCGCTGGGTTGACGGCGCTGTCGGCGGCACGCTGCTGGATCTGCGCTATGACTATGACCCGCGCGGCAATCCACGGGCGATTACCGACGTGCTGGCCCCGGGGTTGTCCCGTGCGCTCGGCTACGACGGCCAGAGCCGTCTGACCCGGGCGGCCGGCTACTGGGGCGACGGCGCAATCAGCTATGACGCCGTCGGCAACATCCGACGCCGCATCATGGGCAATACCGAGCTGCGTTACGAATACGCCGAACCCGCCAATACGTTGTCGGCCATCGTGGTTGACGAGTCGCAGCGTTTTACGATTACCCATGATGCCCGTGGCCGGCTGGTGGGGGACGGGCTGTATGACTTCAGCTATGGCCCGGAGGCGCAGCTGACCGGAGTCGCACAGTTGCCCGACCTGCGCTACGGCTACGATGGCAATGGCCACCGCACGCTCGTGCGCGACGGCGGCGGCGAACGTATCGATGCCTACGACCGCAGTGGCAAGCTGCTGTATCGCGACGCCTGCAACGCGGAGGGCACCACCAGTGAGTTTGTGTATCTGGGCCGCGAGCTGGTGGCGCGCCACGATGAACCCTGTGAAGTGAGTTGTCATCCATGAACCCGAAGCTGCTGTCCGCCGCGGTGCTGCTGGCCGTGAGTGCACTAACCCGGCCCGCGGCCGCAACCCTGACCTACTACCACAACGATGCGCTGGGCTCGCCGGTGGTGGCGACCGACAGCAACGGCGCTGTCGTCTGGCGGGCGCGCTACCGCCCCTATGGCGAACGCGACCAGTCGGCGGCTGACTACCTGACCGCACGCGCCAACCCCGTCTGGTTTGCCGGCCATGTTTACGATGATGTGACGGGCCTGACCTATATGCAGGCTCGCTACTACAGTCCGTTCAGCGGCCGTTTTCTGAGCCCCGATCCCGCAGTGCTGCGCGCCGATGACCCGCAGGCCTTCAACCGCTACGCTTATGCGCGCAATAACCCCTACCGCTATATTGACCCGGACGGGCGTGAGTCGGTGGCGGTTACTTTTAAAGTCAGCGCTGCTGCCGGCGGCGGGGGCAGCCTGAGTACGGGCTTTTTCGTGACTTTCCCGGGGGCCGCCGAGGTACCGTTCGATTTCGGGGTGGTGTCTTCGGCTGCCGCCGTAGCCGGTGCTGAAGCATCGCTGACGATGAATCTGCTGATGCTCGACGGTGGTCGTGAGAACCTCGAAGGCAAGTTTGTCGCCATGAGCGCGACTGCGCCGCTGACCGGCGTGGTCGGTCCGGCGCTGGACGCTGAAGTTTTTATAAACCCGGACACCGGGCAGGGGGCCGGCACCGGTCTCGGCGTCGGGTTGGCCGCGTTTCCGAGCGCCAGCGCCTCTATGGGCTACTCCAGCGTTGATTTCAGTGCGCGCGACGCTTTCAATAGTTTCTTTCCCGCAGCTACTCAGGCTGCGCCGATGTCAGACCAGGATGCACTGGATGCCTTGTGGTTTGCGTTTATTGCCGGGTGAGTGCCATGCGTGGTGCTGACGAGCAGCAGAAACTGGCGCGCTGCCGCCACATGCGCCGCTGGCGCAAGCGCCTGAGCATTGCGTTTTTGCCGCTGGGCTTCGTGCTGATGGTGGGGCTCCAGATTGCGTTTGCCCGCACGCTGCTGCTGGCCTGGCCGGTCTTGCTGGGCTATACGCTGGGGGTCATGATCTGGCTCAATCAGCTGGACAGCTGTCCGTGGTGTCACCAGTCGTTTCATACCAGCAACCGCCGCACGGATGCCGCTGCTTTCAAGTCACTGCTCTGGCGCGATCATTGCGCGAACTGCGGCAAGCCCGACCCGGCCGCGGAGCCGCCGACTAAACCCGCTCCCACTGCTTGATCAGCTCGACAAACTTTGCCTCCACGTCCGCCCAGACTTCGGGGGCTCCTGCGGTCAGGTGCTCGCGGTTGCTCAGGGGGAAGCTTT
>JAZBPS010000355.1:0-5240 GCA_036353375.1 Halieaceae bacterium | reverse complement strand
CACGGGGATGACGGCCACGACAACGAGCACGAGCACCACCACGGTGATGACGGCCACGAAGACGAGCATGAGCACCACCACGGTGACGACGGGCACGAAGACGAACACGAGCACCATCACGGTGATGAGGAAGACGACCACCACCACGACTGATTCGGGCAGGACTGCGCCCGCAGTCCTCGATTGCTCATCGCTCGCATTTTGAACCGTGGGCGCGGAAGACGAAGTGGTGCGCTGCTGCGCGCGGGAAAGTGTCGTATCCGGCGTCATCATGCGTGCATCACGTCAGCCTTGTCGGAGACGGTTTGCCTGCTGCGCTGTGTCCCGCATACTTGGCGCAGTAATGCCTAAATCGCGCCCTACAGTAACGTTGTTAGTAGTCGCTGCTGTGCTGTTCCTGACCAGCGGCCAGCTGCTTATGGCCTCGCCTGCGTCGCGGCAGGTTCCACTATCCATTTCTTTCTCTGAAAAGCAGCAGATTCGTTCCAGCATGCACTGGATGCAGGGTTCCGCCAAACTGCTGGCAGTCCGGCAAGCTATCGATGCTTCTGCGGATGTCGCGCCGGAGTTTGAGGGTGTATCCCTGGTGGCAGCCAGCGGTGAATCCCGGGAGGGTGCCAGCCCTCACCTGACGCTCCCGTACTCAGTGGTGGGAAAGCTTCTCTACCTTAAGCCCGATGACAGTGTGGCCACCTGCTCGGCAGCGCTCACCGGCGCCAATGATGTTGTGCTGACGGCGGCCCACTGCGTACTCAGTCCGTCGGGTGACTGGCACCGCTACTTCATTTTTATCAAAGGGTACGGCATGCCGCGCCACGAGGTGTTTGCTGTATCTTGCGCGGCGGTCGCCAATGCCTGGGGATCCCTGAGCGGCGTGGACGCCTACGCCTACGACTACGCGTTTCTCAAGCTACGCAGGGTCAATCCGGGTGGGTCCCTCGGCATCACCAACGCGCTGCCTCCGCGTGACCTGCATCTGGTCGGCTACTCCGACAACGTGCTCGAGGGACGCAGGATGCTGGAGTTGAACGTCAGGCTCGACGGTATGCAGGGACAGCTCATACGCGCTTCCCGGAACCCACTGCGCCTCGGTAGCAGCGGAATGCCCTGGATAGCGTCCTCTATCGTCCACAGTGTCAGCTCCTTCTATCTCCCGAACGAGCAGTTTTCGATGTGGGGGCCACTGTTTACGGACCATACGTTCAAGTTGCTGGATTTTGTCAAGGCCGGCTGCCGCTGAGCGGGCAGCCCTATAACGAGGACACTCATTGTGAGCCGAAGCCAACGTAAATTACGGAACATGCTGATTAACCCGGCTTTTCAACTCCGGTTTATGGCCTATATGACGCTCGCATCACTTTTCAGTATCAGCGTGTTCTACTTTGTCAACACGTTTTACTTCAACGCGGTGTATGCGATGGGTAATGAGTTGGGGCTTGACTCCACGCACCCGTACTTTGCCTTTATCGAAACCCAGAGAGCGCTGCTGCTGCGCATCTACGTTTTACTCTCTGCAGTATCCTTTACCCTGTTGATGGTATTCGGGCTGTTTATCTCCCATCGTATTGCAGGCCCTATCTATCGCGTGGAAAAGTACATGCAGTCAATCGCTGACGGCGAGCGTGAGTTGGAGCCCGTGCGCCTGCGCCGGGGTGACTTCTTTCCGGAGATTGAGAACATTGTCAATGCCAGCATTAAGCGCCTGCGCGATGAGCGGAAGGCTAACGGATTTGGCGAACCGAAAGACAAACCCTGACGCGCGGAGTAGGGATTACGCTCCTGGTTGTGTCGGATCATCGCGGTGGGGCGTGTTCGGGCAACGAGCGGCGCGAGCGTTGGGCACTTATCTTATTCATCCGTGCGTCGCCCGATGTCGTACCGTCTATTAATTTTGCACTTTTGGGCGATCCAGCGGTCTATGAACAAGCTCAATCAGGGTAATGTGTGTGCGTTATGCTCGATCGAAGACTTTTTTTATCAGCCGGACTTCTGGCCGTACCGGCGTTGCGCGCTGCAGCAGAAGCAGGGTCCATGACGCTGGAGCAATTACAGGCTGACTGGCGCGATTATCTGCCGGCGGACTTTACGCCGCCGTCTCCCGCTGACAAGGTCGAGTTATCTAAGGCGCAGTGGCGCGAGCGGCTCTCCGATCAGGCGTTTTACGTGCTGCGCAAGGCCGGCACGGAGCGCGCTGGCAGCAGCCCCCTGAACCGGGAGAAGCGCCGCGGCGTGTTCCTGTGCGCTGGCTGTGACCTGCCGCTGTTTACTTCCGACATGAAGTACGAATCGGGTACCGGTTGGCCCAGCTTCTTTACCCATATTCCCGGCGTCTTCGACAAGACCACGGATTACAAGCTCATATTCCCGCGCACCGAGTACCACTGCACCCGCTGTGGCGGCCACCACGGCCACGTATTCAACGACGGCCCGCGGCCCACCGGCGAGCGCTGGTGTAACAACGGGGTTGCGCTGAAGTTCCTGGCGGCCGCCTAGCCGCCGAAGAACAGCGTGACCGACCCGCGCACGGCGCGCGGTTCCAGCGGGTGGAAATGCACATCCTCTACACCAACAGCGGGTTCGCCGGGCAGCCGCGAGGCATAGAAGTAGGCGATATCGTTGCGACCGGTATCCAGCAGGTTGAAGACATCCAGCCGGAACTCGGCGGCGCGCCAGCGATAGGCGGCACCCGCATTCAGTAGCCAGCTATCCTGTGAAGTAACGCTGCCAGTCTCTTCCAGCGGCGCTTCACCCAGATAGCGCAGGCGCAGGTTCACACTGAGGCCGTTGGCCCAGGCGGCATTGGCACCCAGGGTAAACGTGTCCTCCACCGCGCCGGGTATCTCGCGACCGCCACCCTGGTCCGCCTTGAACTCGGCATCTGTCCAGGTGTAGGCGGCGTTGAAGGCCAGCCAGTTATTGGCCTGCCAGAATCCCGACAGTTCCAGTCCGGTTCTCTGGGTGGCGTCATTGGCCTCGGTGGTACCGGCATCCCCGACATAGACCAGTTCAGAGTCCAGCTCCAGCCAGAACGCGACCAGGCTCGCGTTGAAGCGTTGGCCCTGCTCCCAGCGCAGGCCAAGCTCGGCACCCTCGGTGCCGGATACGACGTCTACCGCATCCACCGCATCGCCTGAACCTGGGTCGAAGGCGATGGTCGCGCCGCGCACGTCGTTGGAGTGGAAACCCCGTCCCCAACTGGCATAGGCCTCCACGGTATCCGAGACGCGGTAGGCGAGGTTCACCGAAGGGCTCAGTTGGCCGTCGTCACCGCTGCCGCTGTTGGGCTGGCGCAGGGCATCCACGTCCCAGTCAAAGTAATCCCCGCGCAGGCCGGCGACGGCGCGCAGCCGTTCACTCACGGCCATTTCCACGGAGGCCCAGGCACTGACGGAAAGCTCTTGCACCTGGTCTTCCCGGGTCGTATCAAACCGCTGCCTGGCGCGCGTCCGGTACAGACCAACCTCGTCGATGTCGTCATAGCGCAGCTCGCCGCCCCAGCGCAGGGTGCTGTCGCGTCCCACTAGTGCCAGCGGCTGGCTGCCGGATACCCAGGCACCCCAGACCTGACGTGCGTCGCGTTGCTCGAACTCGTCCCCGTTCTCTGGGTTGTCCAGTAGATAGGTGAAATTGGAGTACAGGCTGAGGTCGTAATCCACCACGTACCCACCCGCTTGCCAGGCGTCTGACGCGATGCCCGCGGTGAGCGCATAGCGCGACGTATCGCCGCCCAGATCCGGGTCAATGAACCCCAGTGAATCGATCAACCCGCTTTGCACCGCGCGGCGGGGAATCTGGTCGGTGGCATCCCATTCATTCTCGTAAAGCTGCAGGCCCAGGTTTGCGGTCAGGTTGCCCAGGGGGAATTGGTAGTTGAAATAGGCCTTGTTCTGTTCCAGGTTTTCGTTCAGGTCCCATGGGCCCTCGTAGCGCGTGACATCGACCGCGCCCAGCAGCGTGCCGTCGCCTACCTCAGCGCTGCCCGCCAGCAGGCCCCGCTGGTAGCCGAATTCGCCTGCGGTCAGTCGCAGCATGGTTTCCGGTAGTTCACGATAAAGCGAGAAATCAACACTGCCGGCCGAGCCGAAATCTCCGACGCTGGCATGATAGGGGCCCTTGCGGAAGCGGCTGGTTTCCACCAGCTCCGGTATCAGGAAGTTAAGATCCAGGTAGCCCTGGCCATGGCCGTGACTGCGCATATTGATCGGCACGCCGTCCACGCGTGCCGCAAAGTCAGTGCCATGATCGAGGTTGAATCCGCGCAGGAAATACTGGTTGGCTTTCCCTGTGCCGGAGTGCTGGGTGGCAACCATACCCGGCACTGCCTCCACCAGTTCCCCTACCCGGAGCAGGGGCGGCAGCTGAATGTCGTCATAGCCCACCAGCCCTTCCGATGCCGTATTGGCGACCCCCACCTGTTGTTGGGCGCGTCCAAATACAAACACCTCTTCGAGGCTTTGTTGACCGGGATCCGCCTGTGTAGCTGCTGCCAGGGCTAGCGCCAGCAGTGCGCCAGCCCCCGTGTGAATGCGCGTGAATGCGCGCCAATGCGTAGACGTCATAACACCTTTCCATACCGCTGCCTGGCTCCAAGTGTGTGGCAAAGCCGCGATGTATTCCAGCGATACACTGTTTCCAGGGGCGACAGGGTGGCCGCTTGCCCTGCCGCCGTGGTTAGCAACACCCCGCATCGGGTGAATGGCCGCAAAAGCGCAATTCGCATACCGGCACTCTACTGCGCGGCGGCATGATGTGAAGATGCAACCTGGTTTCAGCAGGTGAAACGCCAGTGCTGTGACGGGTGTAGTGCATTGTCACAGGATGGTCATCGAATATTCGCCACGCCGTCATTTGCAGTCGATTACATTTAGCATGGTTTTGCGACTGCTTGCATCGCCCTGCGCTGCGAGCGTAACGCTATATTCCCCTGGCATCATGGAGACCGCGTAATGGTTAACCCAGCTAAACTTCTGGCGTCTGTCCTGTGCACAACAGTGCTATTGGCGGGCTGTTCTGACGGCAACGACAGCTTTGTGCCGCCGGACGGGGGGCCGGGGGAAGGTGCAGGACAGCCTGTAGACATCACCATTCTGCATATGAACGACCATCACTCGCATGTGCTGGCGGAGGATTTCGATTACGACGTTTCCGGCCTGTCGCTGACCGAAACCACCGAGGCGGGTGCGCCTATCGCAGAAGTCGAAGTGACCTATGGCGGTTTCCCGGCGATGGTGAGCCTGTTT
>JAZBPS010000354.1:0-2136 GCA_036353375.1 Halieaceae bacterium | reverse complement strand
GATGCTCGGCGCCGTGGACTTTGCCTTTGGCGATGCCCTGGCCTTCCACGGCCCCCTGCACGGTGTGGTGGCGTTTATCGCGGTGATTGTATTGATGCTGGCGGCGGAGGAGGTGGCCGTCAGGATTTACTGGCGGCTGTCGAACTGACTGCCAATCTTCACCCGCAGTCCTTGCTGTTTCCCTGGGCTATTTCGACAAGGCCTCGCCGTCTGCTAGTGCGCGTGACTCCTCGATGGCGTCCTCTTCCATCTCCAGGGCGTGCTCCAGTTCCACCTTGCCGAGGTCGATCCGGGTCATGAAGGCGGAGTAGGTCAGGTAGGCAGTCAGGCGCCGCAGGTCGGCTGCCCACTTGGGGATGTAGCGCGGGCCTTCGACAAGGCCTTCGGCGGCCAGCGGCGCCAGCACCACCACATCTGCGAGCGTGACGCGACCGGAGAACATCAGCGGAATCAGTTCAGGCCTGCCGTCGCGCACCGCCGTGCGCATGAAGGTGTGCACCTCCAGCAGGCCGCCTACGTAGACGCCGTCCTTGGTAAAGCAGATGCCGCCGCCCTCCGGATCGCCACCGCGGAAGATGCGCATGGCAGACTGCGCGCTTTCTTCCTCACTTTGCCCCTCTTCGAGAAACATTCTGAAAATATCGATAAAATCCGCGCCGGCCAGTGCCAGGGAAACGGCGCGCACCCGCAGGGCGATGCGGCGCAGCCGGGCCAGGTCCATGGAGTTGGTTGCCAGCTCCGCCATGGTGGCCAGGCCCTCCTGAACACGGGTGGTTCGCGGCGAACCCAAACCGAGTACATCCAGGTGCGGTTGATGAAGGCCGTTCAACATGGTGGCAGAGTGAACCATGACCTCGTGCTCAAAAAGCTGGTCCAGGTCCAGGTCCGAAAACCTGGCATCCGCCCGCAGGCGCACTCGCTTGCTACTGGCAGCGGCTTTTGAGGCGAGCTCGGTGGTGACCTCTACTTCGATGGGGTCGTCAATAAACAGGGGGTCAACCCGCTCGCGCAGCTTTTCGGCAAGTAGCTCGGCGCTGATATGTGACTCTGCCGGCGGCACGGCGCAGGACTGCATCAGGTCGGAACTGGTTCGAAGCATGAACTCGGCGGCTGAGAGGTCGGTAAACTTCTGGTTCTCCCAGCGCCGGTCCGGGCGGCCATAAAGCTCGATCGACCGCTCAGTGAACTCTTCGGTGCCCATGGATTTAAGCATGTAGGCCGCAGTGGAATAGCTCCAGGCAGTCTTCCAGATAACATCGCCCAGCGGGTGATCGCGAGGCGTGCGCTGCATGCAGGAGGCCATGCGCTCCACCAGGGTGTCCAGGCCTGCAGGCTGGGCCAATTCCACCTGGGGAATTCTCGGATTGCCGGCGCGCCAGCTCTCCAGAAAGCTGTCGAGCGCAGTCCGTGGCCAGCCGATAGTGCCGAGAATGCGAAGGTCTTTTGCGCACTGGACGATCTCCTGCTCGATGGTGAAGAGGTGGTCGTACAGCTTCTTGTCAGCTGCGCTGAGGTTCATGTCCGTGTATCCATGCGAGGCACCAGCGCACTATTGCAGGAGGTACCGGGCAAAGCAACGGGTTGGATGGCGAGCCTGGCTGCGGAGCTGAGACGTAGGCCAGCGCGCAAAAGCTAGTGCTCATCTATACTCAATCCCGAGTGTCTACACACCCCGGACGTGCCGCACCAGTGGCCTTCCGGAATAGGGGGTTGAGATTATGGCTGCATCATCGACTGTCAGCTGGCTGCGGCGCACTTTGCTGGGGCTGCTTGCTCTGGCGGTACTGTGGTGGGTGATCGGTATGATCAACGATGCCTACAATTACTGGGATGACGACGTGGTCGCGGCGGCCACTGTCCTGGACAGTGACCCCTTCGACGCACCGGTGCAGGAAATTCGCTACCTGCCGCAGGGCTGGAAGCCGGAGCAGAGCCTGTGGTTCTATAACGCCACGCAGGGCTCCAATCTGATCCCCTATGACTTCTTCCTGCACCTGGAACAGCCCGATTCCGAGACGTTGTTTCGCGACCCCGACAACATCAATCGCTACCGCTACCTGCCGCAGAACCCGAGCTTCAGCAATCCTGACGGCCTGCCGGTGGGCATGGCGCTGGACCGCTACCAGGGCAAGCGCT
>JAZBPS010000353.1:0-12307 GCA_036353375.1 Halieaceae bacterium | reverse complement strand
TTAATGTGAGCCACGGCGCTTTATGTGAGCCGCGGCGCTCGTGAGCTACGGCGCTTGTAAACGCTACAGCGCCTCCAGCGAGCGCCGCAGCGCATCGCGGGCACCGGCGAGGTTCTGCTCACCGGGTACAAACACCACGGGACCTTTACCCAGTGCTGCCAGGCTGGCGTCGACGACCTCCGGTGCCTCCATCCACTCATCCTCGGCGACCCAGTTGCGATCAAAGCCCTGCATGGTATCGCGGTCGTGAATCTCGGTGCGGGTGTAGCCCGGGCAGAGGCTTTGCACCGGAATGCCGACATCCGCCAACTCCCGGTGCAAAGTCTCGGAGAACAGGTTGAGGAAGGCCTTGGTGGCGCAGTAAACCGCCACGCCGGGCACCGCCATAAAACTTCCCAGGGAAGACACGTTGATAATGCCGCCGGGTTCAGCACCGGCGGCAATGCGTTCGCGCATGAAGGGAATCGCAGCACGGCACAGCGCCAGGGTGGCGGTGATATGCACATCGACCATGCCCTGCTGTTGGTCGATGTCCTGCTGGTCAAAAGGGCCCAGCACGGAAAAACCTGCATTGTTGACCAGATAGTCCACCGGCCCCTTCTGTCGCAGGGCTTCGATGACCCTGGCGCGACCCTCGCGGGTGCCGAGATCGGCCGCTACCGGATGTACCTCGGTGCTGTCTGCCAACTCCTCGGCCAGCGCCAGCAGCCGCGCCTCGCGCCTGCCGGTGGCGATAATCACATCGCAGCGCTGGGCCAGTGCGCGGCAGAAAGCCGCACCGATGCCCGCAGAGGCGCCGGTAACCAGGGCCGTGGTTTTGTGTACTGTCATGCTTGCTTCGCCTCTGTGAAGGGTTTCAATATTCAGCGCTGCCGCGGTGCGTAACCGCGCCGCGTGAGCAGCGCAATGATGCCGCGCTCCCCCACCAGGTGGCCTGCACCGACCACCACAAACAGGGTGTCGCCCGCGCCCTGCAAGGCCATGATACGCTCGGTCATCTCGCGATTGCGGTCGTCGAACATGCGTTTGTGGAGGGTAGCGTACTCGGGGTGGGCCGCCAGTTCGTCCTCGATTACCAGCTTCGCCAGGGCCGGCCCGTCACCCGCTTTCCAGCGGTCGATAAGGCGTTGCATGATGGTATCCAGCTCATCCAGCTGCCCCAGGGTCTGGGCGACCAGCAGTTCGGGTTCCGGCACATCCAGCAGAACGTCTAGCTGGCGTTCCACGGTTTCAAGCTCCAGCACCGGCTTGTTACCGCGAGCCAACGCCAGAAAGTACCGATCGATGCCCTGCTCGGGATCCAGTCCCAGCTTGACCAGCTCCAGGGTCGACAGCGTGGTCACCACCAGACCGGGTTTCAGCGCCTGCATCATCGGCGCCGGCAGGCCGTTCGCTTCCAGCCGGTCGCTGAGCCTGCGCCAGGTCTCCGGGCTCAGGTCATCCTGCAGGGTTCGGCCCGCCGGATAACGACCCCGCTCAAGCATCGCGACCTGAATCTCCAGCGCCCGGGGCCCGGTGATATCCAGCTCCACCACCAGGCTGTCGGCACGCTCCCAGGCCTGCATGATCTCCGGCCGCAGCGGGTAAACATCGGCAGAGGCCAGATGCATCGAGCCCAGCAGGTAGACCGTCGCATCGGGCAGCGCAACCTCCCAGAACAGCAAGCGGTCGCCCGCGGCGCGCGCGTCAGGTGCAGGCAGTGTCGTTGCAGCCAGCAGCAGGCCCAGCGCCAGGAAAAATATCCCCTGGCGCGGCAAGGCCGCAGCGGGTGCCCGTAATCGCTTCATGGACGGCATGGTCTCACTATACCATCGGGGCACGGGCGCACGACGCGCGACAGTTTGGAACGAGAGGACTGCATGACAACACGAACGGCGCTGATCACAGGAGCCTCCGCGGGGCTGGGTCTGGAGTTTGCCCGCCAGCTGGGGGCACGGGGATACCGGCTGGTTCTGGTGGCGCGGAACCCCGAGCGCTTGCAGGCCGCCGCCACCGAGCTGGATGGAACGGCAGGCGACGCCCCCATTCGCTGCATCAGCGCTGACCTGGGTGACCCGGCGGCTCCCGCAGCGCTGGTCAGGCAACTGCAGGACGAGGGGATTGAGATCGACTACCTGGTCAACAATGCCGGTATTGCCGGCCCCAACCTGCTGGAGCCTGGCGACTGGCAGGAGCACCGGGATTTTTACCAGTTGATGATGCTGTCAATCGCCGAGCTGTGCCACCGCCTGATCCCGCCCATGCAAGCCCGGGGGTTCGGCCGGGTTATCAACGTGGCCTCGGTAGCCGGCCGTCTGGCCAGGGCCGGCGGCTGTAACTACGGTCCCAGCAAAGCCTGGGTGATAGCACTCAGCGAAGAGCTGGCACTGACCGTGGCAGGGGATGGCGTCAAGGTCAGCGCGCTGTGTCCAGGCTTCACCCACACAGAGTTTCACGAGCGGGCCGGCCTGATGGATATGAAAAACGCGAGCCCGTCCTGGCTCTGGTACGACGCCGAGACCGTGGTGCGCGAGGGCCTGGCCGCCGTGGAACGGGGCAAGTCCGTGTACTGCTCCGGCCGCCTGTACCGCTGGCTTGACCCGCTGCTGCAGTCAGTCTGGACCCGGCGGCTGTTCAGCCTCAGCGACGGTCGCTAGCGGGCATAGACGTCAAAGCGCACGGTTTTGCCCGCCAGGGAGAAGCCGGGTGTCAGATCCTGCAGGGGCGCCGCCTTGAGCGGCCGCTTCACCACCACCCGGCGCTGGCTGCTCGCAAGGGCCGCCGCCAGCAGGGCGTCGTCCTGCACGCCCGACTCCAGCAGCTGCTGGAACAGCCACATACCCTTTTTGGCGCGCGCCGACTTCCGGCTGGGCGGAAACATGGGGTCCAGGTACACGCCCTCGATCGTCCTGCCCTGCAACCACTGCACACTGTCGGCCCGAAACAACTCAAGGCGCTGACACAGACCGGCAACACGGGGGTCATCACTGGCCCGGCCCCGTCGCAGACCATCCCGCAACAGGGCGAAGACCACGGGATGTCGCTCCAGCATGGTGACCCTGGCGCCGAGATCAGCCATCACGAAGCTTTCGCGCCCAAGTCCCGCGGTCGCGTCCACAACCGCCATCCCGGGCCACTTGTGCAAACCCAGCGCCCGCCCCAGCGGCTCGTTATGGCCGCTGCGGCGCCGGTGCAACAAGCCCGGGTCACTGAAGTCCACCCGCAGGGGTCCCGGCGCCGCCTTGCCTGTCGCCCGCAGGGAAAGACCCGCGTCCGACAGTTCAAGCAAACCGTCGAAATCCCCGCCACAGCGGCTCAGCGGTAGCGACAACTCGTCGGCCAGCGACGCCGCCTCGGAATGCAGCGCGGGACAGGCCGCAACCACCGCAACGCGCTTCACGGAAAATCAGTTGGGAGAGAGTGCGTCGCCCAGCAGCAGCGCGGGATCATTGCGCGCCAGCAGACTTTCCAGGCGGGCGCAGTTCTGTTCAATCGCTTCCATGTAGAGGTTGGGGCCGCCGAAATGCTGTGCCGCATAGCGATGATAAGCGTGAAAATATCCGTCCAGCCGGACCTGGATGGCACTGCGGATAAAGTTGGGCGTGGACTGCATCAGGTGCGCGGGCGAGCGGTAGATCACGCCCTTGCGGGCCGGCTTGCCAGCGCCCTCCGCCATGCCTCCCTCGACAAACTCCGGGTAGAGCTGGTCGCGGCATTTTTCCAGATAGGCCACATCGGCCATCTGCGCGATCAGGTCTGCTGTACCCAGCAACCACCCCACCACACGCTCCCGGTCGTCGGGCACCTCGATGTCTGCAGGATTCACCTCGTAACCGGTGAAATGCACGATACGCTGGCAAGTAGGCAGAATATCGTCCAGGCCCACCGTGGGCAGGTATTCCCCCATAAATCGACTTGAGCGACTGACGTGGATGCGGGTGTACTCGGCCCCGTTGCTGTGGCGCCTGTCGCCCAGCTTCCGTATATAGCCGGAGTCATGGAATATGGCAGTAACCACGCCTGCCATGGCCAGCTGCGCCGGGATTGGCGCCTCGTCCCCGTGACACTGCTGGTAGCCATCGATCAACCGTGCCATGGCCAGGGTGACGTCCAGCACGTGCTGGATATTGTGATAGCCCACATCGCAGGCGTGATATCCGGGGTATTCGCCCCGATACAGCCTGGCAAAATCGGCAATCACCCGCGGCAGGCGGGCCAGGGCGCGCGGCGGATAGTGCTTGCCGAGGATACCCATGATCGCTTCACAGACCGTATCCGGATCGGTGACGTCAATCCGGTTGGTGACGTCCATCTCCCTGGCGCGATCTGCCAACAGCATCGGCGTCATTCCTCGCACACTGACTTGCTTGAGCTGGGCGCGGGTTTTTCCATTGCCCGCTCGGCAGAGGCAAGCTGGTCACCGAACAGCCCCAGGTGCCATTCGCCCTCGGCGGTGGCAAATTCGATCTCCAGGTTAAAGGCGTTGCGGGTCAACCCATGTTTGTCGGTGAGCCGGAAGCGGCGAACACGCTGCCGGCCGTCCTGCTCAACGCTGGACACGCGCAGCCTCACCTCGTTCACCGCCTGCCCGGCCACCTGCACGCCGGCCACACGGTCGATGTCCGCGTTGCAGCGATCAATAAAGCCCAGTGTGTCCAGGGTCACCGTATCGTTGGGATCATCCTTGCCGGGCGCCGGCAGCTCAACCTTGAAGTCACCCATAAACACCTGGCCGGGTCGCGCAAGGTCGACCATACGCGCCAGCTCGATGGTCACATCGCCGACGATGTAACTGAACACGGTGGGGTTGACGCCCTCTGCCTGATACAGCTCGTAGTGGCTGCCGATGTGAAACGCTGTGCGAATCACCGGCACGGTGTTGCCGCGTGAGGCCTTGCGCGCCATGGCGTTGTCAGCGATGACCAGCAACAGGAAGTGCAGCAGGTCCTCGTTCGCCGACGGCCGCGAGTCGCGGTTCCAGACGTAATAGCCGTCGCCGGTGGTGGTGCGCGCAAAGTTAACTTCGATGCCACGGGTGAGCAGCTTGTTGTACGCCGAGTTCATGGAATAGGCGAGGCTGTTAAGCTGGCTGGCCTGTTCAAACGGTGTATAGAGGGAGAACTGGGCGATATCGAACAGCAGGACAGCCCGGCAATCAACGAAGCTGATCCCGTAGCGGCGCACAATTTCGTCGACAGCTGCATTAACGGCCGACTGGTTTTCCAGCGGCGCAGGCAGCTTGATGAAGTTCGCGGAGACTCCCAGTTTCTCCGACACCTTGAAGAACTCATCCCTGTCCTTCTTGCGTCTGCCGGAGATCAGCCTGCGCACAAACAACTCCCGGGACTGATTCTCTTCTCCCCCGCGCGACGCCGTGTAGTTACCGAGGAAGTAGTGCGGCACCATGAGCATCAACACACCGTTGTCGGTGGCACTCCAACAGAGCACAATGTTCTGACCAAGGCGCCACTGCTTGCGCAGCGTGGCTTCAATGGTTTTGATATTGCCGCGCTGCACGATGCTGATAGTGTCTTCTGCAGCGGCTGATTCCGCCATGGTGTTCCTCTTACCCGCGTGATTGGAACCGCCGATTATACGGCGAATAGCGCAGGCGGTAACCCACACTGACAGAGGCAGCAGGCTGAGGAGGCCCCGATGCGCCGGCACACGTTTATTGCTGCACTGCTGGCCTGCGCCATGACCGGCGGTTGCGCTGACTACCAGTTCACCGTGAACGAAAAAGTCCTGTACCGTCCGGCGCCGCTGTTTGTCGATTACCAGATCGCGGATGCCGCGCTGCTGCAATGCATCAACCAACATATCGAGGACGCCCGGATCACCAGCGCCGAACAACTGACGGCGCTCAACTGCAGCCATGCCGGTATCGAGAAACTCGACGGCATCGAAACCTTCACGGGACTGACGCATCTCAAGCTGACGGGCAATGCCATCACGGACAGTACAGCGCTGGCGGCCCTGCCCGCACTGCGCGAACTGGCGCTGGACGCCAACCGGATAACCACGGCCGAACCTTTGCTGCCCCTGCAAACACTGGCGTCTCTCGACCTGCGCGACAACGAAGGAATGGATTGTGGTGCGGCGGCGATCCTGGCTGCGCGGCCAACGCTGGAGCTGCGGCTGCCGGCACAATGCCTCGGCAACGGCCGTGTTGAGGGATAAGCTGTACTCGCCTGCGAGTGCCTGCACGGGATTACTCTCCCGGGAACCGCGAAGCGGCCAGTGTGACGGGCTGTGCGCCGCAGTTCTGTGAACTGGCTCACAGATTGGACGGTTGGCGGCCAGACGTTTAGTGGGCGCGGACAGCGGTTTACCGGCCCTGCCTGCTGCTCAATCGTCCAGCGCCAGCCAGCCGAAGCCCGCGTCCTGGGCCGCCCAAACCACGCGCTCCACAGCGTCATACACCGGGAACAGGGCATCCTCCACCCGTTCGCGCTGGTTGTTCTTCTCGCTGATATGGGCGATCACCAGATGGCGCAGGGCCTCGTGTTGTAACTCCGCCAGCAGTGCCGCTGCCTGGCGATTGTTCAGATGGCCCCAGTCGCCACCGACCCGGCGCTTCAGCGGTGGCGGGTAGGGACCGCTGGCCAGCATCTCTTCGTCGTGATTGAACTCCAGCAGCAGCCCGTGACAATCGCGATAGTGCCCCACCACAGCAGCCGTGATACTGCCAAGGTCGGTGAGTATGCCAAGGCGCAGGCCCTGGCTTTGCAGCACAAACTGGCAGGGTTCCCGGGCGTCGTGAGGCACAGCAATCGGCAGCACGTCGATGTCGCCAACGCGAAAGCCCGCCTCGCTGTGAAAAAAGACCTGCTGCGCGCAACCCTTCATGCGGCCGCTGGCCTCGGTGCCACGGGTGAGATAGACGGGGATATCGTACTTCCGCGACAGTGCCGCCACACCGGCGCAGTGGTCACTGTGCTCGTGGGTCACCAGCAGCGCATCCAACTGTTCCGGCGTAACGGAAAGCTCGTCCATGCGCTGCTCAACCGCCTTCACGGAAAAACCACAGTCCACCAGCACCAGGGTGCCACCCGCCTGCACCAGGGTGCCGTTACCGCGGCTGCCGCTGCCCAGCGAGGCAAAGCGCATCAGGCCGGCACCAGCGGCTGTCTTGCGGTTTCAGCAGCGCCCTGCGGGGACAGCACTAATTGATGTTCCCCTTCAGCAGCGACAGCAGTTGTTGCTGCTGCTCCAGCGCCAGCGGGCTGCCGTCTTCCATACCGACCGTGATGCGAACCTGCTCACCGCCTTCATCCAGCACTTTCAGCAACAGCGCCTTACCCACCAGCACGTCCTCTTCCTCGTCGCTGTTGAACAACCAGCTGAACCAGCCGTCGTCTTCCTCTGGCGGCAGGAAACCGATAAAGAAGAGACCGCTGGAGCGGTCGAGGTCGCGAATCTCAAAGTTGGACTCGCGCAGCGCGCGGTCCACGGAGGCCCAGGCCCGGTAGTAAGGCAGTTTCAACTCGATGTAAGGGTCACCGGCTGCATCTTCCTGCATACTGACCTTACCGCCATCGCCCATGGCCTGTTGTGCCATCATGGACACAGGGGCCTCTGCCGCACTGGCAATATACTGCGCGACCGCCAGCAGCATATCGCTGCCCCGCTCCTTGTCAGCGGATTTCTCGGGCCAGGTTTCTATGTCACCCGCCTGATACATCTGCTTCACGTGCAACTCGGAGGTATTGCGCTGCACTCCCTGTTCGATGCGGAACAGGTAGCGCTCGTTCATCGATGCCCCTTCCGCCTGGAACCAGCCGGTCTCTATCAGACCGGCGCGGGCGTCCACCCGCGCCACCTGAAGCCCCGCGGTGCTGAGAAAGGCGCGAACCTGCGGCCAGAGCTGTCCCGGGGCCACCGAGGCCAGCACCCATTCTTCCTCACCGAGTCGCTGGATACGCACCAGTTCCTCGCTTTCCTTCGCCACCAGCGGTGTGGGCCGGGGAACGCTGAACTTATCGGTCAACGTGACCTGCTCGGCGATCTCCGGAATCACGTAGATATCCTGCAGGTTGTCATCTTCGAGGTGCGCGGGAACCCGCAGCGGCGGCTCGGTTATTGCCTTGCGGTAATCGTCGCCGCGGTCGCGCACCCACTGCTGGCGCTCCAGCCAGCTGCAGCCTGGTGCGCTGGCCAGCAGCACCAGCAGCAGGCCGATGGCGGTCAGGCGACCGGTAACCATCTCAGGCAATGCCGGCATCGGCCATCGCGGCTCGCAGCGCGTCGTGGCAGGCGGGAGACAGTTCTGTCAGGGGCAGGCGCAGGCCGTGCTCTATGCGACCCATCTCGGCCAGCGCCCATTTCACAGGGATGGGGTTGGACTCCAGGAACAGCGCGCGATTAAGCGGCGCCAGGCGGGCGTCCAGCTCGCGCGCCGCGGCCGCCTCGCCGGCCAGGGCATGGCGGCTGATTTGTGCCACTTCCGCGGGCGCCACATTGGCCGTTACGGAGATCGTACCGTCCCCGCCCATCAGCATCAGTTCGGTTGCCGTGGCGTCGTCCCCGGAGTAGACCGCCATCTTGCCGCGACAGACGGCAATGGTCTCCCGCGCGCGCTCCAGGTCCCCAGTCGCCTCCTTGATGCCCACGATGTTTTCCATGTCGACCAGGCGGGCCACGGTCGAGGGCAGCATATCCACGCCGGTGCGACCGGGCACGTTGTAGAGTATCTGGGGAATGGGGACAGCCTCCGCCACGTGCCGGTAGTGCCGGTACAGGCCTTCCTGGGTGGGCTTGTTGTAATAAGGCGTGACCAGAAGACAGGCGTCTGCTCCCTGCTCGCTGGCAGCGCGGGTCAGCTCCACCGCCTCATCGGTTGCGTTGGCGCCGGTGCCCGCAATGACCGGGATGCGTCCGGCCACCTTGCTGATCACGTGCGCGATAACCTCGCAGTGCTCCTCCACTGCCAGCGTGGCCGATTCCCCGGTGGTGCCCACGGCCACGATGCCGTCCGTACCCGACTCGATATGCCACTCCAGCAAGGCATCCAGCGCCTGCCAGTCCAGTGAGCCGTCGGCATGCATCGGTGTGACCAGCGCTACGAGGCTGCCGCGTATCATGGTGTGCTCCGTCCTGCCGGGAACTCCCCCGGCCCTGCGTTGTCCCCTGAATTAACCGGGGAGCGCGAGATTGAAAGAGCGCCATTATCCACGTAACCGCACAGGAAACAACCAATCCGCGCCCTGGCTGGATGCGGGTATGATGACCGACGGAGGTGATCGACAGTGATGGGACTATCACAGGCAAGCAGGACCTGGGCGAGGCAGCTCGCAATGGCAGTCGCCCTGTGTACAGCCGTGCTGGGGGCCGGCGCGGGCTATGCCGAAGACGAGGCCAGGATCAGCCAACTCACGCGCATAGACAGCGACTATCTGCAGCGCCAGCGCGATGCGGTGGACAGCCTGGCCCGTCTGCAGCTGGGCCGCCAGATTCACGGCGAGCGCGGCAACGACATCGACGTACTGCAGGGCTTGCTGGACCGGCAAGCCGTTGCTGCCGACGACAGGGCAACCCTGCAGGGCATGGGCATAGTGCTGGGCGACCTACTGGCCAAGGAGCTGGATATGCACTGGGTTATCTATGAGGACAAGCTGGGACGCAGCCGGGCATTGCGCTACGGCGACAGTGACCTGTTCCTGTACCCGGTCACCATGATATCCCGCCGGGTAGAGGCCGGGGCAGAGGCGGATGTGCAGGCCATTTTCGACAAAGCGGTATCACTGATGCGCCCTCACCTGCCGACCCGACCTTTCCAGTACTAGGCCCCGGGCCACGCTGATGGAAGCACTCCCCAAAGTCATGCAGGCCATGCGACTGCATCGGCCCGGCCAGCCGTTGCAGCCGGCGTCTGTCGCTGTGCCTCACTGCCAGCCGCAGCAGGTGTTGCTGCGGGTACTGGCCTGCGCGGTTTGCCGCACGGATCTGCATATCCTGGATGGCGAGCTCGAAGCGCCGACACTGCCCCTGACGCCCGGCCATGAAATCGTCGGCGAGGTGGTCGCCCTGGGCTCAGGTGTACCCGATGCCATGCTCGGCAAGATCGTGGGCGTGCCCTGGCTGGGTGAAAGCTGCGGCCTGTGCGAACACTGCCTCGCCGGACGCGAGAACCTGTGCGACGAGGCCCGCTTCACCGGCCTGCATATCGACGGCGGCTATGCGGAGTACGCAGTGGCGCACCAGCACTACGTGTTCGAGATTCTCGGCGACCCGCTGCATGCGGCGCCCCTGTTATGTGCAGGACTGATTGGCTATCGGGCCTTCAGCATGACCGGCAACCCGCGTCGGCTGGGCCTGTACGGCTTCGGCGCAGCGGCCCATATACTCACCCAGCTCTGCGTGCAGATGGGGATCGAGGTCTATGGGTTCACCCGCCCGGGCGACAGTGAGGGTCAGGCCTTTGCCCGCTCGCTGGGCGCCTGCTGGGCCGGCGCATCCAGCGACGCCCCGCCACAGGCCCTGGATGCGGCAATCATCTTTGCCCCTGCGGGGGAACTGGTTGTCGATGCGCTGCGGGCGGTGCGCAAGGGCGGGCGCGTGGTATGCGGCGGCATCTACATGTCACCCATACCCGGATTTGCCTATGAATTGCTGTGGGGCGAGCGCAGCCTGTGCTCCGTCGCAAACCTGACGCGCGGCGACGGCGAGGCTTTCTTCAGTTTGCTGGACGAATACCCGGTGAGCACGCACGTCGCGCGTTACCCGCTGGCCGAGGCCAATGCGGCGCTGGCAGACCTGCGGGCGGGACGCCTGCAGGGCGCTGCTGTGCTGGTGCCCTGACGGCGGTCAGCCCAGGGCTTCGCGCAGACGCTTGCAGGCGTAGTCCACCGCGACGCGGGCCTCGGAAATAGCATCCGTGAGCCCGACAAAGCCGTGGATCATGCCGTCGAAGCAGCGGCTCTCGACCGCCACACCGGCGGCCTGCAGGGCCTCGGCGTAAGCCATCCCCTCGTCGCGCAGCGGATCGTACTCCGCGGTGATCACCGTGGCGGGCGGCAGGCCCTGCAATTCACCGCGCAGCGGCGAGGCCAGCGGCGATTCACCGGCCTGGGCATCGGCCAGGTACTGCTCCCAGAACCACTGCATCATCCTGCGCGTGAGGAAATAGCCCTCGGCGTTGGCCTGATAGGACGGCGTGTCGAGGTTATGGTCCGTCACCGGGTATATCAGCAGCTGGTGCTGGATGGCGGGGCCGCCCCGCTCCCGCGCCAGCATGCACACCGCGGCCGCCAGGTTGCCGCCAGCGCTGTCGCCGGCAACCGCCAGGCGTTCAGGATCCGCACCCAGGGCTGGTGCCTCCGCCACCGCCCAGCAGGTGGCCTGGTAACAGTCTTCCAGACCGCCGGGAAAGGGCGTTTCCGGTGCCAGGCGGTAGTCCACCGACACCACCACAACGGCGGCGCCGGCGCACAGCTGCCGTGCGGTTTCGTCGTGGGTGTCCAGACCTCCCACCACCCAGCCGCCGCCGTGGTAGAGCACCAGCAAGGGGTGCGGCCCCTCGCCTTCGGGGTGATAAATACGCACCGCCACGGGTCCCTCCGCACCGGGAATGTCGCGCTGCTCAACGGAAGCGACCTGCGTCGGCGATGCCACCGGCATCGCCGACATGGACGCGCGCAGCTCATCGGGCGTCACGGTATAGGGGTCGGGCATGCCCAGCTCTTCAAAAAAAGCCAGCAGTTGGACAACATCGGGATGCAGCGACATGGAAAACCTATTGGAATCTGTAGGTGAATTCGAGACCGTACATACGCGGTTCCTCGCGACGGCTGTAGGCGGGTGAGCCATCGGTGAAACCGCTGCGCAGGTCGTTGCCAAGACCGCCCGGATCGCTCTCAGGCGCCCAGTCCGTGGCGTTGGTCACCCAGCCTGCCACCGTCCAGGCCTGGCCCGGCGAGATCCACGCGACCCTCGCGTTCAGGCGCTCCTGGTCGTCCAGGTCCGGACAGCTGTCAAAGGGCGGCGCGGTAATGGCACCCGTGGCCGTGGGTTGGCTGATGACCAGGTTGCCGTCGACATCATTAAGCCCGATCTCGGCGCTGATGCCTGTGCCGGTGTCCTGCACAAAGCGGCAGGATACACGATTGTTGGCGCCGGCGATGCGCGCATAGGATACCGACGCCGTGATTTCACCCGCACCCGGCAGCGTGTAGCTGTAGTTGGCGCCGACGGAAAAACTGAAGTCGTCGGCAAACACATCACCCGAGCGATCCTGAATATCTACCACGCCGTCGATAACCTCACAGCGGGTTTTTTCCACCACGTCCGCCTCTACCTTGCCCGCATTGGCCCAGAGTTCCAGCCCCGG
>JAZBPS010000027.1:0-25279 GCA_036353375.1 Halieaceae bacterium | reverse complement strand
GAGGATATGAAACCCCTGTCCCGCTTGTCCAGCCGCGATACGCTTCGGGCATCGGCTGCCCACGCGCAGCGGTATCACGACGCTGTGCGCTGGCGGCCACCACGAACCCGGACCGCCCCGCTACACTGTGCGCCGATCCGGCGGAATTTGGAAGGCAATGCAATCCCAGGAACAGGAAGTTCTGGCGGCTGCCCGGGCGGCCCTGCAGGCGGGCGGGACGTGCTGGCTGGCGACGGTTATCGGCGTGCACGGCTCCTCGCCGCGACCGCCGGGCTCGATGGCGCTGTTCACGCCACCACAGCAGACTGGCTCGCTGTCGGGCGGTTGCGTGGAGGAGGAGCTGCTGCGGCAATTGGTCGCGGGCGAGTTCAGCGGCGCGGCGCCGCAGCGGCTGCGCTACGGTGTGTCGGCCGCGGAAAATGCGCGCCTTGGCCTGCCCTGCGGCGGCCACCTCGACATTCTGTTGCAGGCACTGGAGCCGGAGCGTGATCTCGGCTGGATACAGGCAGTACTCGAGGCCACCGCGTCGCGGCGCTGCCTGCAGCGCAGCGTGGCTCTCGACAGCGGCGCAACCGAGCTGCTGCCGCTGTCGCGGTTCAGCGCCCTGAGCTGCGACGAGCGCAGTCTGCGGCAGTGTTTCGGTCCGCGCCAGCGCATGCTGCTGGTCGGTGCCGGTGCGCTCGCCGCGCGACTCGCGGAACTTGCCCTCGCACTGGACTACGACGTGCGCGTCTGCGATCCGCGTGACGAGGCGCGCGCGGACTGGTCCGGTCCCGCGCTGCCCCTGCTCGGCGGCATGCCCGACGACGCCGTGCGCGAGTTCGCCAGCGATGAGCACTCACTGGTGATTACGCTGACGCACGATCCGCGCATCGACGACATGGCCCTGATGGAGGCCCTGGAATCACGGGCCTGGTACGTCGGGGCGCTGGGCTCCGTGCGCACCACGGTCGCGCGTCGCGAGCGGCTGCTGGCACTGGGCCTGCCGCCGGCAGCGGTCGATCGTCTGCATGCGCCGGTGGGACTCGATATCGGCAGCAAGGCCCCGCTGGAGATCGCGATTGCCGTGATGGCGCAGATTATCGGCCTGCGTCGCCGGACGCCTGAGCCGCCTTGACGCTGGCCCAGGCATCCAGTGCCGCCTCGCGCGCGCGGCGGTGGTCGACCATCGGTCGCGGGTAGTTGTCGTCCAGTTTCACGCCGGCTGTGTCCAGTACCGCCTGCGGCGCTTCCCAGGGACGGTGCACATAACGTTTCGGGAGTTGGCCCAGTTCAGGTACCCAGCGCCGCACGTAGGCGCCCTCGGGATCGAATTTTTCACCCTGCGCCACCGGATTGAAGATGCGGAAGTAGGGCGCGGCGTCCGCGCCACTGCCGGCCACCCACTGCCAGCTGCAGCTGTTGGAGGCGAGGTCGGCGTCGACCAGTGTGTCCCAGAACCAGCGGGCCCCGTGGCGCCAGTGCTGCAGCAGATGTTTGCACAGGAAGGACGCCACCACCATGCGCACGCGGTTGTGCATGTGACCGGTCTGCCATAGCTCGCGCATGCCGGCATCGACGATCGGATAACCGGTCTGTCCGCGCTGCCAGCGCCGGCGCAGGGCTGCGTCGTCGTGCCACGGGAAGACCTCGAAACGCGGGTTGAACGGACTGTCGGGGAGCGTCGGGAAGAAATGCAGCAGGTGGTAGGAGAACTCGCGCCAGCCCAGTTCCGCCTGGAACTTGGCGAGCGCCGCATCGAGCCCGGGGTCGCCGGCACGCAGCGCCTCGCAGTGGAACCAGACCTGGCGCGGCGACAGCTCGCCGTGATGCAGGTGCGCAGAGAGGCGCGAGGTGAGGGCATCGCCGGGGCGGTCGCGTCCCTCGGCATAGTCGCTGACCGGCCCGGCGAGAAAATCGGCGAGGCGCGCCTGTGCGCCCGCTTCGCCGGGCCGCCACAGTCCGTCCCAGCCCTCTGCCCAGTTGGGTCGGGTCGGCAGCAGCTGCCAGTCCTCCAGCCGGTCGCCCGGTTCCATCCGCTGCCATTGGCTGGCTGCGACGGGCAGCGGTTCGGCAACCGGGTTGCGTCGGCAGGCGCGCCAGAAGGGTGTGAACACCCGGAACGGCTCGCCGCCCTGCGTGAGTACAGTGCCCGGCTCGTGCAGCAGTGCGCCGGGGTAACGCCTGAGCTCGATGCCGTGTTCCGCGAGCGTGCCGTGCAGGGCCTGCTCCTGCGCTGCCGCCCAGGGTTCGTGGCGCCGCGTGCAGTGGATACGGCGCGCGCCGCTGGCCTCGCAGAGCGCCAGCAGCTGTTGCAGACTGTCGCCGCGCCGCAGCTGCAGCCGGCCACCGAGCGCGCCGATGTGTTCACCCAGGGCTGCCAGGGAGTGGTGCAGCCACCAGCGCGCGGCACCACCCGGCGCCCACTCGCCCGCGGGCTCGTCGTCGAGGATGTACACCGGCAGCACGGTTGCCCCCGCGCGCTGCACCGCGTGCAGCGACGGCAGATCGGTGAGTCGCAGGTCGCTGCGAAACCAGTGCAGGATCACGGGCTCAGCCATGTTGTGCGTCCATCATGGCAGCCGCTGCGGGTCGCCTCGCGAGCATCTGTGCCAGTGCCGGCAGTGCCTCCTCGGCGCCCGCCCGCAGTCGCAGATCCGCAAGCGCGTCGGCGCGTGTCTGACCGGGGTTGATGATGTAGAGCGGTTTGCCCTGCTCGCGTATCTGGCGGCAGCAGCGGTAACCCGAGTAGACCTGCAGTGAGCTGCCAACGACCAGCAGGCCGCCCGCATTGCGCAGTGCCTGGTCGACACTGTGCAGTCGGGCGGTCGGAATGCTGCCGCCGAAGAATACGACGTCCGGCATCAATGTGCCGGCGCAGCTGGCGCAGGACGGTACCTGCACGCTGTCGACGGCACTTTCATCGAGGTCGGCATCGCCATCCGGGCGGGCTGCACTGGCCGGGCGGTCGAGGAAGGGGTTGAGCGCCAGCAGCTGCTGCTGCACGGCGTTGCGCGGGTACAGCGCAGCACAGGTCAGGCAGCGCACGCGGTCCAGCCGCCCGTGCAGGTCGACCACCTGCCGGTGCCCCGCCGCCTGGTGCAGCCGGTCAACGTTCTGGGTTGCCAGCAGCGGGATGTGGCCCAGCGCCTCCAGCCGGGCCAAAGCGCGATGCGCCTCGTTGGGCCTGGAAGCGGCCACATAGGTCCAGCCCGCCATGCTGCGCGCCCAGTAACGCCGCCGCGCACCCTCCTGCTGGATAAACTGCTGGTGCTGGATAGGGTCACTGCGCTGCCATTCACCGCGGTCGTTGCGGTAGGTGGGGATACCTGACCCCGCCGACAGGCCGGCGCCTGTCAAAGCGACCCAGCGGGGGTGACTGGCCAGCAGGCCCTGCAGCGGGCTCACTGCCCGGCGCACTCACCACAGCCGTACAGTCGACTGTACCGCTTGCGCGCCCAGTACGCGTAGACCCTGTCTGCCACCGGCCCCAGCAAGGGCCAGCGCAACACCTTGAAGAAAAAGCCCCAGCGGGTGTGGGCCCAGGCCCGCACGGTGGCGTCCACACCCGTGAGCCACTGGCCCTCCCGGCTGAGCATATGCAGCGTCGAAAGCTTCTCCAGTCGCGTCGGGGTGCCGGGCTGGTCGGGTACCTCGTGCAGGTTCACCAACGCCAGGCCGGAATCAGCAATGCGTGACAGCAGCCGTACCTCGCGCATGCACAGCGGGCAGTTGCCGTCGTAATACAGGGTGTCTCGGGCAGGGCTATGGGTCATACTTCGCGGCGCTGTTTTGTTTCAATATACATATATTAAGTACGTCGAGAGGCCTCAACATGATGACTTTGCACGGGTTTTCCTACAGCAATTACTACAACGTGGTGAAGCACCTGTTGTTGTACAAGGGTATCGAGTTTGAGGAGGATGAGCAGTACGGGGATGACCCCGCCTACCTGGCGATCAGTCCGCTGGGCAAAGTGCCGTCGCTCACCACGCCCAACGGCACGCACCTCAGTGAGACCACCGTGTGCTGCGAGTACATTGAGGAGACCTGTCCTGAGCCTGCGCTGTACCCTGAAAATGCGGAAGAACGCGCCAGGGTGCGCCAGATTATGAAGATCAGCGAGTGCTACATAGAGCTGGCCTGCAGGCGCCTGATTCCTTTCCTGTTCATGGGCGCGGAAGCGCCTGCGCCGCTGGCGCAGGAGGTCCGGGAGACGGTGCAGCGGGGTATCGACGGCTTGAACCGCCTCTGTGTGTTTTCGCCCTGGATTGCCGGCGACCGCTTTACGCTGGCGGATATCTACGTGCGCTATGTGATGAAGGTCGCCGCGGTAGTCGGGCAGCAAAAGCTGGATTGGGATATTGCCGCCGATATTTCCGGCATGCCCGGCTGGCTGGACACCATGGCTGACTCGGACATTGCCCGTCGCATTGACGCCGACCATGAGGCCAATGCGCCGGCGTTCTTTGCCATGCTGAAGCGGCGCTACGGCATCGGTTAAGCCTGTTCCTCTTGCGTCATGCGCCGCGGCGGCCGGTCGGGTTTGGCGTAGTGCATGCGGGCCAGCGGGGTGACGCCGTAATAGTGATCGAGGCCGCCCACCACCACGCCGCCGGCGCGGGCGAGATCGATGGCGCCGTCACGTCCCAGGCAGGCTTCGGGCAGGCGCACCTCCACCACCTCGCCGATAACCAGGTGTGTCCCGTTGATCGCCAGGTCCACGGTTTCCCGGTGTTCCAGCCCGATGCTCAATAGACTCTCCGCCACGTAGGGCGCGGCAAGCGATCCCGCTGCGGGCGTCAGGCCCACCGCGTCAAACTCTGAATCCTCGTAGCGTGCGGCGGTCTGGTGTGCCGCCTCGAAAAAGTCCGGGCGCACGTGATTGATGCTGTAGCAGCCGCTGGTGTGGATGTTTTCAAGGGTGTGGCGCGGCACGCTGTGGGGGCGACTGATCATGCCCAGCAGGGGCGGGTGGGCGCCAATGTGGACCACGGAACTGAACAGGGCGAGGTTGTGTTTTCCCTCGCCGTTTGTCGTGCCGATCAGGTGGGCAGGCTTCAGTCCCGACAGGGCGTTGACGAAGAAAACCCGGTAACGGTCGTCCATGGCGGCGATATCCTCGCCGCTGATGCTGATCATCGCTGCGTTACAGAGCTGTGTTACTGGATAGACGCGCTCTGGTCAGCGGCCAGCACACCTTCGATGGCACTGCGCAATTCAGCGCTGTCCGGACGCGTATTGCTGTCAAACCGCGCCACGACGTTGCCATCGCTGTCGATCAGGTACTTGTTGAAATTCCAGCGAGGAGCGCCCTTGGCTGCGGCGAGTTGGGCAAACATGGGGTGCGCGTTGCCGCCTTTGACAGGAATCTCGGAATACATGTCGAAGGTGACGCCGTAGTTCACGTAGCAGACCTCAGCCGTTTTCTCCGCTGTGTTGGCCTCCTGGTTAAAGGAGTCCGAGGGGAAACCGGCGACCACCAGGCCGCGCTCCTTGTATTGCTGGTGCAGTGCTTCCAGTCCCTTGAATTGCGGGGTGTAGCCGCAGTGGCTCGCCGTGTTGATCACCAGAACCGGCTTGCCGGCGTAAGCTTCGCAGAGCTTGACGGAGTCGCGGGACCGCAGCTTTGTCATCTCATGGTCAAGTACAGCCGGACAACTCGCCGATGCGACGCCGGGAAGTGCGAACATGGTCGCCAGTGCGGCGAGAGCCATCAGGGGTGAACGCAGGGATAACATGGGGAGCATGCCTCGTATCAGTGGTTAACGGGTTGTGTGCCACCCGCCGCTTTGGCGGGTGATCGCCGGATCAATCTCTCTTACGCAGCTTTCTGCTGCACAGCTCAATCTGATTCTGCGCCGTGTTGATGCCCAGCCACTTCCACAGATAGCAACGGGCGTACAAGCCGTTCAGGATGAGAAAGGCTGATGCGATGAGGACGAGGATTTCCAGCAGGCCGACGTCAGGCTGGCTCAGTGCGATTAACGCCAGTAGCAAACCCAACAGCGTGCGGAAAACACGTTCGAAAGGGCTGATGTTTGGCTTCATGCACAGATGTACGGTTGCTGCAAGCCACTGGATGATTTCGCGACGAAAATATGTGGCCGTTCGCCGGGCGGTGTTCTGCTGGCCCGCTAGTCCTCTACCCAGACCTTGCGAATGGGTTCGCCAAAATCGTCGTACAGGGTTTTACGCCGCGGCCTGGGCAGGCGTGAGCGCCGGGGCGTGGCGCGGCGGCTGCGCTTGAGCTGGTTGCGGCGGGACTCGATGGCCGCGACCACTTCCGGCACAAAGGTGCGGCTGCCGGCGGGCTCGGCAAACAGGGCGCTGGTCTGGAATTTCACCGGTTTGGAGGCATCGGTACCGGAGGTGCCGCGGGGAATCTCCTTCACTTCACCGCCGCCATCCAGATAGCGCCGCGTTTCCTGTTCCAGGGTCGCGCGCAGTTCTGCCTTGGTGGGAAGTTTTTTCACCATAATCGGCAGACTATAGCAAAGCGACCCCGCGGCGGCGAGGGTCGCCAGGCGCTCAGGCGCCGGCGCGCGCCAGGTAGTGGGCGCTGAAAGCCGGTGAAGGCTCTTGCCGGTTGACCTCGTAGAGGCGTTCGTAGCAGGTTTCGCGAATCAGCCAGCGGCCGTCCTGTTTGACGTAGCGGTCCCAGTAAAGGGCGGTACCGTAGGTATAGAAGTCGTGTTCGGTAATCCACATGTGGTCCGCCAGGTACCAGATTCCCGTCGCCTCGGTGGCGCTCAGCACCTGAATTTCGGGATGGTGCCCGTTGTGGTGGCCCACCGCCTTGCTGCTGAAAGCACCGCCCACGTTGTCGAGGTACTCCTGCTTTCCGGTCAGCTTCCACTCGTAGGTGCCACCCTTGAAGTGCACCTGCACGTCGTCGTGGAACAGGGTGGCCAGCTCTTCGAGATTGGCCGTGTCGATGCAGCGGAAGTAGGCGTATTTGAGCTGCCGGATAGCTTCCAGGTCCATCAGGTGCTGCACGTTTTTGCGCAGTGCCTCCAGATCGCCGTCGCTGGCTTCCAGCGGCAGTCCCGCCGCTATGCCCATGCCTGCCTTGTTCAGTACGCGCTCTGATGCTGTCATTGTTATTCTCCCCGGGGTTGGTTGCGCGACTATGTTAGCGAAGTCCTGCCGGGGCACAGGTACAGCTATTCGACCTTGGGGCAGATTGTGTGCGCAAGCCCCTCAGGTGGTGACAATAAGCCTCAGCCCCTGCATCTGCAGGTTGGCATGGCTGATATGGGCCGCGCACTCCTCGATACGGTGCTGCAGGTGGGTAATCTCATCGCTGCGAATCGAGGGGTTCACCTCGCGCAGGGCCTTAAGGCGCGCCAGCTCGGCGCCCAGCTCGCTGCGCATATTGGCCTCGGCCTGTGCCAGTATGTCTTCCCGCTGCTGTTCCGCCAGTCGCGCCGCGAACTGCATTTTGTCCTCTACCTGGGACCGCACCTGCTTGATGATTTGCAGGGCCACCGGCTTCTTCACCTTTTCGCAGAGTTCGTTAAGCCGCGCATGGGGCATGATGGCCGAGAGATCCTTGCCGCGGCTGTCCACCAGCAGGCGAATGGGTGACACCGGCAGAAAACGCTCAACGCCCAGTTCCCGGGGGGCGACACAATTGATGCAGTAAAGGCTCTCCAGTAATAGCGTGGCCGGGGGTACGCCCTTCAATGACAGGGTGGCGATGGCGGCATTGCCCAGCTCCGTGCTGGTGACCATCTCCATGGCCTCCACGGCGATGGGGTGCTCCCAGGTAAGGAACTGCATATCCTCCCGGGCCAGTGCCTGCTCGCGGCTGAAGGTGACGGTGGTGCCTTCCTCCTGCAGGCCCGGGAAGTGGCCGGTGAGCATATGGTCTGTCGGGCGCAGCACCAGGGCGTGCTCTGAATGGAACTCCGTCTCGACGCCGAAGCTGTCGCACAACTGCTCCAGGTAATCCCGCAGCGTGTCGCTGGCCTCCGCCTCGCGGATACTGGCGATCAGCGCCTCGGCCTCGTCGTGCTTGCAGGAGTTCCGCTCCAGCAGCTTGTCTCTACCCTCCCGCAGCTCCGCGCGTGTTTCCGCAGTGAAGGCGGCGGTGTCTGCAATCAGTGCCGCCAGCGCTGGCGCATCCGGCGCCAGCAACAGGGCGGTGAGGCGCTCGCGGAAGCGCTGGTAGATGGCATAGCCCGCAGAGCAGCTTTGCTCAAACTGATTGAGCCCCTCGTGGTACCAGCGCATCAGGGTTTCCTGGGCAGTGCCCGCGAGGAAGGGCAGGTGAATTTCCACGTCATGCTGCTGGCCGATGCGATCCAGTCGGCCTATGCGCTGCTCCAGCAGGTCGGGGTTGAGCGGCAGATCAAACAGCACCACGTGGCGGGCGAACTGGAAGTTGCGACCCTCGGAACCGATCTCGGAGCAAACCAGCGTCTGTGCGCCGCCCTCGGGGTCTGCAAAGTAGGCGGCGGCGCGGTCGCGCTCCAGTATGGTCAGGCCCTCGTAGAACGCGGCGCTGCGAATGCCGGCCCGCAGGTGCAGGTAGTGCTCAAGGGCGATGGCGGTGTCGGCATGGGCGCATATCACCAGGACTTTTTCCGGGCGCAGGGTTTTCAGCGTCTGCTCCAGCCAGGCGACGCGCGGGTCTGTGTTCACCCAGTTTTCATTGTCGCTACCGCGTTCAGGGTACAGGGCCCGTAGCAGGTCGCCGCCGTGGTCGGCGTCCGGCGCATCCAGCGGGTAGGGGTGGAAATGCCGCTGGGGGAACCCCGTTACGCTGGCGCGGGTGTTGCGAAACAGCACCCGGCCGGTGCCGTGCCGGTCCAGCAGTCGGGCGATCTCGGCCGCGTCGGCGCCCTCAGCCTCAAGCTGTTCAAGCGTGCTGTTGAGGGCCTGGTAGCCGCGCTCTTCCGCCTGGAATGCGGCCAGGTCGTGAAACCGGTCAGGATCCAGCAGGCGCAGGCGCGCGAAGTGGCTGGCCTGTCCCACCTGCTCGGGTGTTGCCGTGAGCAACAGCAGGCCCGCCGAGCGTTGCGCCAGTGCCTCAATGAAGCGGTAATCCTCGCCGGCCTCTTCGGGTGACCAGCTCAGGTGGTGCGCCTCGTCCAGCACCACCAGGTCCCAGCCCGCCGCCAGGGCCTGCTCTCGCCGCTCAGGATTGTCGGTGAACAGGTCAAGGCTCGCCAGCACCAGCTGCTCCGCTTCAAAGGGATTGTCCGGGCCGGCGGCGGCAACGGCGGCAAGATCTTCTTCAAAATCAAGGCCGGGAAGGTCGGGTGCTGTTTCCTGCATCGCCGCCAGCCGCTCTTCGTCGAACAGCGCGAAACGCAGGTTAAAGCGGCGCAGCATCTCCACTAGCCACTGGTGCATCAGGGTTTCCGGCACGATCACCAGGACCCGTGACGCGCGGCCGGACAGCAGTTGCTGCTGGGTAATCATGCCGGCTTCGATGGTTTTGCCCAGGCCCACTTCGTCGGCCAGCAGCACCCGGGGGGCGTGGCGGCGACCCACTTCCGCGGCGATATAAACCTGGTGCGGCAGCAGGCTGGTGCGAGAGCCGATCAGGCCGCGGGCGGGGGAGGTCTGTAACCGGTCCAGCTGCTCGAAGGTGGCGAGCCGCAGCGCAAAATCGCTGTTGCGATCAAAGTGCCCGTTCAGCAGGCGCTGCTGCGGGGTGGTGAGCTGCACAAAACTGTCCAGCTCCAGCTCGCTGATGGTGACGCTTTTATCGTGGTGATCGAGACCGGTATAGAACAGGATGCCCGATTGCTCTACCACCTCGGTGACCTTCAGTTCGACGTCGTCCAGGGTGGTGATGTAGTCACCCACCTTGAAACGCAGCCGGGTGAGGGGGGCGTTATCGATGGCGTAGGTACGTTCTTCCCCGATGGCCGGGAAGCTCACGGTGACGCGGCGTCCCTCGATGTCCGCCACAATGCCGAGACCCAGCTGGGCGTCGGCGTGGCTGACCCAGCGCTGACCTACGATGTAATCCAAACTACTCATACCCGGCCCAAATGGCCGCGCAGTCTACCAGCGTTTTCAGGCGCTGGCAGCCGCCGGGGCGACTTCTTCCGGGAAAAAACAGGCCATGCTGTTAGCCCAGGCCTGGGCCAGCAGGGCGTCCACCGGGATGTTCTTCACCTCCGCCACTTTCTCGGCGACAAAGGGGATGTAGTAAGGCGCGTTGGGGCGACCGCGGTAGGGCACCGGTGTCAGGTAGGGTGCATCTGTTTCCAGAAGCAGTTGCTCCAGCGGGGTGGCGGCCACCACCGCACGCACATTGTCGGCACTGTTGAAAGTGGCAATGCCATTGAATCCAAGGTTGAAACCCTCGCCCAGGCAGTACTCGGCCAGGGGCAGGCCCGAGGTGAAACTGTGGATCACGCCCTTGCGTCGCAGGCTGCCGGAGAAGTTAGCCAGTATGGCGCGGGTATCTTCATCGGCGTCGCGGGTGTGCACCACGATGGGCATGTCGGTATCCGCGGCGATTTGCAGCTGGGCTTCAAAGGCCCGGCGCTGGGCGGCGCGGTCGGCATGATCGTAGTAGTAATCCAGCCCGATTTCGCCCACCGCGACGATATGATCCTCGGCCTGGCGAGCGCGGATGACGGCGGCCGCCGCCTCGCTGAAGGTTTCGGCCTCGTGGGGGTGCACGCCCTGGGTGGCCCAGACGCCGTCATTGTCGCGGGCGATGCTGTCGACAATATCGAGGTTGTCGGGCGATACGGCGATCGTGACAATGCGCGCGACGTTCACCTCGCGGCTGCGCGCCAGGGTCGCTGCGAGTTCATCACCCTCGAGGTAGTCGAGGTGACAGTGGGTTTCAATGATGGCGTGATCGAATACCGGGATGTCGCGCCGGGCTTTCTTGCTCATAAAGACAGCGGAATGGGTTACGCGTGTAGGGTGATTATACGCGGTCCAGCTCCAGTTCAGACCGCACTTCCAGCATCTGCTGCCACAGCCAGTTGTGCACCGGCGAGTTCTCGGTGCGCTGGTGGCGCACCAGCATGTAATCGATGCTGTAATCGATGTCCGGTGGCAGCGGCAGGGCCTGTATGCGGTAGGCAAAGCTGGCGTTACTCAGCAGGAAGGGCGGTGCCGGCAGCAGGTAATCCGTATTGCGGAGGATCTCTACCGCGGTCAGCAGGTGAGAGGTCTCAAAGCCGCCCGCAACCTGCGGGTACCGCTCCAGGCGCCGGGTCATGCTGGCGCTGTTCTGGAAAAACTCGAGCTCGTCCTGGTCTGCCATGTACAGGCGCATGATGGGGTAGGCCAGCAAACGCTCCCAATCCGGCGGCTCGCCGCTCAGTGGGTGACCCTCCCGCGCCAGGATCACCGGCTTGGTGCCGCCCAGCGGTTCGCAGATAAAGTCTTCGCCGTAGCGGGCGTGCTTGATCTGCACCGCAAAATCCAGCTCGCCCAGGGCCAGTTGCTGCAACTGGTGTTCCACGCGGGTAATCGTTTTGACCGTGAGCTGGGGTGCCAGGAAGGCCAGCCGCCGGATCAGGGGCGGCAGCAGCCAGACACCGATAAATTCCGAGATGGCGAGGGTGATTTCGCCGCGGTAGCGGGCCGGATCGAAGTCCTGGTTGGCCAGCAGGGATTGTATGCCCTGCAGGACTTTCTCCAGGTCCGCTGCCAGTTCCAGCGCTCGCGGCGTGGGGCGCATGCCGTGTGAGCTGCGGGTGAACAGGGGATCATCGAATACATCCCGCAGGCGGGACAGGGTCTTGCTCATGGCGGGCTGCGTGATGAACAGGCGCTCGGCTGCCCGGGACACGTTTCTCTCCTCCAGCAGCACCTGCAAAGCGATCAGCAGGTTCAGGTCGATGCGGGACAGGTCGCGGGTTTCCATCACATCGCGGCCGGGATGAAACCGGTATTACAGATATAAGATAAGTTCATGGGAGGCATGATACTAATACATTAGAAATATATCAGCCTCGTCCCCATACTTCATCCTGTCCGATACATAGGAGAAATACCCAAATGTTCATGTCAGTAACGTTTGGCCTGTATTTCGCTCTGATCGGCTTGATTGCCTGGGACGAGTACCGCAAAAGCCGTACTGCGTGATCCCCGGCCACGTCGACAGACGATGTCCAGGTCCATAACTTAGACTTCAAACCCGCCGCAAGGCGGGTTTTTTTTTGCCTAGCCGCTGACCACCTTGAGTTTTGGCGCGACCCCGCTGGCCTTGCGTCTGGCACGCAGCCGCGGCGCTGCGCCGGTGTTGACGGCCACCGGCCTGACCGGGCTGGTGGCGGGGCGCGCGCCCGGGCTGTTGGCGGTGGCCTTCTTCACCGCGGCAGCGCGCTTCGCCTGGGTGCGGGCAGACGCTTTGACGACGCCGGCGCCCGTGACCGGTGCGTCAGGCGAAGACTCCGGGGTTATCGGTGCCGACGGTTTTTCGGTGGGTTTCTTCGCCTTTGCTGGCGATTTCCTCACGGGTTTTGTGGCAGCGCTTGTCCGCTTCGCCGCGGCCTTTTTACCGGGGGCCTTTTTCGTGGTCGCTTTGCCGCGCGCTTTCGCGGCGGGCCGCTTCGTCGCCCCGGCTTTTTTCGCAGACGGCCTGCGGGCCCGGCCAGGCGGCGACAGCACGGCATCGCGCAGTTCCAGCCAACTCTCTCTCAGGCAGGCCATATACGCGTCGGGGTCCGGCAGGATGTCCCGGTCGCCCAGCACCGACATGTTCACTGTCTCGGCCTGGGTAAAGATGGTGTGGAACATGCCCACCCCGGGGGTGAGCAGGCCAAGGCCCTGGTATTGCACCAGGCGCGCACCGGCGCAGAACAGGTCGAAGTTGGGCCCCGGCACATTGGTGATAACCGTCGAGACGTTCAGCGGGATGAAGCGGGACAGGTTGCGTCTGGACCACAGGGAAGCCGCCGCCCGGGTAATCGCCGGGGTCAGTACGCCCGCTGCCTTGATGGTGTCCAGCATGGGGCTGCTCTCACCGAACTCCTTGGCTTCGCTGGTGCTTACGAAAATCGCTTTGAGACGCTCAACGGGGTCGCGTACGTCCGTGTGCAGGGAGGTGAATATCGACCCTACCTGGTTGTTGTCATCGGTGGCTGCGCGCCGGGTGCGCAGGTTCACCGGCAGTCCTGCCGCCAATGCGCCCTGCGGGGTTTCACCCTTGCTGTCCAGATAGCGCGCCAGCGCACCTGCCACCACGGCCAGCCCCACGTCATTGAGCTTGACGCCCGTGGCATTCTTCACCGCCTTGAATTCTTCCATGGGGAAGGTGGTTGCCTCGAACACGCGGTAGGGGCCCACCGGGCCGTTGAAGCGGGTGCGGGGTGCCTGTACGTCCGGCATGGGAATCTGCTTGCGCAGCAGTTTCAACGCGAACTGGCTGACATCGCGGGTCAGGCCTATCGCCCCCCGGGCCATGTCGATGGAGTTCCGGGCCTGGTTGAAGCCGGCCCGGCCAAGCAGTTCAGCGGGTGTGGGGCTGCGGTCTACCAGCAGCGGCGTCTCCACCTCGTCCTCGGCAGGTGACGGCTCCGCCTCGAGGTCGTGCAGCGCGGCCATGAAGGACGCGCCGCCCGCACCGTCCACCAGCGAGTGGTGCATCTTGGTGTAGACCGCAAAGCTGCCCTTTGGCAGATTGGGGATGTTGTCGAGGCCCTCGATGACGTAGCACTCCCACAGTGGGCGCGCCATATCCAGGGGGCGCGCGTGCAGCCGTGCCACCTGTATGCACAGCTGGCGCCAGTCCCCCGGTTGGGGCAGCGCGATGTGGCGCAGGTGGAACTCCACGTCAAAGTTGGCGTCCTTGACCCAGTAGGGGCGATCGACCCCGCCGGGCACTTCCACCAGCCGCGTGCGGAACAGGGGAAGCCGGTTCAGACGTGCCTCGAAATTGGCGATCACCTGCTTGAAGCGCACGAAACCGCCGGGGGCCGTGGACGGGTCATAGATACCCAGCCCGCCCACGTGCTGCGGGGTGTTCGGTTGCTCAAGGTTCACAAAGGCGCTGTCGAGAATGCCGAGTTGCTTCACATCCGACCCCCGAATGAAAGGAAAGCCTACAGTTAGTCATTTCAACCTGCCGATTGCAAGCTGCCGCGGCGGATACTGCGGTGAACGGGGTATAGTTAAACCCATGATTTCACCCGCCGTCGGTGCCTCGCTACTGGTCGCCATCATTCTGGTCGCACTGCCCCTGTGCAGCTTTGCGGCGCTGGATAACGACACCGTGCCCACCGCTTACGGGGTGCGCTTCTACACGGCGGATGCAGCCGTACCTCTGCCCCTGCCGCCGCGGCAGGCCGCGCCGGAGGCAGACCTGTGGCTGCAGCGCATCCGCGACAAGACCTACGCCAGCGGTCCCTACGGCCCCGGCATCGCCGAGGTGGTGGAAGACGCCGGCCGCTATTTTTTCAGTCGCGGTGATTTCGGCACCGCCATAGAACAGTGGCGACAGGCGGTGCATTTACTGCGGGTGAACGACGGTCTTTACAGCCCGCGACAATTGCCGCTGCTGGAGCGACTGGGCGAGACCTATCGCGCGCTGGGCGACTACGAAAGCGCCGGGGAGATCGAATCCTACCTGCTGTTCCTGAGTCGCAAGCACCACAGCGAGGGAGACCCGCAGCGGCTGGCTGCATCCCTGCGCTGGCTGGACTGGCAGCGCCGCGAATGGCTGCGCGACCCGGATATCACCCAGCCCCGCATACTGCTGCAACAGTGGCGTGAAGTGCGCGACATCGTCCGCGCTCGCGAGGCCGATGATTCGCCCCTGCCGCCGCTGTCCCTGGCCGAGCAGGAGGCGCTGGTGCAGGCGCAGCTGCGGGTGTTGCTGCTGATCTCCGCGACGGATTTTGGCCTCGACCGCCAGGCTGACCTGCTGATGGGGCCGCGTTTCGGCGAGCGCCCGGACGTGCTGACCATGGAGCAGACACAGATCAGGAACCTGCAGGAGTCCGCTTACAGTCGCGGGCGCTCACGGTTGGAGGACTTGCTGGCGCGCCAGCGCGAGGCCGGTGAGGTTGCGGCCGAAGCGCGCACGCTGCTGGCGCTGGGAGACTGGCACCAGTGGTACGACAGCCCGCAGCGCGCCAGCGAGGCCTACACGCAGACCTGGCAGTTACTCAGCCGCAGCGGCGATACCGCCACGCGGGATCAGTGGTTCGCAGCGCCCGTGGAGTTGCCGGCCAATGGCGCATTCTGGGCAGGGCCGGGCAGCTATCGTGAATACAGCAGCCAGACGGTGGTGGCGGCACGCTTTACCGTTACCGAGCGCGGGCGGGTGAGCGAGCTGGAAACAGAAGCACTGGCAGAAGAGAACGCAGGCGTGGCGTCGCGCCTGTACCGGCGCATTCGCGATATGCGTTTTAGACCGCGGCTTAGCGACGGTGAACCGGTGGCGGTAGCAGTAACGCGCCGCTACCGCGCCGACTGAGCCGTGCCGTGGAAGGCATCCCGCGGCTCGCGCCAGCGCCACAGCCACAGGGAGGCGCAGGCAATCAAGCCACCGCCGGTGGCCACCGCCCAGCCCACGCCCGCCAGTGCGATCACGCTGCCGAACAATGCGGACACCACGTTGGCGATGCAGAAGTTGGTGGTGAGTAAACCCTGTACCCGGCCCATTCCAAAGGCCTCAAAGCGGTTGGCCATGTAGGCCGGGAAGATGCCGTTGCAGCAGGCGATGATGCCGCCGCTGACAATAAAGACCGGGAACAGCGCGGCGGGCCCCGACAGCGGCAGTAGCAGCAGCACGCAGGCCAGTGCCAGACTGCTGCGCCGCAGGCCCGGCAGCGCCCCGTAGCGGGTTTCCAGCAGACTTACCCCATAGACACTGCACAGGATCATGGAGGCGGTGATGGCGACAGTGGTCCAGCCGATCCTGACGCTGTCGAAAGCAAACTTTTCCACCAGCCACAGCGGGTAGAACTCGTAGAACAGGTTCAGCCCCAGGCTGTACAGGATGTGGTAGAGCAGCAGCGGTTGCATGGGCCGCTCCCGCACCAGGCCCAGTGAATTCTGTTCCCGCATGGCGCGGGTGATATTGGCAAGGCTGCGCCGGGTCTGAGCGTCCTCCGGGCTCCTGCCGGCAATGGCGATCTGCACCAGCAGGGTGGCCAGCAGGGTCACGCCACCGGCGATCAGGAACACCTCCGCCACCCCGAGGATCATCAGGTAACCGCCAGCCAGTGGCCCCAGCAGCCAGCCCAGGTAGGTGGTTGCGTACATCATGCTCAGCGCGCGGGTGCGGCTGATGTGCGGGTGCAGGTCCAGGGCGATGGCCCGGGAGACGGCAATGTTGCCCTCGAACAGCCCGGTGAGAAACCGGGCGAGTGCAAACAGCGGGAAGTTCTGCTGCAGCACCGCGTAGCCGGTCAGGCCGTAGCACAGTGCAGACGCCAGCAGGGTGACGATCAGCACAGGCTTGCGACCGAACAGGTCGGAAAGCGCCCCGATCACGGAGCTGCCAAAAATCAGTCCCAGCGGGTACAGCGCCAGCAGGGCGCCCAGCAACAACTTGGGGTCAAGGCCGAGGTAATGGGTCAGCGGATTGTCTGCTGGCGAGTCCAGGAAGTAGGGCGACAGCACCGGGTAGGGCAGCGCGATGCCGGCAGTACCCAGCAGGGACACCAGCATAACCGCTGCCAGGGTGAAGCGCGGACTGGCCATAGAAGAATGCCTCAGGCGTTTTCCAGCACCATCAGCGAGCCGGAGGCGAGCAGCGGCTTGCGCGTGCGCCAGGAGATAATGTCGGCGCAGTATTTATCCTGGCAGCGCTGGGCCATTTCAAAAAAGGTGGGCCGCTCCGGGTCGGCGATCACGATTTTGCCGACGCCCGCGTTCACCGCGCGTTTCACCAGGTTGAACACCGGGTTGACCAGTTCATCCCAGAAGCAGATGTCGGCGGCGATCAACAGGTCGATATCCTCCAGTTGCCGGGTCGTGATTTTCTCAAACCGCGATTGCAACGGTGTGACATCCACGCCGTTGGCGGCGGCATTGGCCAGCAGGTAGGGGAACACGTCCCGGTCCGCATCAACGGAGGTCACATCGGCGGACAGGGCCCTGGCGCAGTAGACACCGCCCATACCCCAGCCGCAGCCCGCATCCATGACCCGGCGAGCCCGCTGCGGCGGGTGCTTCTTCAAATAGTCGATCAGCAGGAAACTGGAGCGCCACAGCTTGTTGCCGTGTATGGAGGGCTGGGCGTCGCTGCGCTTGATGCGGCGAATTTCAGGGTGCGAGGATGTAAGCATCTTTACACCGTGAAAACGGTATTCTGTGCGGCGCTGGGCCATGGTATGTCCTAGGGCGTGATGGTCGTGACGGTGATGGCGCCCTGGTACCAGACGGGAGAGGTCCAGGCGCGCTCCTGAATCACAGGAGAATAAAAGGGTTCCCGGGCCGGGTCCAGACAACAGCGGTCAAATACCTTGCCGATTGCGCCCGCGTCCTTGAGTGCGGCGTTGCGCGCCTCGGCCTGAGCCCTGCAATCGCTGGCGAAGGGGTTCACGCCCTGGGCCTGGCACTGCAGGGTGGTCCAGCGACAGCTGGGGTTCTCCAGCACCCGGCCGTAGTAGAAGGCGTTGCGGTCGGGGTCGAAGTCCGGGTCCTCCCAGACGGTACACAGGTTGGCATGCCCGCTGCCGGTGGGAGCACAGGTCTGCGGGTCCACCCAGGCACCGTTGTCGGCATTACCCGCTACATCGTAGACCTTCTCATGGGTCTGTCCGGCGGCGTCTACCCAGCCCTTGATAATCTGCACGCGCTGCAGGTCATTGCCCGGGTACCCGGGTACGCCCGGGTCCTTCATCGCCGACACCAGCAGCCGCATCGCCTGGCCCTGCTCAAAGGCGGCCAGCTCGCCGCCCATGGGTGCGGCCACCGCATCGGCGCGTGCCACCATGTCGGGTTTGCTGCACAGCGCGGGATCGAGGTTAGCGCCCGCGAACAGGCGCACCACAGGGCGGGTGCCACTGGTGGCATAGGTCTCGCGGCGGCGCATGGCCTCAAAAATAGCATCGCGGGAGTTTTCCTCCGCCCACACCACAGCCAGGCCACCGGGGTTGTCGAAGAAATGGTCCTGCAGGTTGCGATAGCCGGTGTCGCGCCGGCCCAGGTGGCCGGTGTAGTTATCCTCCTCCGTGCCACCCGGGGTCGCCGAGTGCGTATCCGTCGAGCCGATAAAGCCGAGCTTGAAGGGGTTGAAACCCTCGCGTTGCTGCAGCGCCAGGCCGTCCTTCAGCACATTGCGCACCATGTTACGGCGACCGTATTCCTGGATGGGTACGGCAGCGGCGTTCTCGGTGCGCACCTCGCCGAACACCGTGCCCAGCATGGACAGGTTGTCCCCCACCACCTGCTCGAAATCGCACAATTCATCCTCGGTTGCCACGCCCCTCCCGGCCAGGCGATCAAAGCGACACTCACTGGCCGCCTTGTGCTGCACCAGTTCGACCAGGGGTTCGAAGAAAGCGCGGTTGCGGGCTTCCTCCGGAGAAGCCGGGTCCGGGAACATCATGCCGCCACTGAGGCTGGGGTTGTGGGGGATGGCCATCACGTCGCAGCCCTGGTCGCCGTCGATACACTCCTCGCGCAGTCGTCGCCACAACTCGGGATAGTTGCGCGAACCGGTGTCGTAGGTGGAAATGGCGGTGTCGGTGACCCGGCCGTTGCGGAAAATCACGTTGCGGTGCAGGTTGTTGTAGTCGGGGGCGTCGGTGTACTCGTAGCCCACAAAGGTGGTGAAGCTGCAGTCGCTGGAACGGTCGTAGTTGTCCTCGGCGGCCTGCTGTATCAGTTGCCAGGTTTCCCGGTGGGCGGCGTTACAGTCTCCCAGGGTGCAGATGAAGGATTCCGCGCGGCCTGCCCCTGCGCCCCCACCGGTGACGCCCAGGGTTTGCCAGTAATCAAGCGCCAGGAACTGCAGCATGAAGGTATTGGTGCGGGTGAGCATGCAGTAGGGGTACCAGTAGGCGAGCTTGCCGCTGTCCCGGGTGCAGAGGTTGATAGGACCCAAAAACTCGGCATGGTCCGTGACCCCCGTGAAGTCCAGCGGCCGTCGCAGTTGCGCCGTGACGACTTGATCCCCGTCCGGGTCTGACAGGGTGATGGCTTGCCCCCGGGCGTAGCGGTAGGCCGCCCAGGGGTCGTTGCGCTGGCTGGAGATCCAGGAGTCAAAGGAGTAGCTGGTGTGCACGTGCAGGTCGCCGAACAGCGGCATTCGCAGCGGACCACGTTGCGCGCAGGGCTCGCGTTGCTCGGTTCGCTCAAAGGCCTGTGACGGTGCGCTGGTGATACTCAGCAGCAAGCTGCCCAGCAGGCTGCAGACAGCGCCGCAGCGGCGAATGCTAGCGAGTGGTTGCATGTTTTCTTTCTGTTTTGTGAGCGAGTTCCGGGATGGTACCCCCAGCCCCCGGTGAAGTGTGAACCCATTCACGCCAAAGCGCGCGGGGGGTCGCTACACTGAACCGGAAATTCAGGGGGCACCATGCAAAACTCCGTTATGCCCAACGCCGCTGTCGAACTGCTGGAAAAGAACCGGCCCAAGCAGCAGCGCGCGATCCGAACCTACGAGGCGATCCTGACGGCAGCCAGCGAGCTGCTGTGTGAGGTTGGCCTGGAGAAAATCTCCACCAACAATATCGCCGAGCGCGCGGGCGTGACCGTGCCGGCGCTGTATCGCTATTTTCCCAACAAGTACGCCGTGCTGAACGCCCTGGGCAGCCGTCTGGTGGCCGCCCTTAACAACAGCTGTGAAAGCTGGCGTTCACAGCATCTGCGCCACAGCGCCTGCGGGCCCGCGCGCGAGGACTTTCGCGCCCTGCTGGAAGACCTGTACGCCATTGTTCGCGATTTCCCCGGCGGGTTAGAGGTGCTGCACGCCATGCAGACCATGTCGCCCCTCAAGGGGGTGCGCATGGCGGGCTTCTGGTCCGTGGCTGAGGCTTTTGCCGAGGACTGGAGCAGCGGCTCCCAGTTGCCGCTGTCCGAGGCGAGCCTGCACCGGCTGCGCATGGCAGTGGAAACCGGCTTCGGCTGCGTGCTCATTGCGCTGGAAGACAACCGCCTCGAGCCCGGGTTTGTGCTGGCCGAGGGCGCGGCAACGCTGGACCTGCAACTGCACATGGTGGCCGCCCAGGCGCGCGCCGAGATGAACTGACGCTGTACAGCGGTTTGCTCCGTCCACGCCAGCGCACTATTATTCCGGCGCTTATGGCATAGACACCAGATTGAGGAGCAAGCCGATGTCGGAGAATGAGCGCAAGGATACCCCGGAGCAGGCGGAGTTTCGCCAGTACTGCAAGGACTGGCTGGCAGACAATGCGCCACCCGAGACATCCATTCGCCTGCCTCTGTCCCCCCTTGAAATCATGACCAAGGACCAGCTGCACTACCTGCAGGACTGGCAGCGCAAGGCCTACGACGCTGGTCTGGTGGGTTGCGATTACCCGGTGGAGGTGGGCGGTGGCGGCCGCACCGATTGCCAGCGCATCGCCAATTCGGAAATGCAGGCGGCGAAGACCCCGTTTTTCCCCAACGTCATCGGTCTCGGCATGGCCGCTCCCACGGTGTTCTATCACGCCCAGGAAGAGAAAAAAGCAGAGCTTCTGCCGAAGCTGTTTTCCGGTGAAGAAATCTGGTGCCAGGGCTTCAGCGAGCCCGGCTCCGGCTCTGACCTCGCCAGCGTGCAGACCTTCGCTGAACAGAAGGGCGACAAGTGGATCATCAATGGCCACAAGGTGTGGACCTCGCTGGCACATTTTGCCGAGTGGATGATCATCCTGCTGCGCACTGACAAATCACACAAATACGAGGGCCTGTCCTATTTCGTGGTGCCGATACGCTCCGCGCTGGGCAAGGGCGTCACCGTGCGCCCGCTGATCAAGATGACCGGCGAAACCGGCTTTAACGAAGTGATTTTTGACAACCTGGAAGTCGATGACAGCTACCGGCTGGACGCAGTCGGCAAGGGGTGGCAGGTGGCCATGACCACGCTGGCGCACGAGCGCGGCGCCGGCCAGCTGGTAACGCCCCAGGCCGGCGGTCGCGTGCAGCAACGTGAAGGCGACGCCAAGACCGAGTTCGGTGCCATGAGTCTCGTGGACCTGGCAAAAAACATGCAACGCAATGGCAAGCCCGCTGCGGAGGATCCGGTGATTCGCGACCGCATTATGCGGGAAGTCATTCGGGAAGAAGGCTTCCGCCAGTGCCGTCGCCGCACCCGGGTGCAGGCGCTGATCGACGACCCCATGCGCATCCCGCTGCAGCACAAGCTGCGGCAGAGCGAGATCATGCAGGATATGGCGCAGCTTGCCACGGACATCGAGGGCCCGGCCGCCTCGCTGTACCTCGACGACGACCACGCACCGGCCAACGCGCGCTGGCCGCTGGCTTATATGAACTCCTTCGGTTTCACCATCGCAGCGGGTACCAGTGAAGTGCAGCGCAACATTCTTGGCGAGCGGGTCCTGGGCCTGCCCAAGTCGAAGTAAGGGGAGCGCAGGGAATGAGTCAACCGCAAGATTTCGGCTTCGGTGAAGAAGAAGCCATGCTGCGCGATTCCGCGCGCAAGTTTTTTAGCGACAACCTGGCCACGGATGCATTGCACAAGCTGGTGGCCGATGAGTCAGACCCGCATCGCAGCCGGGAGGTCAAGTGGCGCCCCGAGCTCTGGCAGCAGATGGTGGAGCTGGGCTGGACCATGCTGGCGGTGCCGGAGAGTGCCGGCGGCCTGGGCATGAACGCCGTCGCTGTCGCCGCCCTGTGTGAAGAAGCAGGCCGCGCCGCCTTCCCCTCGCCGCTGCTGGCAACCATCAACACCACCTACCTGCTGGCGGCCTGTGATTCGGTGGCCGCCACTGCTGCTCTGGAAGCCATTGTCGGCGGCGCCGCCGCCACGCTGGCGGTGACCAACTGCGCGGGCAGCTGGGAGGAAGCCGACTGTGATGTTCAGTTTGCCGACGGCAAGCTCAGCGGTATGGCCGCCTTTGTGCAGGACGTGCAGAAAGCCGACTACCTGGTGGTAAAAGCCCGCCACGAAACGGGGCTGGGCTTGTACTGGCTGCCTCGCGACGGCGCCGGTGTTACCGTAAGCCCCGATGCGATCGTCGACCTGACTCGCGACCAGGGGCGCGTGCAGTTTGGTGCTGCGGAGGCCACGGAACTGACCGCCGACGCACTGCCCGCGCTGGCGAAGGCTATGCCGGCGATCTGGACCATGATATCGGCCGACATGGTCGGTGCCGGTGAGTGGGAACTGCAGACGACGGCGGAGTATGCCCGCACCCGGCGCCAGTTTGACCGGGAAATCGGCTTCTTCCAGGCGGTGAAGCATCCACTGGTGGACGCGATGATCGAGATCGACCAGTCCCGTTCACTGGTTTACAACGCGGCTTGCGCCATTGATTACGAGCCGGAACTGGCGACCCGCTACGCGCATATGGCCAAGTCTTCCGCCAGCGATATGGCGGTGTTTGTGTCCGGCCGCGCCGTGCAGTTTCATGGCGGCATTGGATTCACCTGGGAGTGCTACGTCCACCTGTATTTCAAGCGGCAAAATCACAGCGCTGCGCTGTGGGGTGACGGCAGTTGGCACCGGGCGCGGTTGGCGTCGGATCTGATGGACGCCGCCTGACGCCAGGCTGCACGGAGACATCAACCAGAAAGGCCGCCCACGGGCGGCCTTTTTGCTTTTGTTTCTACGGACTTCGGGTTCTGTGGGCCGCTGGCCGACGCCTGCCCTTAAACCAGCGTGGGCGGTTGCGGGGGCACGTAGTACTGCGCCAGCCAGGCGTCGACATCCACGTCGTCAATCTGGTCGGCGTCCAGGTACTCCTCGGCGAACTTCATATAGTCGCCTGACAGCAGGAAGATGCGCATCAGCTCCCCGTCCAGCTTCTGCTCATTGACCATCTTGCCGAGGATATCCAGTGCCACTGAGAGCTTCATCGGCTCTTTGTAGGGACGATCGTTGGCCACCAGCGCCTCGTAGATGTCCGCGATGGCGAGAATGCGAGACTGGATGGGCATGTCCTTGCCGTCGATGCCGTTGGGGTAGCCCGTGCCGTTGAGATGCTCGTGGTGTGCCCCGGCGTAAAGCGGCAGCCGCTTCTGTTTGCGCGGGAAGGGCAGCGCCATCAGCCAGCGCCAGGAGCGATCGGCGTGCAGGTTAATGGCGTCCCGCTCCGCCTTGTTCAGGGTGCCGCGCTCGATCAGGAGGTTTTCCTTCTCCCAGTCGTCAACCAGCCTGCCGGGTTCGTCGGTGGGTTCTACTTGTTTAACCAGCGGATAGCCGTGATCGATCACAACCTCGGCGCGGAAGTGTCGCGTGACAGGCACCTCGGCAAGTTCGCTGATCAGTGCTTTCGCCTCGTCGGTGACGAATTCGCCGCCGCGATTGGCGCGGAACAGTTGCTGCAGCTTGTCGGCCAATGTATCCGCCTGTTGCTGGTACTCGCTGTCTATGGCGTCCAGTGCCGCCGCATCCGCGCCCGCCTGCTGGGCCGCCAGTTTGCGCTCCAGTGCCTCGATGCGCAGGTCCTTGAGGCGGGAGCTGAAGCGCTCGGCGATCATCTCGAAGCGATCCATCACGAACTGCAGCTTCACCTGCTTGGAGACAATATGCTCGGGTGTGGTGATCTTGCCGATATCGTGCAGCCAGCCCGCCAGCCGCATTTCTGCCATGTCCTCTTCGCTGAAGCGCACTTCCTGGTACAAACCCTCGTCCCAGTTGTGCAGGGATTCACTGAGTGCTTCACCCAGGGCCGCGACGCGACGGATATGGTTGTAGGTGTGGGGCGACTTTTCCCCAAGGCCCTCGGCCAGCACGGTGACGAAGGCGTTGAACAGGGTGGCCTGCTCATCGATCAGTCGCTGGGTGGTAATGGACGCGGCGGCGGGGAAGGAGACCGATTGCACCAGTTCGATGTCCTGGTCGGTATAGGTGCTGATATCTCCCTCGCTGTCGCGTCGGTTGATAAGCTGCAGTACGCCGATCACGTTGTTTTCATGATCTTCCAGCGGGATCACCAGCATCGACTTGGAGCGGTAGTGATTGGCCTCGTCGTAGGCCCGGGTGCCGTCAAAGGAGAAACCCTCAGCGTTGTACACGTCCTCGAAGTTGAGCATCTCCCGGGTGTTGGCGCAGTAAGCCGAGACATTGGCAAGGTTGGGTTCGCCGTCGATGTCCAGCGGCACCGGTGGCATCATGTCGATGGCGTCACCCTTGAGGAAAGTGTTCATGGTTTCATTCTGCAGGGCCACGAAACGCAGCTCGCGGTGCGACAGCTTGCCGGGGTCGATAGGGTCGTTGGCAAATTCCTCATGCAGCATGTAGATGGTGCCGCCATCGGAGTTGGTCAGCTTGCGCGCGGTATTCAGGGTGATTTCCAGAATGTTGTTGATGTCGCGCTCGCGGGTGAAGGACACCCCGGCGCGTGTCACCAGGTCCAGCTTGCGGCGGTTCTCAAGCGTGTTGATCTGCTCAGCGGACAGCAGTTCCCGGAAGTGGTCGATACCCCCCTCGGTGTGCAGTATGTCGTCAACGAATGCCTGCAGGTCAGAGGAAAGTATTTCGGTCAGGTCCGGGCGATAGGTTTCGCTGTCTTCATTCATACTGTTTTGTGGCTCTTGCCCATATGTCTGCTTGTTGCGCTTGGTGCCCGGGCGCCTGTGGTTTCGCCCGCGGTCTGAAGCTGCCTGTTTGGACGGCAGCGCCAGTATTCCTTAACAAAGTGTAGCATTTGTTTCGCCCCTGCCCGATAGCCACGGCTTTGAGACAGGGGTCAATCTGCTCTAGCATGACATTTTTGCCCGGAGAATCCCGTGAACCCCGCCCTGATCCTTGTCATCTCGCTGAGCAGCGCCGCCTGGCAGTGCGACAACCGCGAGGGCCTGTGGGAATGCCGTCCGCCGCAGGCGACAGTGCCCGGGCAGGCAGCGCGCAGGGTAGCCACCGACAGTGAACGCGATACTGACGGGCCCGCGACTGCCGCAGCGCCCCCGGCTCCAACCACCGAACCCCCGGAGCCGGTGCCGCGCGATGGCGACGCGAGTGCAGGATATGCCGCACCGACAACGGGAAATGCTGAGGACATGGAGGCCGCAGCCACCAATACCGGGGAATCCGCCGCCGCGTCGGCGGACGCCTGGGTGGTGCAAATTGCCGCGTACCGGGACAAGGCGGCGGCGCAGGCTGCCGCCCGGGAGATCAATTATGCGGGCCTGATCATTATGCCAATCCGGCGCGAGGATGAAGACTGGTTTGTGTTGCTGCTGGGGGCTTACGAGAAAAAAGCCGACGCGGAGCAGGCCGGTAAAGCCTATG
>JAZBPS010000352.1:0-4615 GCA_036353375.1 Halieaceae bacterium | reverse complement strand
TTGAGCACAGGCGACCCGTAAATATTATCCACCGGGCAGGTAAAGAAGCCCTGGATCTGTTCTGCGTGCAGGTCGACTGTCAGTACCCGATCGACCCCCACGCCCACCATCATGTCTGCCACGACTTTGGCGCTGATAGGCACTCGCGCAGATCGCACACGCCTGTCCTGGCGCGAGTAGCCAAAGTAGGGCACCACCGCCGTGATCCGGTTGGCCGACGCGCGCTTGATGGCATCGACCATGACAATCAGTTCCATCAGGTTGTCATTGGTCGGCGCGCAGGTTGGCTGCAGCACGAACACGTCCTTGCCGCGGACGTTTTCGTTAATCTCCACGGCCACTTCCCCGTCGCTGAACTTGCTGACGTCAGCATTGCCCAGCGGGATGTGCAGTTTGCGGGTGACCCTTGCGGCAAGCTCCGGATTGGCATTGCCGGTGAACACCATCATTTTTGCGGTCACGATCGGTTCCTTTGGCCTGGAGTATGTTGCCTCACCAGGCTCGCGCTGCCTGGTGCCGTGTCCTGCTATCGCACTGTGCGAAATATGGCTGGGGTGGCAGGATTCGAACCTGCGAATGCCGGGATCAAAACCCGGTGCCTTGCCACTTGGCGACACCCCAGTAATCTTGTCTCTGCACGCACTAGTTCAGTGCGTCCAGCGCCGGCGAGCGGTCGACGCCCGCCGCCGTGAAACTTCTCCATGCCGATGGTAACTGCGCCTGGACCGCCGCTGCCGCGCTGGCGCTATCCAGGGTCAAAAACACACAGCCGCCGGTTCCCGTAAGTCTGGCGGTTCCGAAATTCTCCAGAAAATTCAGTGCGTTATCGACTTCCGGGTAAAGCTGTCGAACGACGCTTTCGCAGTCGTTTCGCCCACCCCCTGCAAAAAAGGCCGCTATTGTGATGGGAGCACTGTTACGTGTCAATTCCCGGTGCCGAAAAACTTCCGCCGTGGAAACGCTGCAGGCTGGTGCTACCACCAGGTAGTGTCGGGGCGGTATCTGTACCGGTGTGATTGCCTCGCCCACGCCCTCCGCCCAGGCGCTGTGGCCTCGGACAAACACGGGCACATCTGCACCGAGGTGGAGTCCGATGTCGGCCAGCTCATCGCTGCTCAGCCCGGTTTGCCAGAGAGAGTTAAGACCCAGCAGCACGGTTGCGGCATTGGAGCTTCCGCCACCCAGACCGCCGCCAGCGGGGATACGCTTTTCAATGCGAATATGCGCGCCGGCGCTGCTGCCGCTGCGTGCCTGCAGCGCGGCAGCAGCACGGAAGGCGAGATTGTCTTGCGTCGCCACGTCCACACCGGGGCACTCCAGGGTAATCAGACCGTCGTCGGTCGCTGACAGCTGCACGTCATCGCCGAAGTCCAGCAATTGAAACACCGTCTGCAGCAGGTGATAGCCGTCATCCCGTCGTCCTGTGATATGCAGGAACAGGTTCAGCTTGGCGGGTGAGCGCAGTTGCAGCGCGGCGGCGGGCCCGGGGGGCGTCATGGAGAAAACGTCCAGTTTTTCAGCAGCAGTTTGCCACTCACGTCATCGCGAGAAAAGCGAATGCGCCTCGGTAACGGCAATCCGTTGAAGGTCTGGTATTCCTCGTATTGCAGCGTCCACCCCGACTGCTCCAGACGGCTCAGCCGGTCACCCGATCGGATCTGACGGGCGGCCTGAGCAGGGGCTGGCAGTCCACGCAGCCACCAGCCAAGTTCAGCCAGCGGCAGGGGCCAATCGGGGGCTTCGCCCGACAGCAGTTGCTCCGGTTCCAGCCAACGAATCTCATCGCCCTGCTGCAGGCTGATCTGTTCGCCGTCGCGACGCAGCGTGGTTGCCTGCATACCCAGCGGTCCGGACAGCGTGAGGGTTGCGTCTGTGTCGCTGCGTTGCAGCCAGGTAATGGCCGCGCTGCTGGCGTCCGTCGCGGTTTGAACCGCGATGCGACCATTCACCTTGAATGCAGACAGCCCGGATAGCGTTGCGGCAGCGTCGCCAGGGGGCGCGTCCTGCAAAGTCCCTGTGGCGCTGCAGCCGCAGAGCACAATAACCAGTGACAGCAGGTAGGGGGCCGGGCGCCAGCGCATCAGGCGTCCGACAGGTCGATACCAAGCCGATCCAGGGTTTCCTGAAGGATTCGGTGATCCGGGCGTTCAGCCAGGGCGCGATCCCAGATTTCCCGGGCGGCCTCCTGCTCCCCCATCATCCACAGAACTTCGCCGAGGTGGGCGGCAACCTCAGGGTCAGGGAAGGCCTGGTAGGCTCGCTGCAGGTACGTCAAAGCCGCGGGCAGGTCGCCGAGGCGATATTTCACCCAGCCCATGCTGTCGAGTATGGCGGGTTCGTCCGGGCTGAGCGCCAGCGCCTTCTCGATCAGGTCCAGGGCTTCTGTGTAGCGATCACTGCGGTTGGTCAGCATGTAGCCCAGGGCGTTAAGCGCCGTAGAGTTTTCCTGGTCGCGCTCAATGATGTAGCGGAGATCCTGTTCCGCCAGCGGAAAGTTGCCAAGCCTTTCCGCCAGGATTGAGCGCGAATAGCGCAGTGATATCCCATCCGGGTGGGTGGCCAGGGCCCGGTTAAGCACCTCTGCGGCATCGGTCAGGTAATCTGCGCCCATCAGCTTCTCTGCCTCAAGCGCGAACAATTGCGGTGCCAGTTGCGGAAAACGCTGCCGCAGGGTGTCGAAATACGCGCCCAGCTCTGCGTTGCGACCGGCGGAGAGAAGCAGGCGTGCCAGCCGTTCGTTGGCGGCGCCAAAGTCGCGTCCGGGTTGCACCTGCATATAGTGCATCAGGGCCTCTTCCGGCAGGCCTTGCTCCTCGGCGGTTTTGCCGAGGTAGTAGTGGGCTTCGTCTGTGCGCTGGTTCAGCGACAGTAGTCGCTGCAGGTTCTCCCGGGCGCTATCCAGGTCACGCAGCTCTCGTTGAATCAGTGCCACGGAAAACAGCAGGTCCGGGTCGCGGGGGGCGATCTCCAGCAGCTGCTGGAACTGGCGCTCGGCTTCGGCCATGTCAGTCTGGGTCAGCAGTCGGGCGTACTGCAGGCGCAGGCGGTTGTTGTCAGGGTTGTCTTTCAGCGCAGCCTCAATGCGGTCAAACACACCTTCGGTCTGCCCCAGGTCCAGACGCAGCTTGGCATCCTGTATCACCGCCTGAAGCTGCAGTGGCTCCAGCTCGAACACCGGCTGTAATTGAGCCAGCGCCTCTTCTTTGCGGCCCAGGGTCTCCAGCATCAGCACCTGGCTGATGCGCAACTGTATGTTGTCCGGCAGCTCCGCCATCAACAGGCGCACCTGCTGCAGCAGGTCAACCTGCTCGGCATAGTCCAGTTCCGCATAACCACGCAGCAGGCTGGTGAAGTTGGCCATGCCACCGGCGCGCGCGATGGCCTGCAGTTCTACAAATGCTTCCGTGGGCTGCCCGTTGAGCGCGAGCAGGTTGGCAAGGTTCAGGCGCGCCTCAAGATTTTCCGGTTCCAGGGCTACCCAGAGGCGCGTTGCCTCGAGGGCTTCTGCTTCCCGGCGCATGAATTGTGCGAGGCGCGCTGTGTGCGCTGCGACTCCGGCGTCCGCCAGTCTGGGAGCCTGCTGCAGGTAGTTTTCCAGCGCTGTATCGTATCGACGCCGGCGCAGGGCAAACTCCGCCACCAGCAGCGGGTACAGGCTGTCATCGGGGAAGGCGCGCTCTGGTGGTTCAGGCGCGGTTTCTTCCGCGGCGGGATCGGCAGTTTGAGCGGGTGCAGCCGTGCCCACAGCGGCCGCAGGGGCTGCTGTGTCCGTGGGGCTGGAGGCACACCCGGTGAACACCAGGGTGAGTGACAGCAGCAGGGGAAACATGATCAGGCGCAAGAAACACCGCATTGCGGAATGATGACACACCGGGACAGCCGTGCCCACCGGGCGCGCAGGCTGCGTTCTATGGTACAAGCCTGCTAAAATCGCGCCGCGAGGCAACTCTTTGCTTGCAGAAAGGTTCTGTAAGTTGGAAAGCGCTATGAAACTGACAGCCCTGGGCATAAACCACAACTCCGCATCGCTGGACGTACGCGAGCGCGTGGCGTTTTCTGCCGAGCAGCTGATGGATGCGCTGCAAGAGGGCTGCCGGCGCGTGGGTACGGATGAAATGGTCATTCTGTCTACCTGTAACCGCACGGAACTGTTTTTCACTGACGATGCCAACAGCGATGTGGCGCTGGAGAAAGCCCTGCAATGGCTGGCGGAGTATCACAACCTGGATGCTGAGGCGATACGTGCTGCCTGCTATGAATACGTCGGCGAAGAGGCGATGGAGCACATGATCCACGTCGCCAGTGGACTGGACTCCATGGTGCTGGGCGAGCCGCAGATTTTTGGCCAGCTCAAGTCGGCCTACGCCGTGGCCGAGGAATCGGGAACTGTCGGTCGTGAGCTGGTGCGGCTCTTCCCCAAAATATTCGCGATTGCCAAGAAGGTCCGCACTGATACCGCCATTGGCGAGAACCCGGTGTCGGTTGCCTATGCGGCGGTGGACCTCGCTGGACGGATTTTTACTGACTTTTCCGAGACGCGGGCGTTGCTGGTAGGTGCAGGAGAAACAATCGATCTGGTCGCGAGGCATCTGGTCAAAGCGGGCGTTACGCAACT
>JAZBPS010000351.1:0-11104 GCA_036353375.1 Halieaceae bacterium | reverse complement strand
TACCGCCGTGCCAGAGCTGGATGCGGCGCTGTAAAAGCTGGTCGGGGCCCGCTGGCGCGACACAACGGCGCCCCCCAAAACAAAAAGCCCGCATCAGCGGGCTTTTTTTTTGCACATCGGAAACCGGTATTTCGTGACGTCGTCAGCGCCGCACGGAGCAGGGCGCGTGACGACAAGGCCGCTTGTTCTGGTCCCTGGCGTTACGACCCGATTCAGGCGGCATCCGGGAAGTGAGCGACGCCGTTATAGCTGAACTGCGGCACGCCACGTATTTGCAGGTCAAACTGTCCGGCGTCGGCTGCGGTGCTGAACAGGATAGAGACTTCGCCGCGAACCAGTGGCGCCATCGCCAGCGCAAGTTCCCGCGCCCGAACCCCATCGCTGGGCTGACAGCGGATGATCACGTCAGCGCCGGCACGGCTGGCGAAGGCCTCGTCCGACGCCTGCTGGCTGGCAGCCAACTGGTGGGACGCGAGCCATTCCTGAAGTTGCCCCGCAAACTCCTGGGCACTCGCGCTATCTGCATCCGGCGCTACTGACACACGGATACCCGCAGCCTCCCAGCGCTTCTCAAGGCGCGCCAGCGAGCTCTGGACCTGTGCGCGAAGCGCGTCGGACGCCGGCACAAACGCTGGGTTCAGGGCAGGTGCCGCTGCACTGTCGCGCAGGTTGAGGACCAGGCCGTTCTGCGTGCCGGTCAGTGGCTCAAAGCGAGGCCGCTCGGGTGCGTTCAATCCGATAATTAATACAAACAACGCAGCGGCGGCCCACAGCGGCAGCATCACGCGACGTGTGGATGGGACAGGGGCTGCACCGACGTTGTGGCCACTGTTGTGTTGAGAGTTTGATGGCGCCGACATGGATTTTTCTCCCGTTAAAGTATCTCCATGTATACGCAAGCGTGGGCCCGCCGGCCCACACGAGCGCAAGCAAGGTGACGCATCTAATCCCGGCGCAGGTGATCAGATATCGCAATGGGCGATGGGTAATTCAACACGACCACGTAGGACGAAACAAAAAACGTAAGAATTGTAGTCGCCTGGATCAGCAACGACGCCTGGCTGCTGACCAGTGCCCCGGCGGCAGCTACATAGGCAATCAGCAGGGAGAATTCGCTGGCCTGGCCCAGGCGAAATCCCAGATCCCAGGCGAGGGTGCGCTGCTCGCTGACGCCCTTTAGCAGGAACCGGTAAGCCACCGGCTTTATAGTGAGCACTATCCCCGCCAGCACCGTGGCGGGCAACAGAACCTCGTCAAGCAGGCCGAGGTCAAAGCGGGCGCCCACCGAGAAGAAAAACAGTACCAGGAAAAAGTCCCGCAACGGCTTGAGGTTGACCGCGATGTATTGGGAGATGGGACTTGTAGCAATAGTAATGCCCGCAATGAACGCACCAATCTCTTCGGAGAGTCCCAGTGCAGCCCCCGCCTCGGTAACGCCCAGGCACCAGCCTATGGCCAGCAGGAAAATGTACTCGTGGAAGCGGTCGAAGCGCTGGATCAGGGGCAACAATACGTAGCGCACTACCAGGAATGCTGCGCCCAGCAGCAGCGGCAAGCCCATGAGCGACGCAAGGACCCCCCACCCGGAAACCTCAGCGCCGCCAGACTCTGAGACCCCCAATAGCAGCATCAGAACGATAATGGCGAGCAGGTCCTGCAGCAGTAACAGGCCCACCATGAGTTCGCCGGTGTGGCGATGGTGCAGAACGGTCGTAGGGAGCAGCTTTATGCCGATAATCGTTGAGGAAAACATCATTGATGCGCCGATTACCAGCGCATCGAAGCGGGTAAAGCCAAACAGCCTGGCGACGCCGAACCCCGTCACCAGGAACAGTGCAGAGGACACGACAGCGACAAACGTGGATTTTTTGAGCGTTGCCACCAGTGCCTGTGGCTGCATATCCAGGCCCAGCAGGAACAACAGGAAAATAATACCGACGTGGCTGATGTCAGCGAGCAGTTTAACGTCGGTGACCAGGCTAAGCCCGAACGGCCCCAGCGCTGCGCCCAACACAATATAGGCGACGATCAACGGCTGGCGGGTATACAGCGCCAGCGTGGCGAGCACGGCGGCGCCGCTGAATATCAGGAAAAAGGAAAAAGTGACTGAGCCCACGTCCATGCAGTGAGTATAGCCGCTGCCACGCTGCTACCGCGGGGCAATACTCAGCGCCGTCGGAACAGGGGCTCCGGCTGCAGCACGTCCGCCTGGTAGTGCTCGCTGAAGTCACGGAAACAGGCAACAGCGTCCGCGGGGTCAGTACCATCGTCGAACTGGAAAGCCGTCACCCCGCAGCGGGCCAGGTACGCCAGCTGGTCGCGCATGAAGTGGCCCACGGCACGTATCTCGCCGGTGTAGCCCCGCTGGCGCAGCTCGCGCGCGTAGGAAAACCCACGGCCGTCAGTAAACACCGGAAAATGGATCGCAATCATGGGAATGGCGTGCAAGTCCCCTTGAATATCCTCCGGTGACTGACCGGCGTCCAGTTGTACAGCGGTGTCCCCGGAGGGGGCGGCGCCTGACTCAACCTGCTTGTTGTACTCGTCGAGGGAGAGGGTGCGGCCTTGCCAGCTATCCTCTACAACCTCACCGTTCCTAATGAGTCTGGGCATAGACCCGCTCCTTGAAGGGCTCCATGCCCACCCGGCGATAGGTATCGAGGAAGTGCTCTTCATCGGTACGCAGCTCGACATACGTCGACAGGATCTTCTCGATGACGTCTGGCATTGCATCCTGCTCGAAAGACGGGCCCAGAATCTTGCCAATAGAGGCGTCCTTGCCCTGGTGCCCTCCGAGGCTTACCTGATAGAACTCCTGGCCCTTCTTGTCCACGCCGAGTATGCCGATATGGCCAATATGGTGGTGACCGCAGGCATTCATACAGCCTGATATGTTGAGATCAATCGGGCCGAGATCATAGAGGTAATCCAGGTTTTCAAAGCGCTCTTGTATCGCCTCGGCAACCGGAATTGACTTGGCGTTGGCCAGCGAGCAGTAATCACCGCCCGGGCAACAGATCAGGTCAGTAAGATAACCGATATTCGGCGTCGCCAGACCCAGCCCGAGCAGGCGTTGCCACAGTGCAAACAGCTGTTCTCCCTCGACATCGGCCAGCACCAGGTTCTGCTCGTGGGTGGTGCGAACTTCGCCAAAGGCGTACTGGTCAGCGAGGTCGGCAACCGCCTCCATTTGCTCATCGGTGATATCGCCGGGCGCGTAGCCCGTCGCCTTCAGGGACAACGAGACGATTCGGTAGCCGGGCACCCGGTGATCCAGGGTGTTGCGCTGGAACCATCGGGCGAAGGCCTGGTTTTCCGCCAGCTGCGACTGCAGAGCCGCACATTCATCCAGCGCCGGCAGGGTACGATAGGGCGGCGAAGTGAAGAAGCTTTTCGCGCGTTCCACCTCCGCATCCGTAAGCGTGGCCGGGCCGTCCTTGATCGCTGCCCATTCCTTCTCCACGCGCTCGCGAAAGGCGTCCACGCCCATAGCTTTGACCAGTATCTTGATGCGCGCCTTGTACTTGTTGTCACGACGACCCAGCTGGTTGTAGACACGCAGTATCGACTCCAGGTAGGTCAGCAGGTGCTTTTTCTCCAGCCAGGGCCTGATTTCCGACCCGATAACCGGCGTGCGGCCCAGTCCGCCGCCTGCCAGCACCCGGAAACCCAGGACGCCCTCGGCGTTGGGAACCAACTCCAGCCCAATGTCGTGGGCGTGAATCGCGGCCCGGTCTGTCTCGCTTGCACACACCGCAATCTTGAACTTTCGCGGTAGAAACGCGAACTCCGGATGGAAGGTGCTCCACTGGCGAATGATCTCGCACCAGGGCCGGGGATCCTCACGCTCGTCAACAGCGACCCCTGCGAACTGGTCTGTTGTGGTGTTGCGGATGCAATTGCCGCTTGTCTGTATCGCGTGCATCTGGACGCTGGCAAGTTCCGCCAGGATATCCGGCACGTCCTCCAGTCGCGGCCAGTTAAGCTGCATGTTCTGGCGGGTGGATATATGGCCGTAGCCCTTGTCGAAATCCCGGGAAATTTGCGCCAGCTTTCGCAGCTGGCGGCTGGACAGCATCCCGTAGGGAATCGCGATACGCAGCATTGGCGCAAGCCGCTGGACATACAGGCCGTTCTGCAGGCGTATGGGCAGAAACTGGGCGTCGGGAATTTCGCCGGCCAGATAGCGCCGGGTCTGGTCCCGATACTGCTCCACCCGTTCGTTGACGATTCTCTGGTCAATTTCGTCGTAGACGTACATCACTGCTCCCTCGTGAGAAGGCGGCCAAGATAGCAAAATTATCCGGGGCTAAGAATGGCCTAAAACTTATAAGCTTATGAGGATTCTTGCTGCTATAATCCGCGCCCGTTAACCAGCCTGACGGGGACCCCAATGAGCGACAACAAGCCCAACCAGAAAGATCCCGGTGACGCCAGGGCAGACGCCCTGGCAACGACAGCCATTGTCGTAATTGTCATCTGTACCGTGGTGTTCTGGCTGTCGGGGATGCCTTCCTGATCGACTGCGGGGCGATCTAGCCCTTGCCTGCCTGGCTCAGTACAAGACTGACCACCAGGTATATAGCCACCACAAACACCAGGCCGAAAATTACGCCCGCCGCGATAAAGACGCCGACGCGTCCCTGCTCAAAGTCGCGGCGGCGTCTTTCGCTGCTCTGTACGCCGAACATGGCCGCCAGCACGCTGCCCAGCACCTGCAGCACGCTCAGGCCCTGTTTTTCGTCGCTCGCGGGCGCCTCATCCTGCGCCTGCTCGGGCGAGCCCGGGTCAGGAGCGCGATCGTCTCTTTCACTCATTGTGCGGCTCCTCACACATAGTCAAGGTTAGGCCGCAGCCAGCGCTCGACCTCTTCCACAGGCACGGACTTGCGCTGCGCCAGGCTCTCAGCCTGATCCTTGCCAATTTTTCCCACCGCGAAGTAGCGTGCTTCAGGGTGAGAAAAGTAGAGGCCGCTCACCGAGGCAGCAGGGGTCATGGCGAAGGACTCGGTCAGTAATACACCGGTGTTTCGCTCTGCATCGAGCAAGCGGAACAGTGTGGTTTTCTCTGTATGATCCGGGCAGGCCGGGTAGCCGGGAGCAGGGCGTATGCCGCGGTAGCGCTCCCGTATCAGCTCTTCGTTACTGAGGCTTTCCTCCCGGGCGTAACCCCAGAACTCCTTGCGCACGCGCAGGTGCAGGTGTTCGGCAAATGCCTCTGCCAGCCTGTCCGCCAGTGCCTTCAGGAGAATACTGTTGTAGTCGTCATGCCGGGCATCGAACTCCGCCACTTTCTCTTCCAGACCGATACCGGTTGTGACCACAAAGCCGCCGATGTAGTCGGCAATCCCGCTATCCTCAGGCGCGACGTAATCGGCGAGGGAGAGGTTGGGACGCCCGGCGACCATGGCATTCTGCTGCCGCAGCTGGTGAAGTGTGGCGATACGCTCCTCGTGCGCCTCGTCACGGTAGACCGCGATGTCGTCGGTACCTGACCGGGCAGCCGGCCAGAATCCGAACGCAGCGCGCGCGGTCAGCCACTTTTCATCCACAATCCGCTCAAGCATGGCCTGGGCATCCGCAAACAGGGCCGTGGCCGTCTCACCGACCACCTCGTCCTTGAGTATTGCCGGAAATTTGCCGGCCAGCTCCCAGGTTATGAAAAACGGCGTCCAGTCTATGGCCTCTATCAATACATCCAGCGGATAGTCTTCCAGCACCTCAACACCGGTGAAGGTGGGGACGGGAGGCTGATAGTCAGCCCACGCAGGTGCAAAACCCCGAGCCACGGCCTCGTCATAGTCCAGCCGCTTTGACTTGGGCTGACGGTTTGCCATGCGCTCGCGGACGCCTTCATATTCGCTGCGGCGCTCATCGACAAAGGCCTGCTTGCTCTCGCTGACCAGCTGGGTAGCAACGGAAACGCTGCGCGAAGCGTCCGGTACGTACACCGTCAGGTCATTCTGGTAACTGGGTTCTATCTTCACCGCAGTGTGGGCTTTGGAGGTGGTGGCGCCACCGATCATTAGCGGCACGCGGTAGTCAAGCCGCTGCATTTCGCTGGCGACATGCACCATCTCGTCCAGCGAGGGAGTGATCAGCCCGCTGAGACCGATGATGTCGACCTGCTCCTCCCGGGCGACCCGCAGTATTTCCTCGCAGGGCACCATAACGCCAAGATCGATAACCTCAAAGTTGTTGCACTGCAGCACCACGCCGACGATATTCTTACCGATATCGTGCACGTCGCCCTTGACGGTTGCCATCAGGATTTTGCCGTTGGTTTTGCTGCCTTCGGATTTTTCCGCTTCGATGAAAGGCTGCAGATAGGCCACGGCCTGTTTCATCACCCGCGCGCTCTTCACCACCTGGGGCAAGAACATCTTGCCTTCGCCGAACAGGTCACCAACCACGTTCATCCCGTCCATCAGGGGTCCTTCGATAACCTGTATGGGACGTTCGAACGCCTGCCGTGCTTCCTCGGCGTCTTCCTCGATGAAGGCGTTAATGCCCTTTACCAGCGAGTACTCGAGACGCTTTGCGACCGGCTCTTCCCGCCAGGACAAATCCTCCTGTCGCGCCTGCGCCGTGCCACTGTCGCGGTATCTGTCGGCCACGTCCAGCAGGCGTTCCGTGCCGTCGTCGCGCCGGTTGAGGACAACATCCTCTACGGCCTCCTTGAGGTCCGCCGGCAGGTCATCGTAAACGGCGAGCTGGCCCGCGTTGACAATGCCCATGCTCAGGCCCGCCTTGATGGCGTGGTAAAGGAATACGGAGTGAATGGCCTCGCGCACGGGGTTATTGCCGCGGAACGAGAAAGACACGTTGCTCACGCCGCCGGAGACCATGGCACCCGGCAGCTTCTCGCGAATGAAGCGCGTCGCCTCTATAAAGTCGACAGCGTAGTTGTTGTGTTCTTCGATGCCGGTGGCGATCGCAAAAATGTTGGGGTCGAAAATAATGTCCTGGGGAGGGAACCCGACCTTGTTCACCAGCACATCATAGGAGTGCGTGCAGATTTCCGCCTTGCGAGCGAAAGAGTCGGCCTGGCCTTGCTCATCAAACGCCATGACGACCACCGCAGCCCCGTAATCGAGACAGCGCTTCGCCTTCTCGATAAAGTCTTCTTCACCTTCTTTCAGCGAGATGGAGTTAACCACCGGTTTGCCCTGTATGCAGCGCAGGCCAGCCTCAATGACGTCCCACTTGGAGGAGTCGACCATGATGGGAACCCGCGCGATATCGGGTTCTGAGGCAAGCAGGTTCAGGAAGGTCACCATGGCGCGCTGGGCGTCCAGCATGCCTTCATCCATGTTTATATCGATAATCTGGGCGCCGTTCTCTACCTGGTCCCGCGCGACCTCAAGCGCGGTGTCATAGTCCTCGTCAATGATGAGTTTCTTGAACCTGGCGGAACCGGTGACGTTACAGCGTTCGCCAACGTTCACGAACAGCGATTCGGGACCGATTTCAAAGGGCTCAAGGCCGCTCAGGCGGCACGCTGGAGTGAGGGAGGGCAGAGGCCTGGGCGCAAGGCCCGTCACTGCATCCGCGATGGCGCGGATGTGGTCAGGGGTGGTGCCGCAGCAACCGCCCACGAGATTGAGAAAACCGCGCTTGGCGAAATCGCGCAGTTCCTCGCCCATCTGTTCGGGGGTTTCGTCATACTCACCAAAGGCATTGGGCAAGCCGGCATTGAAGTGGCCACTGAAGTAGCAGTCCGCACTATTGGCAAGTGACTCTGCGAAGGGCCGGATCTCGCTGAAGCGTCGCCCGCAGTTGGTTCCTACTATCAGCGGGCGTGCGTGGGCAATAGCATTCCAGAATGCCTCCGGACTTTGTCCCGACAGGTTGCGGCCACTCATGTCCGGGAATGTCACGGAAATCATGATGGGTAGCTCTTTGCCAATTTCCGCAAATACCTGCTTCAGCGCATAGATCGCTGCCTTCGCGTTCAGGGTGTCGAAGATGGTTTCGATCAGCAGCAGATCAACGCCGCCGGCAATAAGCGCCCGGGCGGCGCAGGCGTAATCACGGGACAGTTCTTCAAAGTGGATATTGCGCGCGCCCGGGTCATTTACATCGGGTGATATTGACGCTGTGCGAGGGGTAGGTCCCAGCACGCCCGCGACGTAACGGGGACGCTCCGGTGTTTTTGCCGTCATGCTGTCCGCCGCGTCACGGGCGACTTTCGCTGCAGCCAGGTTGAGTTCTTCTACGATGTCACTGAGATCGTAATCCGCCTGGGCAACCGCCGTTGCGTTAAAGCTGTTGGTTTCAATGATGTCAGCACCGGCTTCCAGATACGCCGTGTGGATCTGGGTGATTACGTCCGGTCGGGTAATCGACAGCAGGTCATTGTTGCCCTTGAGATCGCCTGGATGGTCAAGGAAACGCTCACCGCGATAGTCGGCCTCCTTGAGTTCATACTCCTGGATCATGGTGCCCATGGCACCGTCGATGATCAGTATGCGTTCCTTGAGGGCATTGTGCAGCGAGTCTGACAACGTAAGTACCTGAATTCGGGAAAGCGCGAATCCTAGCAGAGCGTCATACCTATATCAAAATATTTTGATATAGATTCCTGTTGCTGTGGGTCGCAGTTCGTTTCGGCTTATCGTACAATACTTGAGTAATTTACTTGGTTAAGCGCTGCGGCGCAGCGTGTTCGGAGCGAAATTCTATGGTCACCATCACTGAATCTGCACAGCAATACCTCGCGGAGCTTTTGTCCAAGCAGGACGACGCGCTGGGTGTGCGGGTATTCATCAACCAGCCCGGCACGCCCAGGGCGGAAACCTGCATTGCATATGCCCGCGAAGGGGATATCCAGCCGGATGATGAAGAAGTGGCCTTTGAGGCATTCAAGGCCTATTTCGAGGGTCGCAGCCTGCCATATCTGGAGGATGCGCTGGTGGATTACGCCAAGGATCGCATGGGTGGCCAGCTGACGATCAAAGCACCCAATTCAAAGATGCCCCGGGTCGATGACGACAGCCCGATTGAAGATCGCATCAACTATTTGCTTTATAACGAGGTCAATCCCGCGCTGGCAGCCCACGGCGGTGAGGTGTCGCTGGTAGAGGTGACGGAAGATAATTTTGCGGTATTGCAGTTTGGCGGCGGTTGCCAGGGCTGCGGTATGGTAGACGCGACGCTCAAGGGAGGTGTGGAGAAAACCCTGCTGGAGTCGCTGCCGCAACTCGCCGGCGTCAGGGACATCACAGACCATTCAGACCGCTCTAACGCATACTTTACCTGACGGGACCTGACATCCGCCCGTGCTGCCGCGCGACAGCACCGGCGGTCTGGCCACTCCAGCGCCCGACCTGCCTGACCGTTACCGGCCGCGTCGACCGGGCAGGACATCCCTGAGTTTCTGTCGCATCTGTTGCACGGCCCGTTCGCTGGTGTCCCAGTCGATGCAACCATCAGTCACGGACACGCCGTATTTCAGCTGCGAGAGATCGCTGGGGATAGGCTGGTTTCCCGCCTCCAGGTTGCTTTCCACCATCAGGCCCACAACAGACTGATTGCCCTCGAGTATCTGGTGGGTGACGTCGTCCATGACCAGGGGTTGCAGCTCGGGGTTCTTGTTCGAGTTCGCGTGGGAGCAGTCGACCATGATGTTGGCGGGCACGCCCGCTTTCGCCAGCTCATCCTCGCACAGCTTGATATGCATGGAGTCAAAATTCGGGCCGCTGCTGCCACCACGCAGCACCACGTGGCCGTAGGGGTTTCCTCGCGTCTTGATGACCGCGACTTCGCCCTCCGGGTTGATGCCCAGGAAGCGATGCGGACTGGACACTGATTTCAGCGCATTTATCGCTACCTGCAGGCCGCCATCGGTACCATTCTTGAAGCCCACAGCAGAGGACAGGCCACTGGCCATCTCCCTGTGCGTCTGTGATTCAGTGGTGCGCGCACCAATCGCAGACCAGCTCACGCAATCTGCCAGGTACTGTGGTGATATAGGGTCCAACGCCTCAGTGGAGACCGGCAGCCCAAGTTCGAGGATATCCAGCATAAGCTTTCTGCCAATCTTCAGCCCGTCCTCGATCCTGAAGGAGTCGTTCATGTAAGGGTCGTTGATCAATCCCTTCCAGCCCACAGTGGTTCTGGGCTTCTCGAAGTACACTCGCATCACAATGTAGAGTGTGTCGGCGACCTCGTCGGCAAGTTTGCGCAGGCGACGGGCGTAGTCCATGGCCGCGTCCACGTCGTGTATGGAGCAGGGACCCATAACCAGAAACAGGCGGTGGTCGCGACCATCGAGAATATTGCGTATTACCTGGCGACTCTCAGATACCAGTGCGTTCGCCGCATCGGGCATAGGCAGCGTGGCTTTGAGCGCCTGCGGCGTGGTGAGAACCTCGAAGGCCTCTACATTCAAATTGTCGAGCTGAACCTGGCTCATGTGCGCTGTATCCATCGTCGATGTATTGCGTGCCCCGCGGCCTGCGGCAAACGAGGGGGCGCTATTCTATAGAAATGCCGCGCGATAGAATACCGCGCTCCGATTGAGATTCCTGTGACTGCCGATCTCCTTTTCTATCCTGTAGCAAGCCTCTCTGACTCCCTGGCAGAGGGGACACTGGTGTTGACGCCCAACCATCGCCTTGCAAGCCGCATCCGGCGCGCCTGGGCGCACTATCAGGTGCAGCAAGGCGCAACAGCCTGGGAGACACCCCGGGTCATGTCGCTGGATCACTGGTGGCAGGCGTGCTACCGGGAACACCGGATGCAAAACCCGGCGGCACCGCCGCTGGCGTCTGCAGCGCAATTGCGCGCGCTCTGGCAGGGCGTTATCGCGCAGGATGACAGTGCGGCGGGTCTGCTGCGACCTTCCGCAACCGCCGAGATGGCCAGCAAGGCGTATGAGACCTTGCTGCGCTGGGATACTGATTGGCGGGAGACCGCAACCCGGCAACTGTTCGAGTTCAGTGAGGACAGTACACTGTTTATTCGTTGGGCAGACGCCTTTGAGCTTGCGCTTGCAGACTGCGGCCTTGCCATGCTCGACCACGCGCTCCCGCAGCTGGCTGCAGAACAAACCGAGCCGTGCATTGTTCTGGCCGAATTCAGCGAGTTAGCGCCGCTACATC
>JAZBPS010000350.1:0-8051 GCA_036353375.1 Halieaceae bacterium | reverse complement strand
TTTATCCAGCACCGTGCTGCAGTGATCGAGCTGCTCTACCAGTAGCTGGAAGTCCTCTCTTTGCCGGGGCTCCTGCGCCTGCTCTGCCAATTCCTCAATCAGCGCCGACATGGTGGCCAGCGGCGCGTTGAGCTCTTCCGCAGTGCCCGCCGCCAGCCGCGCCACGGTGGTGATGTACTCCCTGTCTGCAGATTCGTCAGGGTCGGGCTTGCGGCCGATTGCGGGTAACTCGGTCACGAACCAGCCCAGCATGACAATGCAGAGGCCCAGCGCGGCCCAGGTCGTATACTGCAGCACGCCCGGCGTGGATACACCGAAATAGGGCAGGGGTTGGTACCAGAGGGTCAGGGTCAGCAGCAGGCCAAGCCCCAGGGCGGTAAGTGTTCGTGCGGCCAGCCGCGGCAGGCGCCTGGACGCCAGCGAAACCGGTGCAAGCAACAGGATGACAAGTGGGTTGATGGCACCGCCGCTGAGGTAGAGCAGCGTTGCTATGCCCAGCAAATCCAGCAGCAGCTGGCTGGCAATCTCTTCGTTGGTCACGGGCCAGCTCGCCGCCAGGCGCAGCACGCTGGCCAGCATGATGAGCATCATGGCGCCAAGGGCGATCAGGAAGTTGTCTCCCGGCGCCTGTTCAACGTCCAGTGACAGGGCGAAAAAGAACTGCACCGTAAACGCGAGAATGGTTACCCCGCGCATACTCAGCAGGCTGCGCAGCGTGCGTTCGCGGTTGTTCAGTTGATGCTGCTCTGCGTTCATCGTCGAATTATAGCCCGGACTAGCTTCTCCCCAAGCCCTGTCTCCACGGTGGATTCCGCGTATAATCCCGCGGCTTTCGCCGTAGCCTTAGAGTCAATGTCCATCTACAGCCCCACAGACCTGCAGCGCCTCGTCCAACAGCGCCGCACCTTCGCCATCATATCGCACCCTGACGCGGGCAAAACGACCATTACCGAAAAGCTTTTGCTACTGGGCAAGGCGATACAGGTTGCGGGCAGTGTGAAGGGCAAGCGCGGCCCGCACGCCACGTCCGACTGGATGAGCATGGAACAGGAGCGCGGTATTTCGGTGACCTCCTCGGTGATGCAATTCCCCTACCGGGGCCGCACCGTCAATCTGCTGGATACCCCTGGCCACGAGGACTTTTCCGAGGACACCTATCGCACCCTGACGGCGGTGGACTCTGCGCTTATGGTGGTGGATGGCGCCAAGGGCGTGGAAGAACGAACCATCAAGCTGATGAATGTCTGCCGGCTGCGGGATACCCCCATTCTGAGCTTCGTCAACAAGCTGGATCGGGATATACGGGAACCTGTCGACCTGCTCGACGAAATCGAATCTGTACTGGATATTGCGGCGGCACCCATCAACTGGCCCATCGGCATGGGCCAGCGCTTCCGCGGGGTTTATAACCTCTACGACGACACCATCGTCAAGTATGCCAAGGGCGAGGATACCGATGAGGTTATCCAGGGCCTGGCCTCCGCAGAGGCGCGAGCGTTGATCGGCGATGATTACGACGCGTTCGTGGAAGAGGTTGAACTGGTGCGTGGTGCCAGTCACGCGTTCGACCTCGACGCCTATCTACAGGGGCGACTGACACCGGTTTTTTTCGGGACGGCACTGGCCAATTTTGGCGTTCGGGAAATGCTGGACCATTTTGTGGAGTGGGCGCCTGCCCCACTGGACCGCGACACCTCCCAGCGCACAGTGAGCGCCACCGAGAATGCCTTCAGCGGGTTTGTTTTCAAGATACAGGCCAATATGGACCCGCGCCACAGGGACAGGATCGCCTTCCTCAGGGTGTGTTCAGGTCACTATGAAAAAGGCATGAAGATGCGGCACGTTCGAGTCGGCAAGGATGTGAAGATTGCCGACGCCGTTACCTTCAAGGCCGGCGAGCGAGCGCTGGTAGAGGAAGCATTCTCCGGAGACATTATTGGCCTGCACAACCACGGCACCATCCAGATCGGGGACACCTTCACCGCGGGCGAGGATTTGCAGTTTACCGGCATACCTCACTTCGCTCCCGAGCTGTTCCGTCGTATACGGCTTGCTGACCCGCTCAAGTCAAAGCAGCTCCAGCGCGGATTGCAGCAATTATCCGAGGAGGGCTCTACCCAGGTATTTTCACCGCTGAGTTCCAGCGACCTGATAGTCGGTGCGGTGGGACAGCTGCAGTTTGACGTTGTGGCATACCGACTCAAGGACGAGTACAAGGTGGAAGCGATCTACGAGCCGGTGAACGTGTACACCGCGCGCTGGGTGCACTGCGAGGACGCCCGCAAGCTGGAAGACTTTCGCAAGAAGGCGGCAGACCAGCTTTCCCTGGACGGGGGTGGCTATCTGACCTACCTGGCGCCCACCCGGGTTAACCTTCAGCTTATGGAAGAACGCTGGCCGGACATCAGCTTTCGCGCCACCCGCGAGCACTAACCCGGTTCAACCCGGCTGGCGGCTGCGATCAGGACAGCGTTCCTGCGGCGTGTCTCCAAGCCGTGGTCTAAAGCAGTGCCTCGATTTCTCCGGCCAGCGCATCGGGGGTCGCCTGGGGCGGGAAACGCTTGACCACTTCCCCGTCCCGGTTAACCAGGAATTTGGTGAAGTTCCACTTGATGCCCTGGGTTCCCAGCGCACCGGGGGCCGCTTTTTTCAGATGTTTATACAGCGGATCCGCTGCGTTGCCGTTCACATCGATTTTGGCGAACACAGGAAAGCTCACGCCGTAGTTCAGCTGGCAGAATTCCTGGATTTCCTCGTTGCTGCCCGGGTCCTGCCGTCCAAACTGGTTGCAGGGGAAGCCGAGAATTTCCAGGCCCTGGTCGCTGTACTTTTTATACAATTGCTCAAGGCCCTCGAACTGCGGAGTGAAGCCGCACTTTGAGGCCGTGTTGACGATAAGCAGCACCTTGCCCCGGTAGTCCTCCAGGGACTTTTTCTCACCGCTCGCTGTGGCACAGCTGAAACCGTAAAGATCGCCCATCAGACTGCCTGCAACTGCATCATCAGCAGTTCGAGACGCTTGCGCTGCATCTTCAATGAGTATTCAAGCTCGCGCAGGCTGGTGCGCAGGGCAGCCTGCTCCCACTTGGAAATCAAGCGCGCTTTCTTCTCCGCCAGGGCACCTTCGAGCACGCCAACCTGGCGCTCGTACCTTGCAGACTGAAGCGCTTTCCAGCGATTGAGCGCCTCGGTGAACAACTGGTACTCCTGTTCCAGCTTTTCGCGCAGAGGCTGCGGGCTGTCGCTGCGTTCCAGCTGTGCCTCCGCGCGCTTGAACTGCATGGCGAGAATGGACTGCTGGATCCTGAAGGCGGGAACGCGATTCAGGTGGCTGGCAAGTCCAAGCCAGCTGCATAGATTGATCAGCCACTTGGTGGGGTCCCACTGGTACCAGCGAATGCCGTTGCGGTAGTCGGACTGAAAAATATGGTGGAAGTTGTGGTAACCCTCACCGTAGGTGAGGAACGCGAGAAAGCCATTGTCCCTGGCGCTGTTGGTGTCGGTGTAGGGCTGGCTGCCCCAGTAGTGGGCCAGGGAATTGATGAAGAACGTGACGTGATGATTCACTATCAGTCGCAGCAGTCCCACCAGCAACAGGCCCCCGATCACGTCGCCGGCCCACCAGCCCACCAGCAACGGCAGTACGACGTTCATAGCCACGGTGATAGCCACGTAGTGGCGATGCTGCCACATAACCACGGGGTCGCGTTGCAGGTCGGGCGCGTTGCTGAAATCTTCCTCGTTGGTTTGATATTCCCGCAACATCCAGCCCATATGGGAAAACCAGAGACCGCGACCCGCGGAGTAGGGGTCGGCCGCATTGTCATCCACATGGCGGTGATGACGACGATGATCTGACCCCCACACGAGGATGCTGTTCTGCAGCGCCCCGGCGCCCCACAGCGCAAAGAACACCCGCAAGACAGGGTGCGCCTTGTAGGCGTTGTGCGACCAGAGCCGGTGGTAGCCGGCGGTAATTGACAGTCCGTTCAGGTAGAGGAATAACAGCGCCATCCACCACAGCGTCGCGCTGTAGCCGTGATACAGGCCCCAGGCCGGAACCAGCAGCAGGGCCAGCAGGGGCAGGCCGACAAATATGGCCACGTTCACCGGTATCAGTGCTGGCTTCCCGTTGTCGCGATGCGTCACAACGTCAGCGAATGCGGGTTCGCCATCCGGTATCTCACCGACCGTGGATGGGTCCGGATCGGTGTAGGGTTGTAGATCAGTGGGTGCTTCCTGCGGGGCCTTCATGGATTGTTGATTCCTCAGCTGGGCCGGTGCTGCATGTAGCACCGGTGTTGATATTGGCAGCTCGCGGCCCTGGCCGCGCTCCTCGCGCGTGACGCTTTGGCCATTGCGCTGGTCTGTCTATGCCGGTTTCAGCGGGTCTTACGATATGACCATGCGGGTCTCGCGGCGAAAACCGGTATAGTTGAGGTGCCCAAATGATACCGTGGGCCATCGCGCTGCTGCCAGTGCGGTAGATCACTTTCTAGCCGGACCTTTTGACTCCTATGGCGCGCGCCGTCTTCCTTGAAGGATCAACCCTGCGTCACGTCGTCACTATGACGGCGGCCAGCACCGTCGGCCTGATGGCGATGTTCGCCGTGGACCTGGTCGACATGTATTTTCTCAGCCTGCTGGGTGAGAAGGAACTGGCCGCTGCGGTGGGCTACGGCGGTACCCTGCTGTTCTTTCTGACGGCTATCAGCATCGGCCTGCAGATCAGCATGGGTGCACTGGTCTCCCAGGCCATCGGCGGTCGCCAGCGGGCGACGGCTGCGCGCTATTGCAGCAACATCCTGATTTTCAGCGGTTCTGCAGCGGCCGTGATGGGCGGGCTGGGCTTTTTCTATCTTGAGACGCTTCTGAGCCTGCTTGGCGCCAGCGGCGTGACCCTGGAGTACGCACTCGATTACAGCCGCATAATAATCCCCAACACGCCTGTCCTGGCGCTGGCGATGTGTGCCTCCAATGCTGCCCGGGCGCTGGGCGATGCGCGTCGCGCCATGTATTCCACGCTGGGCGCTTCCGTCGTCAATGCAGTGCTTGACCCCATACTGATCTTCGGCCTCGGTTGGGGTATTGAAGGTGCCGCCATCGCCTCGGCGATTTCCCGCTATGTTGCACTGGGTATCGCCTTTCATGCGATTTTTCGCGTACACCGCTTGCCCGGCCCCACCAGTGTTAAATGGCTGGGCGAGGACCTGTCGGCCATAGTCCGCGTAGCCGGGCCCGCGGTGCTCACCAATCTCGCCACGCCGATAGGCGCGAGCTTTGTATTGCGCACCATGTCGCAGTTCGGTGACAGTGCCGTTGCTGGTGCGGCTATTATGGGGCGCATCTGGCCGGTTGCTTTCGCTGCTGTATTCGCGCTCTCAGGGGCGATCGGCCCGATTATCGGCCAGAACGCCGGCGCCCAGCGCTTTGACCGGGTGCGTCGTGCACTACTGGATGCGGTATTGTGCAACCTGGTGTACGTGATGGTCATGTGGCTGCTGCTCTGGTCGGCCCAGGACCTGATAGTCACGGCGTTTTCTGCCAGCGGTGATGCCGAGCGACTGATTCGTTTCGCCCTGACCTGGCTGGTGGGAGCCTACATTTTCAGCGGCATGCTGTTCGTCGCCAATGCCAGTTTCAACAACCTTCACCGTGCCCATCTGGCCACCCTGTTCAACTTCGGTCGCGCGCTGCTGGGAACCCTGCCCTGTGTCTATCTGGGGTCTGTCTGGTACGGCGCTCCCGGCGTCATGGCGGGGGATGCGGTGGGCGCAACGGTATTTGGCAGCCTCGCCTTCGTCGCGGTGCTGTGGCAGGTGCGTGAGCTGGGCCGGCATGCGCCTGCGCCTGCTGCGACCGTCTGAGTGCGCTGCTACACTGCCGAAAAAAAGCGGAGTGGCCTATGAAAGGTGTTATTCGATGGCTGGCGCTGCCGGTGCTTTTGCAACTTGCCGGTGCGCCCGCGGCCATGGCCGAAGCCCTGCCGGAGGCGCTGCAGGGGCTGGGACTGCGTGAGTACGGCAGGCCGGCGCGCGATATGCCGGGCTGGGAGGTGCCGCGCCGCGTGGTATTCCGGCAACTGTTCGGCGATGGCACCCTGGCCGCATTGCAGGCCCTGACCCCGGATGTGGAAATTGTAGGCGTGCGCAGTCAGGAAGAGGCGCGTGCCGCGGCGGTCGGCGCCCAGGTGATTATCGGCTTCTGTGATCAGTCCGTGCTGGAAGTGTCGGATGCGCTGCACTGGGTGCAGGTGTACTTCGCCGGCGTAGAGAACTGTGTCGAGCAACCGGCAGTCGCCTCGGGCAAGCTACTGCTGACCAATGGCCAGCGCCTGGGCAGCCCCACCCTGGCCGACCACGCCATCGCGCTGACCATGTCACTCACCCGGGGCCTTTATCCCTACTACCGGGCGCAGGTGGACGGACGCTGGATGCCCAACTGGTCAGAGCCGCCCCCTGCTTTCGGCGAAGTGGCCGGCCGCACCATGCTGGTTGTGGGGTTGGGTGGCATCGGCAGCCAGGTGGCGAAGCGGGCGCACGGGCTGGGTATGCGGGTTATCGCCACCCGCAACAGCCGCCGGGAGGGCCCGGATTATGTCGACTATGTCGGCCTCGCCCATGAAGCTGTCGCCCTGGCGCGGGAAGCCGACGTTGTTGTCAATGCAGCTCCCCTGACGGACAGTACCCGCGGCATGTTTAACGCCGCATTTTTTGAAGCCATGAAGCCCTCTGCCTACTTTGTCAGTGTCGGGCGCGGACAAAGTACGGTGACGGATGACCTGGTCGTTGCCCTGAAGACCGGCGCGATTGCCGGCGCCGGCCTGGACGTGACGGACCCGGAACCCCTGCCCCCGGAGCACCCGCTGTGGACGGCACCCAATGTGATTATTACGCCCCACGTGGCCGGCCGCTCCCGTGAGGCGCTGGGTCGCATAGAGGCGCTGGTCCTGGAGAATTACCGACGCTACGTCGCCGGTGAACCCATGCTGTCGGTGGTGAATGTGGAGCGCGGTTACTGAGTGCAGCATGTCTGGCGCGGCTGGGATGTTTACAACTTTTCCAGATAGGCGCTGTATTCAAAATCGGTGATAAGACGGCGGAATTCCGCGTTCTCCTGCCATTTGGAGCTGGCGTAAATCCGCTGCAGTTCCGCACCGAGGTTGCGTTCGATGAACGCTGATGACTCGAACAGCCGCAGCGCTTCCGGCAGGTATTCCGGCAGTGTATCGGTGGCCTGCTCATAGCCATCGCCCTCCACGGGTGCGCCGGGGTCCAGCTGCTGGGCAATGCCCTCCATAATGGCAGACAGCATTACGGCATAGAGCAGGTAGGGGTTCGCGTCCGCCCCGGCCACCCGCAGCTCAATGCGCCGCGCGGCGGGTTTGCCCGCGGGAATACGCACTGACACCGTGCGGTTGTCGTAGCCCCAGCACGGTGAGGTGGGTGCGTGCGCCCCGGGCTGGAAGCGGCGATAGGAATTGACGTTGGGCGCAAAGATCGCCATCGACTCACCCATATAGCGCATGCTGCCTGCCACGGCGTGGCGCAGCAGCTCGGTGCCTGCCGGGCCTCCGTCGTCAAAGATATTGTTGTCCTGCTCATCGAGAATGCTGCAGTGCAGGTGCATGCCGTTGCCCGCCTCGTCGGCAAAGGGTTTGGCCATGAAGCTCGCCACCAGCCCGTGCCGCGCTGCAACCCCCTTGACCAGGCGCTTGATCATCAGCAGTTGGTCGGCCGCCAGCACCGGGTTGTCGATATGCTGCATGTTGATTTCATACTGCGACGGCGCGGACTCCTTGACGATGCCATCGAAGGGCAGTCCCTGGGCCGCACATGCCGCCCGTATGTCCTGCAGGACATCGAGCTGTTCGTGCAATACATCCAGGCCGTAGAGATTGCCGCCCAGCGGTGTGCCGCCATCGACCCGGGTGCAACTGTGGTGAACGCCGTCGCTGTCGTAGCGCAGCAAGCTGAATTCCAGCTCGGCGGCCACCACGGGCCGCCACCCCGCGTTGTGAAAACGCTGCAGGACCTGCTTCAGGACGTTTC
>JAZBPS010000349.1:0-7763 GCA_036353375.1 Halieaceae bacterium | reverse complement strand
GCCCCGTGGGCGGCACGCTTGGCTCAGGGCTGTTTTCGCGAACCGCCTGTCGGCGGCGCGCTGGGCTCAGGGCTGTTTTCGCGAACCGCCCCGTGGGCGGCACGCTGGGCTCAGGGCTGTTTTCGCGAGCCGCCTGTCGGCGGCGCGCTGGGCTCAGGGCTTTTTTTGCGAACTGCTTTTGGCGGCGCGCTGGGCTCGGGGCTGTTTTTCGCGAAGCTGCCTCGGTGGTGCGGGGGTTCTTGTGTGCCGGCGCGGGCATTGGTGTATCCTTGCGCCTTTGATTCCGGATAGTGCCACGGTATGTCTCATCAGGTTCTTGCACGCAAATGGCGCCCGCGGGTTTTCCGCGAAATGGTGGGCCAGGAGCATGTGCTGCGCGCCCTGATTAACGCCCTGGACCACGATCGCCTGCACCACGCTTACCTCTTCACAGGCACCCGCGGCGTCGGGAAAACGACCGTGGCGCGCATCCTTGCCAAGTGCCTGAACTGCGACAGTGGTGTCAGCTCAGAGCCCTGCGGTACATGCTCGTCCTGCCTGGAGATCGCCGAGGGGCGCAGCGTCGACCTGATCGAGGTCGATGCGGCCTCCCGGACCAAGGTGGAAGACACCCGGGAGCTGCTGGAGAACGTGCAATACGCACCCACCCATGCGCGCTACAAGGTCTACCTGATCGACGAAGTCCATATGTTGTCCACCAGCAGTTTCAACGCACTGCTGAAAACCCTGGAGGAACCGCCGCCCCACGTGGTGTTCCTGCTGGCCACGACGGACCCGCAGAAGCTTCCCGCCACGGTGCTGTCTCGCTGCCTGCAGTTCAACCTCAAGAATATGTCGCCGGAGCTGATTGTCGGTCACCTCAAAAACGTGCTTGATCAGGAAATGATCAGTTACGAGGAGCCGGCCCTCTGGCTGCTGGGCCGCGCCGCTGAGGGCAGTATGCGGGATGCGCTCAGCCTCACAGACCAGGCCGTGGCATTTGGCAGTGGCAAACTGACGGAAGCCGATGTGCGCAGCATGCTGGGTACGGTAGACCTGAGTTTCGTGTACCGCCTGCTGGAATCGGTGTCCTCAGGCGATACCGCCGCTGCACTGTCGGTGGTGGCGGAGATGTCGGAGCACGCCCCGGATTACGCCGGCACCCTGGCGGAGTTGGCCTCTTTGCTGCACCGGGTCGCAATTACCCAGGCGGTGCCGGATGCTGCCGATGACGGCTGGGGCGATGGCGAACGCTTGCGCGCGTTCGCTGCCGCGATGACGGCGGAAGACACCCAGCTTTTCTACCAGCTGGCCGTCACCGGGAAGCGTGACCTGGGCCTGGCGCCGGACCCGCGCAGCGGTATGGAGATGACGCTGCTGCGCATGGTCGCGTTTCGCCCCGTGGGCGCGATTGACCAGGCTGCCAGTCTGGAGGATATCGGCGGCGGCCCCGAGGTGGCCGCGCCGGCAAAAAAGCCTGAATCGGCAAGCGGGTTGCAGTCAGACCTCGCCCACGCCTCTCCGGGCCTGGATGGTACACCGGCTGCGGTCACCGCTGCGCCTGTCGCGGTGCAGGGTGCGAGCGACCCGGGGTCTCAGGATCCCGTTGGCGCGCCTTCACGTCACGTCGACGCGGTGGAGGCGCCTGCTGCGGCGGAGCAAAGCCCCGCGGAGGTTCTCTATAACCCCGCTGAGGCTCTCCATACCCCCGCTGAGGCTCTCCATACCTCTGTGGAGGCGGCCGATGCGCCCGTCGAAGCGCCTGCCGTCGCAGCGCACGCGCCAGCGGCGCCCACGGGGGCGCCCGGTACCCCGGTAGATCCGTCGGAACCGGTTGCCGGTGAGGCATCCATGCCGTTGCAGGAGACGGCGTCCCCACCGCCGCTGGAACCGGCTCGCTGGCCCGATTTGCTGGATCGGCTGGAGCTGCGCGGGCTGGTGTACAACGTGGCGTCGCACTGCGAGTTGCGACAGGTGGATGGAGACCAGGTGTGGTTTGTCATTGATGAGGCCAACGCGTCACTGTTTAATGCCGGACACACCCGCCAGATTGAGGCAGCGTTGTCCGGCTATCTGCAGCGGTCGCTAACGGTACACATAGAGCCGGGCTCGCCGCGCTATGAAACCCCGGCCGCCCGTGCCCAGCGCCTGTTGGCAGAACGGCAGGCCGCGGCGCTTGCGTCCATTGAAAACGATCCGCGCGTGCAACTGCTGCTGGACCGGTTCGACGGCAGCATAGACCGGGATTCCGTCACTCCGATAAAGCACTGAGGTTACCGTGAAAGGAAGTCTTAGCGACCTGATGAAACAGGCCCAGGAAATGCAGCAGAAAATGCAGCAGGCCCGGGATGAAATGGCCCAGCGTGAGTTCACGGGGCAGGCCGGCGCCGGCATGGTCACGGTCATTATGACCGGGCAGCACGATGTACGCCGGGTCGAAGTGGACCCGGCAGTGCTGTCTGAAGAGAAGTCGGTACTGGAAGACTTGCTGGCCGCCGCGGTCAACGATGCCGTGAAGAAGGTGGAGGCGGGCAACCGCGATGCTCTGGGCGGCATGCTGCCGCCCGACTTCAAGATGCCGTTTTGATCAATGGCTTTCAGCCCCCTTATAGAGCAACTGGTCGAGAGCCTGCGCTGCCTGCCCGGCGTGGGCCGCAAGACGGCGCAGCGTATGGCCCTGCACCTGCTGGAGCGCGAGCGCGAGGCAGGCACCGCCCTGGCCAGGGCGCTGGATGCCGCCATGGCGGGGGTGGGGCATTGCACGCAGTGTCGCAACTTCAGCGAATCCGAGATATGCGAGCTGTGCAGCGATACCCGTCGCGACCGCTCCACCCTCTGTGTGGTGGAATCCCCGGCGGATGTGCTGGCGGTGGAGCAGAGTGGCGGCTACCGCGGGCAGTATTTCGTGCTGCGCGGCCACTTATCGCCCATCGACGGTATCGGACCGGAGGATATCGGCCTTGACGTGCTGCGAGAGCGCGTACAGCGCGACGGTGTGGGAGAGGTGATTCTCGCTACCAATCCGACGGTGGAGGGGGAGGCGACCGCCTACTATCTCACAGAAATGATGCGGGCCGAGGGCGTCAGTATCAGCCGCATCGCCCACGGTGTACCACTGGGCGGTGAACTGGAATACGTGGACGGCAGTACGCTCGCGCACGCGCTCAGCGGCCGCAAGGTGGTGGACTAGTGGCGCATACGCTGGTGGAAAGCGACGCCGGTCTCGCGGCGCTGGTAGAGGGCGGCCAAACGGCGGACGCGGTGATGGTGGATACCGAGTTCATGCGCCGGGACACGTTCTTTCCGCAGGCGGCGCTGGTACAGCTGTGTTTCAGCAACGCACCTGAACAGGCGTGGCTGGTAGATCCGCTGGCGGTCAGCGATATGACGCCCCTGAAAAACCTCTTCGCCAACCCGGCCATCGTCAAGGTCCTGCACTCGCCCAGCGAAGATCTGGAGGTGTTCCAGTGTTTTCTGGGCGTGCAGCCCTTGCCACTGTTCGATACCCAGCGAGCTGCGGCCTTTGCGGGCCTGGGATTTGGTATCGGCTACCGGCCCCTGGTGGAAAAGATTACCGGCGAGGTGCTGGACAAGGGGGAGACACGCTCCGATTGGCTGCGACGCCCTCTCACCGAGTCCCAGCAGGCCTACGCCGCGGCGGATGTGCTGCCCCTGCTGGCCGTGTACCGCCACCTGCGCGAACGGCTGGATGCCCTGGACCGCAGCGACTGGGTTTTCGAAGACAGCGCGCGTGCCGTGCGGGAAGCCAGTGAGCCCGCCGCGCCGGCCTACCTGCGAATCAAGTCCGCCTGGAAACTCAGCCCGCAACAGCTCGCCGTGCTGGCTGCAGTGTGTGACTGGCGCGAGCAGCGGGCGCGACAGCTGGATAAACCGCGTAGCTGGATTCTGCCGGACAAGGTGTGCTTCGCCCTGGCCCAGCGCACACCGGCCAATGCCGCAGAGCTGCGCGGGGTGCCCGATATGCCCCAGGCGGTCGCCCGCAAGCAGGGCGAGGCCCTGCTGGACCTGATCAGCGACGCCGGTCGCCACACCGACCATGACCTGCCGGAGCCGCCGGGACGTCCACTGGACGCTGAGCAGCGCGCCCGCCTGAAAGCGGTCAAGCAGAAAGCGGCAGAACTGGCGCGCGCCTGGCAGGTTGAGCCCGAGGCCCTGCTGTCCTCGAAAGACTACGAACTGATGGTGCGTCTACAGGGACATGCGGGCGATGATATGCCCGATCGCTGGTCAGGCTGGCGGCGTGAAGCCCTGATTGAGCCGCTGCTGGCAGTGGCGCGGGGGCAGCACTGACATGCTGGTGCAGGTCTACCGCAGCCCGCGCAAGGCGGAGATGTACCTGTACACCAGCAAGGCTGCCGGTTTGCGCGACGTGCCCGAAACCCTTCTGCAGCAGTTCGGCGAACCCGAGCCCATCATGCTGCTCAACCTGGACGGCAGCCGCAAGCTGGCCCGGGTGGATGCGGGGGACGTGGTAGCTGCCATTGATGCGCAGGGCTTTTTCCTGCAGATGCCGCCGTCACCGCTGGCACCGCGGCAGGACGAGTGCCCGTGACCACCACACGCTTTTGGGAGACGCGCTCGCTGGAGCAGATGACTGACGCGGAGTGGGAGTCGCTGTGCGATGGCTGTGCGCGCTGCTGTCTGCACAAGCTGGAGGACGCTGACACGGCTGAGGTTTATTACACCGGCATTCGCTGCCGCTACCTCAAGGAAGATAGCTGCCGCTGCAGCGACTATCCGCGGCGCCACGAGCTGGTCTCCCACTGTATCGACCTGCGCCGCGAGGACCTGTCTCGCCTGACCTGGCTGCCCGATACCTGCGCCTACAGACGCCTCTACGAGGGCAAACCCCTGCTGTCCTGGCACCCGCTGGTCAGCGGCAGCGCCGACAGCGTGCACGAGGCGGGTATCTCGATACGGGGAAAAGCCATCTCGGACGAACACATCCACCCTGACGGGTATGATGAACATATTATTCAATGGGTAGAGTACTAGCGCGCCCGTTCCGGGCGAGAGAAAACAGGAGCCGCAACGACAGTGCTGGACGCTGAAAGCTATCAAAATGCCTGGCTTGCCTACACGGCGGCCACCCTGGGTGCCCTGCTGGTTTTGTACCTGTGGATCGGCAGCCGCTGGTCGCGGGTGACGCGACTGGGGTGGGCACTGCTGTTGGGCGCGCTGGCGCTGGCGCCGGCGCATCCCGACCTGGAAACCACAACCTGGGCACCGGCCATTTTTGTAACGGCCTTTGAAATGTTTACCCATGGTACAGACGCGGCCTTGCGCCCGGCGCGCTCCCTGATTTCGGGGGCGGCGCTGGCCATTGCCCTGTGGCTGCTCATGGCGCTGGCCGGACGGTTCCTGGGAAGGTCCGCCGCCGAGTCGGCCTGAGCCGTCTCGCGCGGGTCCGTTTCTTGATTCCGCCCGTACCACTGGGTAGTCTGTCCAGCTTTATTTTTCGAGGGAAGTCCCATCATGAAGTTTGAAGGAACCGAGCGTTATGTCGCCACCGAGGACCTGCGTATGGCGGTCAATGCGGCGGTGCAGTTGCAGCGACCGCTGCTGATCAAGGGTGAACCCGGTACCGGCAAAACCATGCTGGCAGAAGAGGTGGCCCAGGCACTGGGCATGCCGCTGATCCAGTGGCATATCAAATCCACCACCAAGGCCCAGCAGGGGCTCTACGAGTACGATGCTGTCTCCCGCCTGCGGGACTCTCAGTTGGGCGACGACAAGGTTCACGATATCGCCAACTACATCAAACGCGGCAAGCTCTGGGAGGCCTTTGATGCGGATGAGCAGGTGGTGCTGCTGATCGATGAGGTGGACAAGGCGGATATCGAGTTTCCCAACGACCTGCTGGTAGAACTGGACCGCATGGAGTTCTTCGTTTACGAGACGGGGGAGACGGTCAAGGCCAAGCACCGGCCCGTGATTATCATTACCAGCAACAACGAGAAAGAATTGCCCGACGCTTTCCTGCGTCGTTGTTTCTTCCACTTTATCAACTTCCCCGATCGCGACACGATGCGCGAGATCGTCCAGGTGCATTACCCGAACATCACCCAGGAGCTGGTGCAGGAGGCGATGGAAGTCTTCTTTGACGTGCGCAGTATCCCGGGTCTCAAGAAGAAACCGTCGACGTCTGAACTGATCGACTGGCTCAAGCTGCTTATGGCAGACGATATCCCCGACGAGATCCTCAAGGATCGCGACCCCACCAAGGCGATTCCGCCCCTGTACGGTGCCCTGCTCAAGAACGAGCAGGATGTACACCTGCTGGAGCGCCTGGCCTTTATGCATCGGCGCGAAATGCGGCAGTAGGTTAGCGCTGTGCTGATCAATTTCTTCCATGGCTTGCGGGACGCCGGTGTCCCGGTGAGCACCACGGAGCTGCTGACCCTGCTGGAGGGCCTGAAGCAGCGCATGGCCTTTGCGGACATGGACGATTTCTATTACTTCTCGCGCACTTGCATGGTCAAGGACGAGAAGTATTTCGATCGCTTCGACCGCGCTTTCGGCCTGCATTTCCAGGACCTGGAGGCCCTGGACGATATCATCGAGGCCCTGATCCCGGACGACTGGCTGCGCACAGAGTTCATGAAGAACCTGTCGGAGGAAGAAAAGGCCCAGATCGAATCCCTGGGTGGCCTGGAAAAGCTGATCGAGGAGTTCAAGAAGCGGCTGGAAGAACAGAAGGAGCGCCACGAGGGCGGCAACAAGTGGGTGGGCACCGGCGGTACGTCACCCTTTGGCCAGGAGGGCTATCATCCCGAGGGTATCCGGGTGGGGCCCAACGGCAAGAACAACAAGGCGGTAAAAGTCTGGGATCGCCGTGATTTCAAGAACCTGGACGACAGTGTGGAACTGGGCACGCGCAATATCAAGGTGGCACTGCGTCGCCTGCGCAAGTTCGCCCGCACCGGTGCGGCGGACGAACTGGACCTTGAAGACACCATCAGTTCCACCGCGCGCAACGCGGGCCTGCTGGATATCAAGATGGTGCCGGAGCGGCACAATGCGGTGAAGGTGCTGCTGTTTCTGGATATTGGCGGTTCCATGGACCCGCACATTCGCGTGTGTGAGGAGCTGTTCTCCGCCTCGCGCACGGAGTTCAAGCACCTCGAGCATTTCTATTTCCACAACTTCATCTATGAGTCTGTGTGGAAGAACAATGTGCGCCGTCACAATGAGCGCACGTCCCTGCTGGACGTACTCCACAAGTACAGCCACGACTACAAGGTCATTTTTGTCGGCGATGCCTCGATGTCGCCCTACGAGATCGCCCAACCGGGCGGCAGCGTGGAGCACTGGAATGAGGAGGCGGGTGAGGTCTGGATGCGCCGTCTTAAAGAGGTCTACGACAAGGTGGTATGGCTTAACCCGGTGCCGGAAGAAGACTGGGAATACACCCAGTCCATCGCCATGACCCGCCAGCTTGTTGAGGGGCACATGTACCCCCTCACGCTGAAAGGCCTTGAAGAGAGCATGAGCTTCCTCTCGAAGTAATTCCAGCGCGCATCTACTGGCACCACACTTCCCGTTTCCATTAGGTGTTGCGTGTTACCCGCTCAAGTTAAGCCGGAGCACTGTTTCGGGGCGCGCCGATGACGGCAGCAGGGCTCGCACGGGCGCAGGCAGGCCGTGTGATCCGGCTGCTGCGGAACTCAACCATTTTTGCTGCGCAAAAATTGGGATTCGCACAGTCCTCGCAGAAAGCCCCGAAATGCCGGATTTGCCTGAACGCGCCCTGATTGTGCGAG
>JAZBPS010000348.1:0-4097 GCA_036353375.1 Halieaceae bacterium | reverse complement strand
CGCGCGCTCGCCATCACCCGCGACAAAAATCGCCGGCCGATAGCTTTCACCCCGGTCGCAGAACTGGCCATCGCCGTCAAAGGGGTCAACATTGGCCCAGAACAGAACCAGCAACTGTTCAAAGCTGATCTGTCCGGGGTCATAGGTCACCTCCACGGCCTCGTAATGCCCGGTGTGCGCACCGTTGTAGGTGGGGTTCGGATGGCTGCCACCGGTGAAGCCCGATACAACGTCGGAGACCCCCGGCACCTCCTGGTAGGCCGCCTCCATACACCAGAAGCAACCGCCGGCAAACACCGCGGTGGCGGCACCGGCCTGCATTGCGGCAGACAGAAAAAGTGCTACTAGTGCCGTGTGAAGCTTATTCATTGCATAGTTCCTTGTTCCCGATCACCACAATCAAAAACCCCTTGCTTAGGCGGGGTGGCGCGCACGGTGAAACGCCGTACACTCTGGACAGGTCAGACTACAGTTTAGCGACTTCGTTCACCGTATGATCAGCCGCATCCAGATTCACGCTCCGGGTCAGGGGCTGCACAGTGTCACCGACAAGGTAGCGACCGCGGTCGAGGCATCCGGACTGCGCGAGGGCTTGTGCACGCTTTACCTCCAGCACACCTCTGCCAGCCTGCTGATCCAGGAAAACTATGACCCCAGCGCGCGGGTCGACCTGGAAAACTGGCTCAACCGCCTGGTGCCGGAGAGCGACCCGCTCTACACCCATACCCTGGAAGGGCCCGACGATATGCCCGCCCACATCAAGGCAGCCCTCACCGCGACACAGCTGAGCATTCCCTTTGAAAACGGCAAACTGTTGCTTGGCACCTGGCAAGGGATTTACCTGTGGGAGCATCGCCACGGTGCGCAACGGCGCGAGCTGGTTTTGCATATCGGCTAGGCACTTATTCCAGGCCCAGTCCCTGCTATCGACTCTGAGCCTACATCCCCGGAAATCCCCCGCTTCAGCGCCGCCGTATCATAGGCTTCTATCCGCCCGCGATCCGGTACCCCGACATGGCCGAAGCCCGCTGCAACTCCTACTACAACGCAACCATTAAACAGGAGACCGCGTATCCGTCCCTGCGCGGCGACCTGTCGGTGGACATCGCCGTGGTCGGCGGCGGCTTCAGCGGCGTGAACACCGCCCTGGAGCTCGCAGAGCGAGGTTTTAAGGTCGCCATCCTGGAAGCCAACAAGCTTGCCTGGGGAGCCACCGGGCGCAACGGCGGACAGGTGACGGGCAGCCTGTCCGGGGACGCTGCCATGACCAAGGCCCTGCGCAAGCACCTTGGCGCGGACGCGGAAGATTACATCTGGCGCATGCGCTGGCGCGGACACGACATCATCAAGTCCCGGGTCGAGAAGTACGACATTGACTGTGACCTGAAATACGGTCACCTGCACGCCGCTTACCAGCCCAGCCATATGAACGAGCTGCAGGCCATGCACGACGAGGGCCACGCCCGCGGAATGGGCCAGTACATGACCCTGTTGAGCCGCGAGGACGTTCCCGATTACCTGGGCACGACGCTGTACCACGGCGCACTGCTCAACACGAAAAACATGCACCTGCACTCGGTAAACCTGTGTATCGGCGAGGCGCGCGCTGCCGAGAGCCTGGGCACGCAGATATTTGAGAACACACGGGTTTCGGCTATCCGGCACGGCGCCAGACCACAGGTCATTACCGAACACGGTGTCGTGACAGCGGACAAGGTGATTCTTGCAGGCAATGCCTATCACCGCCTGGAGCGACGCAAGCTGCGGGGCAAACTGTTTCCCGCATCCCTTGGCAACATGGCCACCGAACCCCTCACCGAGGCACAGGTAGAGTCCGTTAACCCCAGGGACCTCGCCGTCTATGATTGTCGCTTTGTGCTCGACTACTACCGACTCACGGCGGACAAGCGGCTGATGTTCGGAGGCGGCACCAACTACTCTGGCAAAGACGCCAAATCGGTATCGGGAGAGCTGTTGCCCGCCATGCTGCGGGTGTTCCCCCAGCTGGCGGGCGTGAAGATCGAGTTTGAGTGGACGGGCATGGCGGGTATCGTCATAAACCGCATCCCGCAGTTGGGTAAGACCTCAGACAACGTTTACTACTTGCAGGGCTACTCTGGCCACGGGATCGCCACCTCACACATTATGAGCGAAATCCTGGCCAATGCCGTGGCAGGTGAAATGACCGAGTGCGACTACTTTGCCTCGATGTTTCAGTGGCGCATTCCCCTGCCCGAGTGGTTTGGCAATCAGGCGCTGGCGCTGGGAATGCAGTGGTACAAGCTGGCCGAACGCTGGCGGTAGCGGCCCAGGCCGCGCCGTTCAATCCGCTTTTTGCAGCGCCTGTATCTGCTGGTGCAAGGCCTCAGCTTCCTCCGTCAAGGTGGAATAGCTGCGTATATCGCCGTTACGCTGGGCGTGCATGGCTTTTTCCAGCACAGTGGCATGCTGCTTCTTGAGCTTCTTGACCGGATCGGACTTGAACAGTGAAAACATGATGCTGTGCCTGATTAACTGATGCCGGTGTATACGTGACGCACGCCCGCCCCGGTTTTCCCGCTTGCTCCGGCTTTCACTGTTTGTTTCGCGGCGCATGACCCTGCCCGCCATCCCGACTGGCCCGCTGGCGCCCGCGGCCATGGGATTTTTCCCGTCCCGGCGTAGACTGATGCGATGATTCAAGGGAGTATTCTCCGCATGCCCTATTACGCGTTCGCGATAACCCTGCTCCTGCTGGCAGCTGCCGTCAGCCAGGCGGAGGACCGCTGTTCTGCCGACCCGCACTGGCAGGACGGTCAGGCGCTGGCGCCGGAATTTGACCTGCTCAGCTGGAATATCCAGAAAGCCGGCAGTGCGCGCTGGGCAGAGGATTTACAGGCGCTGGCCGAGGGTGTCGAACTGACGCTCCTGCAGGAGGCCTCGCTGCAAGCGGGTATACCCTCACTACTTCCCGAGCGCCTGACGGCGGTGTTTGCGCCGGGCTTCAAGACGAACACCATGAACACCGGGGTGATGACACTGGGCGTGGCCGCCCCCACAACACACTGCAGCTACAGCGCCCTGGAGCCCTGGCTGGGCACGCCCAAGGCGGCCAGTGTCTCCACCTATGCACTTTCCGGGCGTGATGACCGACTGCTGGCGGTGAACCTGCACGCGATAAACTTCAGCCTCGGGCTTGGCAGTCTGCGCAGGCAGCTGCAACCCCTGATCGCCCAACTCGCCGACCACGAAGGTCCTGCACTCGCCGCTGGCGACTTCAATACCTGGAGCGCGGCGCGACAGTCCCTCGTCGACACGCTGATGGCCAGCCAGGGCCTGTCACGGGTGGAGTTTATCGAGGATTTACGCAGCAAACCCTTTGGCCGCCCGCTGGATCATGTATACCTGCGCGGACTGACGGCGGAACGCGCAGAAGTGGTTGCCGTGGAGAGCTCTGACCACAACCCTATTCGCCTTCGGCTAGCGGTTTCTCCGTGACACAGCGTTTGCTGCAAGCCCTCGCAGCCGTGCTGCTGATAACGTCACTGATGCCTGCCCGAGCGACAACCACCCCGGGGGAAGTGGACTATTTACTGCAGTACGTGGCGGACAGTGGCTGTACGTTCATTCGCAACGGAAACGAATACGATGCCCCGCGTGCCGCGGCGCACCTCACGCTCAAATACCAGCGCGGAAAACAGCATGTCGAGTCCGCGGAACAATTTATCAACCGATTGGCCAGCGCAAGTTCCTGGACCCAAACCCCGTATCGGGTGCGCTGCGGCCGCGACGAGGAGACCAGCCAGGTCTGGCTGCAGCGCGCCCTGTCAGACTACCGGGTGAACCGGCACTGCGCGGGTCAAAGCATGCTTGAAGGCAGTGACACGACCTGCGTAAATATGCAGTAAATATCGCCTTTCCTCAGCCGCTGGAGCACACCGTACTTATGGACGCGTTCACGACACCCTTACTGGGCGGAATTCTCATTGGCACCGCAGCCAGCGGCCTGCTCTGGTTACTGAGCCGCATCGCCGGCATCAGCGGGATCGTGTGGTCCGCGCTGAGTCAGGCCCTGCCCGATAGCGCAGCGGCGAGCTGCGGCACCGAAAAGCCCAGGG
>JAZBPS010000347.1:0-4131 GCA_036353375.1 Halieaceae bacterium | reverse complement strand
GGCGATGGTGGTGAGGCTGGCGAGAAAGTTGCGCAGCCCCATCAGGCGTCCCCGGCGCCGCACCGGGATGACCTTGGATAACAGCGTTTGGAACACCACGGTTTGCATGCCCGCGAACAGGCCAAACAGGCCCATGGCGGTGACGGCGGCTGCCAGCGCGGCGTCTCCCTCCAGCAACAAGCCCGCCAATGCCAGCGCCAGCACTGCTGCACGCATGGCGCCACCGGCGAAAAACCCCACCGGCAAGACCCGCCGCCGGTGCCCTATCAAGCTGGCGCTGAACAGCGGTGTCAGGGCCGCACCCAGCGCTGCCAGTGACAGGGTAAGTCCTACCGCAAAGTCAGAGCCCCCTGACAACAGCAGGATGTAGGCGGGCAGAAAGGTCGGTGTATTCACCAGCCGAAAGCCGGTCTGGCCCAGCATGCCGTGCACCAGATGCACCGCGAAATTGCGGTTCAGGTGTGCGTCTATGCTGGCCTGGTAATCTCGCTCGGCCTGTGACTCGTACATTAAGGTACCTCGGGGAGCGACGATGTTAGGCGATTTCCCCGGCAACCAACAGTCGGCTAACCGCAACACCCTGGAGATTGGATGTCATTTGCTATTCCCCCCGCGCTGGAGCGCACGTTCTTCCGACGGCTCAATGGCGTGGTAGAGCCCGCGGTGCGCCGTGGTTTCGGCTCACCGCGCTGGCTGCCCGCGGGCCTGCTGGTGCTGGAAAGCACCGGCTTCAAATCCGGTCTCAAGCGCCGTACGCCGCTGTGGTCACTGCGCCTGGGTCCCTATATGCTGGTCGCGACGGTGCGTGGCGAGCGCTCGTTCTGGGTGAAAAACCTGGTGAAGCGCCCGGCGGTTCGCGTCTGGCGAGGTGGCCAGGAAAACCGCATGCGCGCCTATGTCATGGCGCCCGGCAAGGGTTTTCGTCGCCCCCGTTCTCTGCCCGCCTGGCTGCAGGACATCGCCCAGAGGCTGCAACCCCTGACACAGCAAGGCTGGGCCTTTGCGATTCTCTCGCCACAGTCACCCGCAACCAACCCATCCTGACCGGAGGTACGTGTCCATGTTTTCTGCCCAACGTCTGTTTCGAAGTGCGCGACGACCAACCGCATCCCTAACCTGCCTGGCATTGTCAGCGGCGCTTTTGCTCAGCGGCGCGGCGCAGGCCGATCACCACGGCAAGTCACACGGCAATGCCCTGCTGCCGGAGCAGTCTTCCCTGCAGTTCATCTCAGTGAAAAATGCGGCGATTGCCGAAGTACACCATTTCAAGCAATTGTCCGGCGGCATCGAGGACGGCGCCGTGGAGGTGAGTGTGCCCCTGTCCAGCGTGGAAACCATGATCCCGATCCGCAACGAACGTATGCAGAAGCTGCTGTTCGAGACGGGCATGTACCCCACGGCCACCGTGTCCGCCCAGCTCGATATGGCGCCGGTGATGGCACTGGACTGCGGTGAGTACATGACCATGACGCTGCCATTGACCGTGGAACTGCACGGCGCGACCCAAACGCTGGATGCGGCACTGCGGGTATCCCGCATGGGCGATGAGATTCACGTGATGACGGATGCGCCGCTGGTGATCAGTGCGGCAGATTTCGGTCTTGCCGAGGGTGTGGACAAGCTGAGAACCGTCGCCGCCCTCGACAGCATCAGTACTGCCGTGCCGGTAACCGCCCACTTCGTCTTCAGCCGCTAGTTTCGCAAAAGGCCGACCGGCGCCTTCTGCGTGCTACGCCTCGTAGTCGATAGCGACGATGTAGTGCTGTCGCTGGCCGCCGGGGGTGCTGACGGTTACCTCATCGTCGAGGCGCTTGCCCAGCAGCGCACGCGCCAGCGGTGAATCCATGCTCAGTTTGTGCTGTTTGAGGTCGAACTCGTCAGGGCCGACGATGCGGTAGCGCTGCTGCTCGCCGGCGTCGTCTTCCAGCGTGACCCAGGCGCCAAAAAACACCTTGTCCCGTTCCGCGGGCGCCCGGTCTACGACCTGCAGTTCATCCAGGCGCTTGCCCAGGAAACGCACCCGGCTGTCGATCTCTCGCAGCCGCTTCTTGCCGTAGATGTAATCCCCGTTCTCGGAGCGGTCGCCATTTTTGGCGGCCTCGTGCACAGCCGCAGTGACCTGGGGTCGCTCCACCTTCCAGAGTTGGTGCAATTCCGCGCGCAGTGCCGCTTCCCCTTCCGGGGTGATATAGCGCGAGCCCCGTGGGCGAGGTGGTCGGTAGCGTCCCATTTGCACAATGTTACCCGAAGCGTGTAAAAATCCGGGCATGTCGAATATCCGAATCGCATTTATCACCTGCTGCCTGCTCTTGCCCGGCCGGGCCATGGGAGCCTGTCTTGAACTCAGCGGCGAGCCCCGGCAGGGGGCCTTGTTGTGGGGCCGGGTGAGCCCCGGCAGTGAGGTGCGGTTGGGTGACGAGGCCCTGCGCGTGTCCAGCGACGGCGTGGTGGTGTTCGGTTTCGGCCGGGATGAAAGCGGTCAGCGCCGCCTGACCGTTCGGGGCGAGGCCGAATGCTCACAGACGCTGGACATAGCCGCCCGCGACTATCGCATCCAGCGCATCGAAGGGGTGCCCCAGCGCACGGTCACACCGGATCCGGCAGACCTGGAGCGTATCCGGCGCGAGGCCGCCCGGGTGCGCGCGGCCCGGGCCAATACCCGCAGCGCCACCGACTTTGCGGCGGGCTTCCAGTGGCCGGTGACCGGCCCCATCAGTGGCGTCTATGGGTCACAGCGTGTCTACAACGGCACCCCCGGACGCCCGCATTACGGCGTGGATATCGCGGTACCCACAGGCACGCCGGTGACAACGCCGGCCCCGGGCAGGGTGACCCTGGCGGAGCCGGACCTGTTCTACAGCGGTGGCACGGTGATTATCGACCATGGCAACGAGGTGAGCTCAACCTTCCTGCACCTCGACGCCGTGCTGGTGGAGGTGGGGCAGCAGGTCGCGCCCGGCGATACCGTGGGTCGGGTCGGGGCGACCGGCCGCGCCACCGGGCCGCACCTGGACTGGCGCATGAACTGGCGCGACCGGCGCGTTGATCCGGCACTGCTGGTGCCAACGATGCCCGATTAGGCGTTTCCCTCGCTGTCCGCGCTACACCCGCTGCCGCGAGTAGCGTATAATCCGCGGCCTTCTGTTCGAGGCGAACAATGACTGAAACCATCGACAAAAAACTGCTGAGCATTCTGGTGTGCCCGGTGAGCAAGGCACCGCTTGAATACGACCGCGACAAGCAGGAACTGGTATGCAAGGCCAGCGGTCTGGCCTATCCCATCCGCGACGGCATTCCGGTGATGCTGGAGGAAGAGGCGCGCCAGCTTACCGCTGACGAGAAGCTGGGTTAGGCCGGAACACGTCAGACGCAGGAAACAGAGCCATGGAAGACACCATTTTCGGCAAAATCACCCGCGGTGAGATCCCCACGGAGTTCGTCTACGAGGACGAGCACTGCGTGGCGATCAACGATATTCACCCGCAGGCCCCGGTGCATGTGCTGGTGATCCCGCGCAAGCCTATCGTCAAGCTCTCGGACGCCGAGCCCGAAGACCAGGCGCTGCTGGGCCACCTGATGCTGGCGGTGGGCAAGATTACCGCGCAGCTGGGCGTCAGTGACGGCTTCCGGCTGGTGGTCAACAACGGTGAGGGCGGCGGCCAGACCGTGTTTCACCTGCACCTGCACATCCTTGCCGGGCGCAGCTTCGACGAAGCTGCCCTGGCACGAGATTTTCAATAGCATCCACGCGGCGCCGCTAACCCATGAAAACCACTGAGATTCGCGAGGCGTTCCTCGCCTACTTTGAGCGTCAGCAACACACGCGGGTACCCAGCTCATCGCTGGTGCCCCACAACGACCCCACGCTGCTGTTCACCAACGCCGGTATGAACCAGTTCAAGGACGTGTTCCTGGGCGCCGAGCAGCGCGATTACAGCCGCGCCTGTTCCAGCCAGCGCTGCGTGCGCGCCGGCGGCAAGCACAATGACCTGGAAAATGTCGGCTACACCGCCCGCCACCACACCTTTTTTGAAATGCTGGGCAACTTCAGCTTCGGCGACTATTTCAAGCGCGAGGCCATTCGCTTTGCCTGGGACTTCCTGACCAAAGAACTGGGCCTGCCCGAGGAGC
>JAZBPS010000346.1:0-9055 GCA_036353375.1 Halieaceae bacterium | reverse complement strand
GGCGCTTTCTTTGGTATCGCCTTTGTCATTACGGCGGTGATGCTGTACCTGTATTGCCGCTGCCAGTGGCTTACCATCGCGACCCTGTCCTGCTCAACGGTGGCGGTGGTGTGGCAGCTGGGTCTGCTGCACACCATGGGCATGGGCATAGACCCCTACAGCATGCTGGTGCCGTTTCTGGTGTTTGCCGTGGGCATCAGTCACTCGGTGCAGATTATCAATCGCTTCTCCCACTACGCCTGCGCCGGTGTGGACAACCGAACCGCGGCCCGGCAGTCCTTCATGCGCCTGTGCAAACCCGGCTTTGTTGCCCTGATCAGCGACGGCGTGGGCTTCCTGACCCTGCGCGTAATAGACATTCCGGTGATACAGGAGCTCGCCCTGGTGGCCAGCACCGGCATCGCGATCCTGATTGTGACCAACCTCATCCTGTTGCCCATCGTGTTGTCCTACACCGGTATCAGCCACAGCTGCCACGGACACCGGGCGATGAAGGCCAACAGTGAGTTTGCCCACTGGCGCCTGATCGCGTCGGTAACGCAACGCGGACCGGCCACGGTGATCCTGGTGATCAGCGCGCTGCTGTTCGTCGCCGGCGGCTATATCGGGCAGAACCAGAAGATCGGTGACCTGGACCCGGGCGCCCCGGAGCTGCGCCCCGACTCGCGCTACAACCTCGACAACGCCTTCCTCACCGAGAACTACTCCACCAGCACCGATGTATTCGTGGTGATGGTGCGCACGGAGCCCCAGCAGTGCGGCAGTTACAGCACGATTTCCGCCATCGACTATTTCCAGGGCGTTATGGGCTCGGTACCGGGTGTGCAGTCCATTGTCTCCCTGGTCGACATCTCCAAGCTCGTCATCATGGGGATGAACGAGGGCAACCCGAAGTGGCATGCGATCAGCCGCAACAAGTTCATTCTCAACAACTCACTGAGTCGCGTCCCGAGCAACTTGCTGAATACCGATTGCTCCATGGTCCCGGTGATTCTTTTCCTGGAGGATCACAAGGCCGACACGCTGGCCCAGGTTGTGGATGCGGTGGAGGCGTTCGCGGCTGAATACAACACAGAGAAGATCCGCTTCATGCTGGCTGCGGGCAACGCGGGCATAGAGGCGGCCACCAATATCGTGATTGCCCAGGCCCAATGGGACATGCTGCTTTGGGTGTACGGCGTGGTGATTGCGCTTTGCCTGATTACCTTCCGCTCCGTCAGTGCCACCGCCTGCATCATTATTCCGCTGATGTTGACGTCGGTGCTGGCCCAGGCATTGATGGCGCTACTGGGCATCGGCGTCAAGGTCGCTACCCTGCCTGTGATTGCGCTGGGTGTTGGTATTGGCGTGGATTACGGTATTTACATCTACAGCGCCCTGGAGCGGGCGTTGAAGGAGCACGGCAACCTGGCCGACGCTTACTTTGACGCACTCAAGACAACCGGCACCGCTGTGGCATTCACCGGACTGACGCTGGCGGTTGGTGTGGGGACCTGGATTTACAGTCCCATCAAGTTCCAGGGCGATATGGGGCTGATGCTCACCTTCATGTTCTTCTGGAATATGGTCGGGGCATTGCTGTTCCTGCCGGCGCTGGCACGCCTGCTCGGTATTGAGGCCCGCTACGCCCGCTAGCGCGCAGGCACACCGGGCACCGCATCGATGTAATCTCTCAGCCGGACGGCTGCAGCAGCAGGCACACTGCCACGATCAGGCAGGCCATACCGATCAGCAATCCGGCTTGAGTTCCTGGAAGATCAAAGCGTTCTTTTGCGTCGGTGACCTGCGCTGGCGGCAATAGCAGGCCAAGCGTGAAAGCAGTGGCCGTGGCGATGAAAAAGCCCAGTGGACTCCACCACAACCAGCTCACGGCGGGCAGAAACTGCCAGACGAGGATGCTGCAGGCCAGACCAGTGACAAAACCCAGGTTTGCAGCCGCGGCACCCAGCCCGGGCTTGCATACTGCAAGTACGAACAGCGCGAGCAAGGGGCCGAAGGACATGGAGCCCACCTTGTTGATCGCCTCCAGTACCGTTGGGGCAAAGTGTTCCACAGAATAGGAGAAGGCCACGGCAAACAGGCCCCAGAAAACGGTGGCGAGCTTGGAGGCGAGAAACAGTCGCCGTTCGTCCGGTTCGGTGAAGCGCACCACAAAGTCCTCCACGGTGCTGGCGGACATACTGTTCAGGGCCGAGTCGATGGAGGACATGGCGGCGGCGAACAGGCCCACGATTGCGAGGCCTGCCAGACCGGGCGCGAACTCCCTTGCGACAAACGAAGGAAACACCAGGTTGTAGTTCGGCTCACCGCTGGCGGTTTGCGGCAACTGGCCGATGAACTCCGGGTGCTGCATGGCATAGGCAGCCAGCCCGAGGCCCAACATGCAGTAGGCCAGTACCAGCGGAAAACGCAGCACGCCGTTCAGCAGCAGTACTCGCCGGGTTGCGGCGACATCTTCAGCGGCCAGCAAGCGCTGGGCCTGGCTCTGGTCACAGCCATAGTACGCGACATAGAGGAAAAACCCGCCGAACAACATCGGCCAGAAGCCGTAGTTATTACCCGATAGCCCCCAGTCATCGACCAGCGTCTCCCGGCGCGCGGCGAGCACCTGGTACTCCGCCATTAGCGGCGCAGACAGGCTGTAGAGGGTGAAGGCTACCGCAGCGGTCAGCAGCAGCATCTGCACCACATCGGAGATCACTACCGCGCGCATGCCGCCCAGGGCGTCGTAGGTGACCGTGATGCCCATCAGGATCAGCACCGCGGTGGTGTAGCTGATACCGGTGACCAGCCCGATCACGGACGCCACGCCGTACACCGTCACGCCGGTGGCAACGCCGCGGAAAAAAAGGAAGCAGCCGCTGGCCAGCAAGCGGCTGGATAGACCGAGCCTGCGCTCCAGATAGGCGTAAATGGAAATAACGCCGCTGCGCCGCACCGGCATGAAGAACACGCTAAGGGCCAGCATGGCGAGCGGCACGGCCAGCTCATACTGCAACCACAGCATACCGCCTGCGGCGACGAAGCCGACAAAAGCGGGCGCCCCCAGCAGGCTGTTGGTGGAGCATTGCGTGGCGATAATCGACGTGGCGAGCGCCCAGCTGGGAAGACGATTCGCGCCCAGGTAGTAATCCGCGCGAGATCGCTGGCTGCGGCCCAGGTATACCGCCAGCAACAGCATGCCGGCGAGGTAGGCGGCGATGACCAGCCAATCCAGTAGGCTCACGGTGTAAAGCTCCCTGCGTAACCTGCGCCAGCATACTGTGCTGTCGCGGCACAAGTCACCTCAGCAAGGGCGTGCATGGCTCGCAGCTCTCGCTTTTGCGAGTGCAATTCCGGGGTAACTTACATACACTCTTGTAAACCTAACCTGATGCCGGCGCAGTTGCTGGCGGTGAAGCAGATACAATGTGTCGTCTAACCTGAACCCGCGATGTATCTAGAATATTTCGGCCTCGCAAAGCCACCCTTCCGCATTACGCCGGACACGAATGTGTTCTTCGAGGGAAATGACCGCGGCGCCACCCTGCACGCACTTTGCTACGCCATCACCCAGGGCGAGGGCATTATCAAGGTGGTGGGTGAGGTAGGCAGCGGCAAGACGATGCTGTGCAGAATGCTGCCGGTACGCCTGGGCGATGCCGTCGACTGGGTCTACCTGGCCCACCCCAGCCTGTCGCCGGCCCAAACCCTGCACGAGATTTCCCGTGAGCTGGGTCTGGCCGTGCCCGCCAAAACAGACAAGCTGATCGTCATGCGTCGTTTGCACGAACATCTGCTCAACCGGCATGCGCGTGGCCGCCAGGTGGTGGTGCTGGTTGAGGAAGCCCAGGAAATGCCGCTGGATACCCTGGAGGAGATCCGGTTGCTGACCAACCTGGAAACCGACGAACACAAGCTGCTGCAACTGGTGCTGTTCGGCCAACCCGAACTTGACGAGAAACTGGCGGAGCCGCGCATACGGCAGCTGCGGGAACGTATTACCCACAGTCTCTATCTGGAGCCACTGAAGCTGGACGATATCCAGGCTTATCTCAATTACCGCATGCGCAGCTGCGGCTACACGGGGCCTGACCTTTTTTCCCGGCCCGTGGCCAAAATGATTACCGACTATTCTCATGGTCTCGCGCGACGCATCAACATTCTGGCTGACAAGGCGCTGCTGGCGGCGTTCACCCACGGACGCCATACCTTAAGTTCCCGCGACGTGCAGATTGCGGCCCGCGACAGCCGCTACCAGCGCGCACGCTGGCGCTGGCTGCCATGGCCGACGGTGGCCCTGCTGCTATGCATGACGGTCAAGGGAGCACCCCTCCCTGCCAGCCATGCTGCGCCGCCGGCCGTGCCGCACGCTGAATTCCCACTTTCGCCTATGGAGAGCGATACATGACCCGACTTCTAGCGGGCCTGCTGGCCCTGGTGCTGCTGGCCGGCTGCGAAAGCCTGCGCGACAAGCCCGATCTGTCATCGGGTCACGTGCAGGCTGCGGAGCCCGCCGCGCCCGCGCAGAAGGATATCCCGCCGCCGGTGTCAGTGGCGCCTGCAGTGCCGGAGCCCGAGCTGGCCGAGGAAGAGACCGTGCATACGGTGGTGGTGTATGACGTGCCAGTGACTGAGCTGTTGTTCTCGCTGGCACGGGATTCGGCGCTGAACCTGGACGTGGACAGTGACATTGAAGGCCGCATCACCATGAACGCCGTGGACCAGCCCCTGACGGCGGTGCTGGACCGGATCGCCGACTCCGCTGATCTCGTCTATGAGCTCCGCGGCAATACCCTGCGTGTGCGAAGGGACAAACCGTATCTACGGAACTACAAGCTCGATGTGCTTAACATGCGCCGCTCCAGCTCAGGCACCGTGGCCGTCGCTACGCAGATCCAGTCTGCCGGTGCCAACGAGATCGGTAATGCCGGCGGCGGCGCGATGATGATGGACGAGGCCGCGGCCGGCAACAGCTCAAACACGATGGTGCGTATCAGCTCGGATTACGATTTCTGGAACAGCATCGTGCAGAACGTCAATGCCATCCTGCTGGACGGGGAGATGGCGGAGCAGATAGACCCTACCGCCGTCAATCCCAACATTGTCGTCAACCGCGAAAGCGGCGTACTCGGGGTGCGTGCCACCCAGCGGCAGCACGCCAGCATCCAGAGCTTTATCGACGCGGTGCAGAACAGCGTTGGCAAGCAGGTATTGATCGAGGCGACGATCGCGGAAGTGGTGCTGTCAGACAGCTACCAGGCGGGTATTGACTGGTCCCGCCTGCAGGAGGCCGGCACCAGCGGGGTGAATGTCAACCAGACGCTGGTCAGCGAAGCCTTGCAGAGTCCGCCCAGCTTCGTGTTTAACGTTACCGACTTTGACGGCGGGGACACGCTTTCCGCCACACTGACGGCACTGGAGACCTTCGGGGATGTCAGCGTTGTCTCCAGCCCGAAAGTCATGGCGATGAACAACCAGACGGCGGTGCTGAAGGTGGTCGACAACATCGTCTACTTCACCATTGAGGTGAATATCGACAACACCGCCAATACCATCGGCCAGGGACGCCTGACGACCTTCGAGACTGAAGTGTTCACCGTCCCCGTGGGGTTTGTAATGTCGGTTACGCCCTTCGTTGACGACCTCGACCAGGTCACACTGAATGTGCGCCCTACCATCTCCCGGGTTATCGACTTTGCCCAGGACCCCAACCCTGCGCTGGCGGAGGAGAACGTTGTCAGCGAGATACCGGTGATACAGGTTCGGGAGGTGGAGTCGGTGCTGAAGGTGCCCAGCGGCAGCATTGCGGTGATAGGCGGCCTGATGCAGGACGAGATTCAGCGCAACTCCCAGGGCGTGCCTATCCTGGGTTCGCTGCCTTTGATCGGCCCGGCGTTCCGCTTTGATAATGATCGCACCGAAAAAACCGAGCTGGTGATTTTTATCCAGCCGCGAGTCACCACCAACCCCACGGTTGACGGCGACTTCGAGGATTTCCGTCGCTATCTGCCAGAGGCGCCCGCGCGCTAAGTCCACGCCATGAGCCTGTTGCTGGAAGCCTTAAAGAAAGCTGCACTGGAAAAGCGCAACCGCGCTGGCGAGGCAGCGCATGAACAGGCGGTACCTGCAGGCGATGACGTGACGCCGGAGCAAGCTGGCGAGACAGCGTCGCCAGCAGTGGAGACCGGGCCGGTGGACACGGCCCCGCCCAAGGGCGGCGTCAAGCCGGCTGCGGCGGAATACCTTTCGCACCGGGAGGCCAAGCGCACGGCAAGCCATCGCATCACCCTGCCGGAGGACGAGGGGGATCCCGAGACGCCCGCTGTAGAACCAGCCTCGACCGTCGCCAACGAGTCCTCCCTGCCCGAAGAACAGCAGGATGCTGAAAGCACCGCAGTTCTGGATGATGCGTTCGATGCTGCTTTGTATAGCGAAGCCGATCAGGCTGAACCTGTTGAGCGTGAACCGGAAACGCTATCGACGCCGTTTGAGAACCTGACCCTGCCAGAGTCGCCGCCCGAGCAGGAATCCGATGAGGCGGCCGCAAGCGGTGAAGATCTCGACCTCGAACTGCATGCGGACAACACCGATGTCGGTCTGGCAGAGGATGACCTGGTGCTCGACCTTGACGAAGACGAGGACGAGGACGACCAGGGCGATGAGCTGTTGCAGGTGGAGAGCCCTCGGTCGCGCCTTGCAGCCCAGGCCGAAGCGATTGCGAAACGTGAAGCACAGCGCCAGGCGCTGGCGACATTGATGCAGCGAACCCGCCAGATTGATCGGGAAAGTCGTCGTCGCGGTACCCTGATGTACGCCGCGCTGACGCTTACTGCGCTTTGCTCCATCGGGTTGTACTACTTCTACCTGGTGCGCGTGGAAGGTATGCCCCTCTCTGTCAGCCTGGATGAAAATCTGGCCTCTATGGCAGCGTCCGATACAGCAGCCAGTGCGCCGGAGCCGATTGTGCAAGCCGAGATTGCCGCGGCGGCACCCGGGCAGAGCGCGCCGGCCGCAGATACCCGGGTTGCAGATGGTGAACAACTGGCGGGTGACCCCGAGGCAATGGCCTCGGCTGCAGCGGTCACAGAATCCCTGGACGCAGCGCCGGCAAGCAATGCTGAGCCGGTGGCACAGGAGCCGGCCTCGCCGCGGCTGGTGATCCAGCGCCGCCAGACACCCCAACAAACCACGCAGCAAGTCAAACAGGCATTCGCTGCCTATCGATCCGGTGATCTCGTTGAGGCCGCGCGCCTGTACGACGCGGTGCTGGCCCGGGAGCCGCGTCAGCGTGACGCGCTGCTGGGTGCCGCGGCTATCGCCACGCAGCAGGGGCGTTTGCATGAGGCGCTGCGGCTGTACCGACGCCGGCTGGCGGACGACAGCCAGGACACCTACGCCCGGGCGGGGATGCTGTCTCTGGCGGCGCAGGCAGCGGCCGATCCGGCACTCAAAAGTGAGTTAAAGATGTTGCTTGCGGCCAACCCCGAACAGGCGCATCTGCATTTTCTGTTAGGCGCGCTCTACGCGGCGGAGGAGAACTGGGCCGCGGCCCAACAAGCGTTTTTCGACGCCAGGGCGAGGGAGCGTGACAATCCTGACTACGCCTATAACCTGGCGGTCGCCCTGGAGCATATTCGCAAGCCGGAGCAGGCGTTGCTGCAGTACCGCGATGCGGTCGCACTGGCGGATGCGGCGAATGCCCGTTTCGATGTGGCGCTGGCCCGCCGCCGCATCAGCCAGCTGGAGGCCGCAAAGCTGTGAACAGGACTGCGAGGAAACGGCTGGGGGAGCGCCTCGTCGAAAAAGGCCTGATCACGGAAGACCAGGTCATGATCGCGCTCACTGAACAGAAGAAAACCGGCAAGCTGCTGGGCCAGTCACTGGTAGACCTCGGCTTCATCTCCGAAGCTGTGATGCGCGACATCATCAGTGAGATCACCGGCGGCACCAGCATCGATCTCTCCACGGTCCTGCCCGACGCGGAGGCCCTGGCGATGATTGACAAGGCCACCGCGCAGCGCCACGGCGTGCTGCCTGTGTCCTTCGATGAAAACCAGCGGCTTCTGCTGGTGGCGATGAAGGACACCAGTGACGTTATGTTGCTGGACCGTATTCGCGCCGGCGTGCCCCAGGGGGTGGAGGTCGAGCCGGTGCTCGCCACCGAGGCGGAGATCGAGCAGAGCGTAGATAGTTTCTATGGCTACGAAATGTCGGTGGACGGCATTCTCCGGGAGATCGAAACAGGCGAGGTGGACTACCGCAGCCTCGAGGATGGCGACACAGAGTACAGCCAGCCCATGGTGCGGCTGGTGGATTCCATTCTCACCGATGCCGTGAAACGCGACGCCTCGGACATCCATTTTGAGCCTGAATCCGGTTTTCTCAGGCTGCGCTACCGCATAGACGGTGTCATGCAGCAGATTCGCAGCCTTCACAAGGATTACTGGGCGGCCATGGCCGTGCGCCTGAAAGTGATGGCAAACCTGAATATCGCCGAGTCACGCTCACCGCAGGACGGTCGCATCACCCTGAAAGTGGCTGGAAGACTGGTGGATTTCCGGGTTTCCGTGCAGCCGACCACCTACGGCGAGAACATCGTGCTGCGGGTACTGGATCGTGCCCGGGGCATCGTGCCGCTGGAGGATTTTCGGTTGCACGAGGATACCCTGGCCCAGCTCAAGCTGTTGATGAGCCGGCCGGAGGGCATCATTCTCGTCACCGGGCCCACCGGTAGCGGCAAGACCACAACGCTTTACTCCATGCTGGCCTTCCGCCGCTCGATAGAAGTTAACATCATGACCCTGGAAGACCCGGTTGAGTACCCGATGGATCTGGTGCGGCAAACGTCCATCGGCGAGGCGTCGAAAATGACCTTCGCCAGCGGTATTCGCTCGCTGATGCGGCAGGACCCCGACATCATCCTCGTCGGTGAGGTCAGGGATCCGGAGACGGCGGAGATGGCGTTCCGGGCGGCCATGACCGGACACCAGGTCTTCACCACCCTGCATACCAACTCAGCGATGGGCGCAATCCCGCGGCTGGGGGACATTGGCGTCAAGCCGGACATCATGTC
>JAZBPS010000345.1:0-4323 GCA_036353375.1 Halieaceae bacterium | reverse complement strand
GTTGCCCGCCGGTCACGCCCTGCTGGAGTTGGGCCCCCTGGGCATCGACTGGCTGCGGCCGCTGCACCTGTTCGGTATCAGCGGTGAGGCGCGGCTGGCCTACGCCACCCTCTGGAGTCTGGGGCTCAATACACTATCGATGGTGGCGTTCTCCCTGTGGCTGTCACCCAGCGCCGCCGATACCCGCCAGGCCCGCCTGTTCATCGACGAGTCGCGTCCCGGCGCCGACGCCGAGGATTTTTCGCTGAGCCTGATTCGGGTAAGCCAGCTGCAGGCGCTGTTACCGCCGTTTGTGGAAGAGGGCGAGCTGCGGCGTATGTGGCAGGCCTTTGAAGACCGCTACCAGCAGCGCCTGCTGCCTAGTGACCGGGCGCCGCAGTTTGTGGTGGCGCAGGTGGAATCCGTGCTGGCCGCCATGATCGGTGCCACTTCGGCCCACCAGGCCATGGACCAGCTGGAAAGCGCCCAGCAGCTTGCCTACACCGATCTGGCCGGCATGGTGACCGACGCCAGCCGCCTCAACACCTTCAACCGCGAGCTGCTGCAAACCACGGTGGAGAGCCTGTTACAGGGTGTGTCAGTGGTCGACAAGGACCTGCGCCTGGTAGCCTGGAACAAGCGCTACGAAGAGCTGTTCGACTACCCGCCGCGCTTCCTGTACGTGGGCTGCCCCATCGAGCGCGTCTACAAGTTCAACGCCGAGCGCGGCATCCTCGGCTCCCGCGGCCGGCCCGAGAGTGAGGAGATTGCCAAGCGCCTGGCCTGGCTGCGGGAGGGCAATCCCCACCGGCTGGAGCGCACCCTGCCCAATGGCAAGGTCATTGATATTCGCGGTACGCCCATGCCCCACGGTGGCTTTGTCACCACCTACATCGACATCACTGACTACCGCGAAGTGGTGGCCCAGCTCGAAGAAGCCAAGCAGGAGCTGGAGCAGAAGGTCGTTACCGGCAGCCAGACCCTCAGCGAAAGCAACGCCGCCCTGCGCCGGGAGAACCGCCTGCGGGCCAGCGTCGAGGCCCAGCTGCGCGACGCCAACCAGTCCAAGAGCCGCTTCATGTCGGCGACCAGTCACGACCTGCTGCAGCCCATCAACGCAGCGCGCCTGTTCACCTCGGTGCTGCAGCGCCGGCTGGACGGTACCGACGACGCCGACGTGGCGCGCACCGTGGCGCAGATCGATGGCTCCCTGCAGCGCGCCGAGCAGTTGATCTCGGAGCTGCGGGAAATCGCCCGGCTGGATTCCGGGCGCGAGATTGCCGAGGCCTCGGACTTCCAGGCCGGCCCACTGCTGGAAGAGCTTGCCGCCGAATATGCCGCGGTGGCGGAATCCCGCGGTATCGAACTGCGGGTGCAGCCCAGCGCCCTGTGGCTGTATACCGACCGCGGCCTGCTGTACCGCATCCTCCAGAACCTGCTGGGCAACGCGCTCAATTACACCGAGCAGGGCAAGGTGCTTATCGGCCTGCGGCGCCGCGGTCGCAGCGCCGTGCTGCAGGTGTTGGACACCGGCCCCGGCATCGCCGAGGCCGACCAGGCGCGCATCTTCGAAGAGTTCGAGCGCCTGCCGCGCCAGGCGGGTGATGTGGAAGAGGGCCTGGGGTTGGGGCTTGCCATCGTGCGCCGCTACGCCCAGCTGCTGGAGCTGGACCTCGGCCTGCGCTCGATTGAGGGTCGTGGCACGCGCTTCTCCATTACCGTGCCACTGGGTCGCCCGGTCAGTACCGAGGTGGGTGCCAGCGAAGAGTCCGTGCGCGGGCTCGGCGGCCTGTCTCTGCTGTGCCTGGATAACGACGCCCGCATTCGGGAAGGCATGACTGAACTGCTGGAAAGCCTTGGCGCCAATGTCACGACCGTGAACAGCGGCTGGGCCCTGCGCAAACAGCTACAGGCCGGCGAGCGGCCGGCGGTGATTCTCGCCGACTACCATCTCGACGAAGGGGAAAACGGCGTCGACGCGGTACAGGCAGCCCAGCGCGACTACGGCAGCGAAGCGCCCTGCATCGTGATCAGTGCCGACAACAGCGTGGAAGTACGAGACCGGGTAGCAGCGGCGGGCTTCCGCTTCCTCCCCAAACCGGTCCAGGCCGCCCGTCTGCAGGCCTTGATTATCGCCTTGGTGGAGAAGTCGGCGGCCTGATATTCCTTCCCGTCATTCCCGCGAAAGCGGGAATCCAGAAACCTCCGCCACGGCACTGGATTCCCGCTTTCGCGGGCATGACGGGAGCGGGTGCTGGATTCTCCAAAGGCAGTGCCACGATGCGGGCCACCGCTTTCGCGGGAATGACGGGAGCGGGTGCTAGCTCACCGCGCGATCGTCCGCGCCGGGCTCGACCGCGAGCGACGCCAGCGCCAGCACCGCCTGGGTGCGGGAGTTGACGCCCAGCTTGCGGAAGATCTCGGTCATGTGCGCCTTGATGGTAGCTTCCTTCACGTCCAGCTCGTAGGCAATCTGCTTGTTGAGCAGGCCCTCCGCCAGCATCGAGGCCACCCGGAACTGCGACGGGGTGAGGCTGCCCAGCGCTTCCGCAACGTCCAGCGCCTTCAGCTCGGCGCCGCGGGAAGACACGTCCAGCCCCGGATGAATACCGCGGGCGCCTTCCAGCACGTCGGCAACACCCTGTTCCAGCACTTCGGTATCGGCAGACTTGGAAATGAAGCCCGCGGCACCGTGGTCGAGTGCGCGGCGTACCGTTTCCGGCAGGGTGTTGGCGGATACCACCACCACCGGGGTTTCCGGTCGCTGGCCGGTCAGCCAGGACAGTGCGGAGAAGCCGTGGGCGCCGGGCATGTTCAGGTCCAGCAACACGATGGCCACGTCGCGCTGCTGCTCCACAACCGTTTGCAGGCTGGCCACGTCGGCAGCGGTGACAATCTCCATGTCCGGGAAGCGCAGGCGAAACACCTGTTCCAGCGCGCTGCGAAACAGGGGGTGGTCATCGGCAATGATGAGTGCGGGCATCCCTCGGCTTTCTGTCTTTCTTGTTGTTATGTGTGAACGATCTTAAAGAAGTGTAGCGGAAAAAAGACCCGGGGACGCGAGGCACCCGGGCCGAAGGGGATTACGTGGAAAACCACTAGTGAGCGGTAGGCGGCTGCACCCGGTCGGTGATCAGCGATTGCACCACGGACGGGTCGGCCAGGGTTGAGATGTCGCCAAGTTGCTCGCACTCGTTGTGGGCAATCTTGCGCAGGATGCGGCGCATGATCTTGCCGGAGCGGGTCTTGGGCAGGCCGGGCGCCCACTGGATTACGTCCGGGTGGGCGATCGGGCCGATCTCCTTGCGCAGCCAGCTCTTCAGGTCGGCCTTGTGCTCATCGCTGGGCTGCTGGTCGGCGCTCAGGGTCACGAACATATAAAGCCCCTGGCCCTTGATGTCGTGGGGGTAGCCCACCACCGCTGCCTCCGCTACAGCCGGGTGCGCCACCAGGGCGCTCTCCAGTTCGGCAGTGCCCATGCGGTGGCCGGACACGTTGATCACATCGTCTACGCGGCCGGTTATCCAGTAGTAGCCGTCCTCGTCGCGGCGGCATTCGTCGCCGGTAAAGAACATGCCCGGGTAGGTAGTGAAGTAGGTGTCGATAAAGCGCTGGTGGTCGCGATACACCGTGCGTGCCTGTGAAGGCCAGCTGTCGAGGATCACCAGGTTGCCGGTGACCGCGCCATCCTGCTCCTTGCCTTCTGCGTCGAGCAGCGCCGGTTTGATACCGAAGAAGGGCCGGGTAGCGGAGCCGGGCTTGAGGGCGGTGGCGCCGGGCAGCGGGGCGATCATGGCGCTGCCGGTTTCTGTTTGCCACCAGGTATCGACAATCGGCAGGCGGCTGCCGCCGAAGGTCTCAAAGTACCAGCGCCAGGCCTCCGGGTTGATAGGCTCGCCCACGCTGCCCAGCAGTCGAAGGCTGGAGAGGTCGACGCCCTCCACACACTCGTCGCCAAAGGCCATCAGGCTGCGGATGGCGGTGGGGGCGGTGTAGAAGATATCCACCTTGTTCTTCTCGATAATCTGCGGCCAGCGCTTCACGTCCGGGTAGTTGGGCACGCCCTCGTGCATCACCGCAGTGGCGGCGTTGGCCAGCGGGCCGTACACCAGGTAGGTGTGGCCGGTAATCCAGCCGACGTCGGCAGTGCACCAGAACACGTCGCCTGGCTGGTAGTCGAACACATGCTTGAAGCTCAGCGCGGTTTGCACCAGGTAGCCGCCGGTGCAGTGCACCACGCCCTTGGGCTTCCCGGTGGAGCCGGAGGTGTAGAGGATGAACAGCGGGTCTTCGGCGTCCATCGGTTCCGGCGCGCAGTCCAGCGGCTGGTGCGACACCAGCTCG
>JAZBPS010000344.1:0-10372 GCA_036353375.1 Halieaceae bacterium | reverse complement strand
CCTGGAACCGCTGCTGGACCTGCGGGTACCGAGACCCCTGGCTGCCCTGCCGGAAAACCGCCGCGGCCTGCGCCAGCAGCGCCGTCGCATCGACGCGAGTGCGGGACTGGAAGTCCTCTGGCACGAGCGCTGGCGGCAGCCCATACCATCGGAAGACCAGAGCGTACCGCTGCTCATCGAAAGCGAGCAGGTCTCCGGCGATTTCCCGGAGCTGCAGGGCAGCATCCTGCTGTACAGCGGACGCTTCCTGCACATCGTTGCCGATCTGTGGCTGAACACAGACGGCAGCTATCTGGATAACGAGCGCGCAACCACGGGCTGGCATATGCCGCCACCGCCACTGCCTCCGCAGGACAGGACCACGGAACTGCCGGATTTCCGGGTTGATCCCGGCCCGGATTTCCTGATGGCATCCCCCGCGCCGGTGTCCGCCGAGGGCGATACGCCGGCTGACTCCGATCGACCTCCGGCCGCGGTGGCGGTGGCCATAGCCACGAGCGATGTGCCAGCGGCACCCGGGGAAGACCCGGACGCCGCAGCGCGGTCAGAGATGATGAGCGCTTTTCTCGCCGGCCCGCAGGTAGATTACCCCTGGCGCCACGCCGTGCTGCTGCAGCAACGGCGACGTATGCGCAGCGGCGAATTGCACTACATCGATCACCCGCTGCTCGGGATCGTCGTGCGCATCAGCCCGCTGGAGTTCCCGCCGTTTGTCAGCCCGGCGGGGCGCCCCCTGCCTCCAGATACGCCCTGAGCAGCCTGGCAACCTGATCGGCGCCCCGCGCCAGGGCTCCCCGCATCGAATCCAGCGTAATCGGCGCATCGCTGAGGCCCGCGGCGGGATTCACCACCACGCAGATACTTGCATAGCGAAGCCCCAGTTCACGCGCCAGCGCCGCCTCCGGCATACCGGTCATCCCCACGACATCGCAGCCGTCGCCGCGCAAACGCTGCACTTCGGCGGCGGTCTCCAGTCGCGGTCCCTGCGTCACAGCGAGGGTTCCCGCCGCGGTGTGGGGCACGCCCTGGTCCCCGGCAAGCTGCACCAGCAGCCTGCGCATGTCCCGGTCATAGGGTTCGGTGAAATCGATATGTTCCAGCGCATCCGCGGGCAAGCCGGTGCCCTGGCCATCATAGAACGTGTGCTCGCGATCGTAGCTGTAATCCACCAGCTGGTCGGGGATCACCAGTTCGCCAGGCACCAGCATGGGCTGTATGCCGCCTACCGCGTTGATAGCCAGCACCTGTTCGACGCCCGCCTCGCGCAGCGCCCAGATATTTGCCCGGTAATTGATGCGATGGGGCGCAATGCGATGGGGCTTTCCGTGGCGCGGCAAGAACAGGCAGGCGTGCCCCGCAAATTCACCCTGGGACAGGGGCGCCGACGTTGTCCCGAACGGCGTATCGGGCTGTATCCGGGCGTGCTCCTGGAACTCGGCCAGGCTACTGGTGCCGGTGCCGCCAATGACTGCAAGGCTGGTCATGTTTCGCTCACTTTTTTATACGGATTTATCATGTGAAGCCCGCCTATTAAGCCCATGCAAACTTAAAAATACAACGCCGGCGGCGCGCGCCGACCTGAGCCCCTCGCAACCTCTTGATAATCCAGCACTCTTTACAGGGGTATAAGAATTATGTCTTTAGATTCGGCTATTTAGGCTCGCCGGGCATAATGGACAGGGCCACCGCGCAGGGATATGTTCGAGGCGTATTCCCACGGAGGAATGTGTGATGAAAAACCCCCCGCTGGTACCCGAATCTGTTATCGGCAACTGGTACAAGGACCTGCAGTCCGGCGCTGTTTTCGAAGTCGTTGCCTGGGATGGCGCTGCCCAGACCATTGAGATACAACACATCGATGGCGAGGTATCTGAACTGGAACTGGAGGCCTGGCAGGCTCTGCCGGTTGTGGACATCGAGGCTCCCGAGGACTGGCGACACCCCTTCGAACTGGACAGCGATCTGTTCAGCGACCCGGACCTGCCCTTCCATCCGGAGGACTGGAGCGGCCCCTTGAGCCAGATCGAGCCGGAGTACATGCACGGCGTCGAAGAGTTCTAGGCAGCGCGATACACCGCGCGCTGGCTGCACGCCGAAACCCGCCAGCGGTAGCCCGCCCGGCTACCGCCAGGAGTGATTTACTCCCCTGCCCCCGCCGGTGCTGTGCGCAACGCACGAAACCCGCGCTTGTATGGCGACCAAACCTGTATATACTTACACACTGTATGAATAAACAGTTTGGCGGCGGTCTTCATGGAAAAACTCACACAGAGACAGGAACAGGTACTGGCGGTGGTGCGTCGCTACGTCGATGACACCGGCTATCCTCCGACCCGCGCGGACATCGCCAGGGAACTGGGCTTCAAATCCGCCAACGCCGCCGAGGAACACCTTAAGGCGCTGGCACGCAAGGGCGCGATCGAGATGGTGGCGGGGGCATCCCGGGGCATCAGGCTGCCAGAGCCGGAACACGTGGGCATTCCGGTGGTGGGGCGTGTCGCGGCAGGTAATCCTATCCTCGCCCAGGAACACATTGAGGACTACTGCGCGATGCCGGCGTCCTTCTTCAAGCCCGCGGCGGATTACTTCCTCAAAGTCCAGGGAGACAGCATGATAGACGTGGGGATTTTCGACGAGGACCTGCTGGCCGTGCACCGTACTACCGACGTACGCAATGGGGACATTGTGGTGGCACGTATCGATGACGAGGTCACAGTCAAGCGGCTGAAGCGCGGAGATGATCCGCAATTTCTGCAACTACTGCCCGAAAATCCGCAATATGCGCCCATCATCGTCGATTTGCAGTCAAGTGACTTTGCCATAGAAGGCATCAGTGTAGGCGTACTCAGGCGCAACCCGTAATTCGCCGACAGCGACAGCAAGGCCGCAGTAAAGAGCAATTAGGAAAAAGCAAATACGGAGCAGAAGCCTGCCCAGAGACCCGGCGCGCATAGCCGGGCCTGATCAGGGATACCGGCGCCTCAGTGCAATACACGCGGCCGGTTGGCCGCAATCTCTTCCTCGATAGCCTCTTCGGCAACCTCGCCTTCGCTATCAATTTGGCCGGTGACTTCAATATGGCCTTCTTCGGCCATCTGGGCAGCGGTCTGGATACCTGCCTGTATCATGGCGCGGGCCACTTCCAGGGCATTGTCTAGCAGGTAGTCCTTTGACTCATCTGAGAACTGGATGGTAACCAGGGCCTCGCCTTCTTCCTCGGCGCGTTGAAGAACAATGTCGCCGTTGGGCAATTCCACGATTTCAAGAAAGGATGAGGACACTCATAACCTCGTTTTGGTGGGATGCACGGTCAGTGTAACAACTACCACTCATCGAGACCATGGCCCAGCCTGTCGATCAGCTCATCGACGGCAGTTGCCCACTGCCGCAATTGCTCCAGGCTCCAGGCCTGGTCCGCCACCGCCAACAAATTGGCACCTCCCGCTGCGGGCTGCGAGGCCCCGGGGCGCAGCGGTTCTGACTGCAGCGCCTTGAGCCAACCCTGCTGCTCCAGATTGCCGATCTCGACCAGCTCACCGCGTATCGGTTCCTGCAGCTTGCATTGGTCTTTCAGTGCCGCCACCGAGTGCGGCGGCGCCTCGGGCAGGTTGCTCACCTCCGCAAGCTCCAACAGGAACCAGCCGAGGGCATCCAGCAGGTGCAGGCGTATTGCCGGCGCTGCGGCTTCGAGCACGATACTGGCAGGGTAGTACTCCCGTGCCAGCTCCCGCTCCAGCATTTGCAGCAGGATACTGGCGTGGTAGAGCTTGCGATTGGCCCGCCCGAGACCGTCGCTCACGATCGCGACGCGGTCTTTTTGCTGGTCGACTTCTTGCGGGCAGCCTTCTTGCGTGCGGCCTTCTTCTGCGGTGCCGGCTCTTCGACATCCCAGCGGCTTCCCGTGTAGAACGCACGCCAACCGGTCGCTTTACCGTCCACTTCAGTCATCAGGTATTGCTCGCGTGTCTTGCGGCTGTAGCGCACCTGGGTACGGTTACCCTGGTTGTCTTCCACCGGTCCTTCCAGCAGGAAGTGGTATTTGGGGTCGATTTCGTCCTTGTGCGGCAGCAATTCATCGAGGAATGGCGCGCGCGTCTCCCGATTGCGTGGAAACTGGCTGGCGGCGAGAAACAGACCGGCCGCCCCGTCACGCAGCACATAGGTATCCTCCACCTTCTCGCAGGCCAGTTCCGGCATGGGCACCGGATCCATCTTGGGTGGCGCAGGTTCGCCGTTGCGCAGCAGTTTGCGCGTATTCTTGCAGTCCTCTGAGGTGCAGCCGAAATACTTGCCGAAGCGGCCTGTCTTCAACTGCATATCAGCGCCGCATTTGTCGCATTCGATCACCGGGCCGTCGTAGCCCTTGATGCGGAAGGACCCGGTCTCCACCTCATACCCGTCGCAGTCCGGGTTATTGCCACAGACGTGCAGCTTCCGCTTTTCGTCAATCAGGTAGCTGTCCATGGCGGTGTTGCACTTCTGGCAGCGGTGGCGATCGCGCAGCTGCCGGCTTTCGGCTTCTTCGTCGGCATCCTCACTGATCGCCTCATCACCAGGCACCAGGTTGATGGTCTTTTTGCAGCGCTCCTTGGGCGGCAGCGTGTAACCCGAGCAACCGAGGAACACACCGGTGCTGGCCGTGCGAATCTGCAGCGGACGCCCGCACTGCGGGCAGGGAATATCGGTCATGGTCGGCTCGTTGCGACGCATACCGTCCTCGTCGCGTTCGGCCTGTGCCAGCTTGCTGCTGAAATCTGCATAGAACTCATCGAGCAGCGTATTCCAGGCGACTTTCCCGTCTGCCACCTCGTCGAGTTGCTCCTCCATCCCGGCGGTGAAGGAGTAGTCCAGCAGGTCCGGGAAACTCTCCTGCAGTCTCTCGGTGACGATGTCGCCCATTTTCTCGGCGTAAAAGCGTTTGTTCTCCAGCCGCACGTAACCCCTGTCCTGAATGGTGGAGATGATGGACGCATAGGTGGAAGGCCGGCCGATGCCCCGCTTCTCCAGCTCGCGCACCAGGCTGGCCTCGCCATAGCGGGCGGGCGGCTTGGTGAAGTGCTGGCTGGGATCGAGCTTCTGCAGCGTCAGCGCATCGCCCTGCTTGAGATCGGGCAGAACCACGTCTTCAGCGCGCTTGCCGGCCACCGGCTGCACACGGGTGAACCCGTCAAACTGGATGATGCGGCCCCGGGCGGTCATTTCGTGGCCCCCGGCAGCCACGGTCACGGTGCTGGAAAGGTAACGCGCCGGTGTCATCTGGCAGGCTACGAACTGGCGCCAGATCATTTCATAAAGCCGCTCTGCATCGCGCTCCATGCCCTTGAGCGCCGACTGTTTGACGCTGACATCCGACGGGCGAATAGCCTCGTGGGCTTCCTGGGCACCTTCCTTGGAACTGTAGCGATTGGGCTGCTCGGGCAGATACGCCGCCGGAAAATTCTTTTCGATGTAGGCCCTGCAGGCACTGACCGCATCCTGGCTCAGGTTGGTGGAGTCTGTGCGCATATAGGTGATGTAGCCCGCCTCGTATAGCCGTTGCGCCAGCATCATGGTCTTCTTGACGCTGAAACCCAGGCGCGTACTGGCCGCCTGCTGCAGTGTGGAGGTGATATACGGGGCAGTTGGCCGCGAGCTGGTGGGTTTGTCTTCCCGCGCCTTGACCACAAAACTCGCGTTTTGCAGTGCCTCTACGGCGGCCATGGCCCCGGCCTCGTTGCCGGGCCGGAATTTCTCTTCGCCGTGACGGGCCACCTGAAAGCGAATTTCATGCTTCGCCGCATCCAGCAGGTCGGCATGCAGTTCCCAGAACTCCTCGGGTATAAAGGCGTGAATCTCGCGCTCGCGCTCCACGATCAGCCGTACGGCAACCGACTGCACGCGCCCGGCGGACAGGCCGCGGGCAATCTTTGCCCACAACAGCGGCGACACCATGTAGCCCACCACGCGGTCCAGGAAGCGTCTGGCCTGCTGTGCGTTCACCCTGTCGGTATCCAGCTCGCCAGGCTGCTCAAAGGCCTCCTGTATGGCGCGCTTGGTGATTTCGTTGAACACCACGCGCTTGTAGCGACTCTCGTCCCCGCCTATCGCCTCCCGCAGATGCCAGGCAATGGCCTCCCCCTCACGGTCGAGGTCGGTGGCGAGGTAGATGGCGTCGGCACTTTTGGCCAGCTTCTTGAGTTCACTGACGACTTTCTCTTTGCCCGGCAGGATCTCGTAGTTCGCTTTCCAGTCGTGCTCCGGGTCTATACCCATGCGCTTGATCAACTGCTCGCGGTTCTTCCTGGCGCGATGCGCGGCCTTCTCGCTGGGATCCATCTTGCGCGTGATGGCCGCCTGGCGGGCGCGCTCCTTCGGGTCAACGGGCTTGCTGCTACCCGCGGTGGGCAAATCGCGTATATGGCCGACGCTGGACTTCACGACATAGTCTGAACCCAGATATTTGTTGATGGTCTTGGCCTTGGCCGGAGACTCTACGATGACCAGTGATTTACCCATACCTTCCTTGCAGTCTAGTGTCCTGTGGTGGCCCCGGCCGGGCGGGGCGCGAACCGGCGCACATATATAAGGGCTGGCCTGCCGGTGGTCAAGGAAGACCTCCGACAATGCGCAGCGTTACCAGCGGCGGCCCAGTGCGCTGCGAAGCACCCTGGCGATGGCGTCCACGTCCTCTGTACTGCCCCGCTCATCCCAGAGCACGCCGACTTCCCGGCTGTCAGCGCGCAGCTGTGTAACCGCTCCCGGCAGTGCATCCAGCACCCCCTCGAGACGCTGGGGCCAATGACCGCGAGTGACACGCCAGTCGCCGCCTTCCCGCAGCAGGGTCAGCGCTTCCATTTCGGCATCGCCGCGCTGTCGTCGACAACCATAGTACACCTGACCAGGATCTGCGCCGTCTTTATCCAGCTTCACGAACAGCCCCGCGCTGGCGGCGGCCTGCCGCAGGTTGGCCAGTTCGCGCTGGCGGCGTGTCGGGCGCATGGCCAGCAGCGGTGAGAGCGCGATCAGGACCACCAGAAAGATCAGCGCATAGGTCATTGACACAGAACAGGGATTCCCGATTTCATAACGTGATATAAAAACCTAACACAGTACGGAGCCCAACATGTCAGCGTCCGGAACTTCATACAGCACCCTGCTCATGGCCGTGGACCTCAGCGACGAGTCTGCCACCGTTGCAGAGCGCGCCCGCGCTCTGGTGGCCGCCAATAACGCGACCCTGCACGTCATACATGTGATTGAGCCCCTGAGCTTTGCTTACGGTGGCGACATTCCCATGGACTTCTCCGGCATTCAGGAAGAGATTCACGAGCAGGCCCGGCAGCAGCTCAATGCATTCGGCGAAACCTGGAGCATAGACGAGGACCACCAGCATATCGTCCTGGGTCGGCCCGAAGTCGAAATACACAGTATGGCGGAAACCCTGGGGGCTGATCTTATCGTGGTAGGCAGTCACGGCCGCTACGGCCTTGCCCTGCTGATGGGTTCTACCGCCAACGGCGTACTGCACGGGGCAACCTGTGACGTACTCGCCGTGCGCGTCGGCATCAAGGATTAGCCACCACAGGTAGCTATCCCGGCGTTGCGCTCAAACGTCGGGATCCTCCGGTCTGTGCGCCAGCAGTTCCTGAAGTGCTTGTGCATCGAAAGGCCAATCCAGCTCGCGCCCGCTCGCCACATCTTTCACCACCGGAATACGCATCCCGTACTGGTGAAACAGGGCGTCAGATTCGCTAATATCATCCACCGCAACAACGACCCCCTGGGATACCAGCGGCAAAAGCAGCGCCTCGGCCTGTTCACAGAGGTGGCAGGCGCTGGTGCTGTACAACACCAGTGAGGGTGTTGCTTCTGGCGAGTTTTGTATACTCTCAGCGCCCTGCCCGGACGTCGTTTGGTCCGCCGCAGGCTTGCTGCGCACTTGCCGCCGCGTGCTCTCTGGCATGGATGTCTCCCCTGTTGATTTATCCACCGCGCTGGCAGTATGATCTCGCAAGTTTAATATTTCAAACTCTGCGACAACTGGCGGAGATGAGTGGTGAGACCCCGATCCGGACCTGAAGGAACCATCAGAGTATTCGCTAAAAGCACCACCGAAGAACCATCAATAGATTCCTGACTAGACTATAAAAAAAGGACGCCTGCTGTGGCCCTCTTTTCTCAACCGACTGCTCGTGCCCTGGCCATTCTCGACCTGCTGATGGCCAACCCCCATCAGGCGTTCGGCCTGACCGAAATGACCCGGCGACTGAATCTTAACAAGGCCACCTGCCACGCGATCCTGACGACCATGGCAACCTACGGGTTTCTGGTACAGCACCCGAAGACCAAGGCCTACCGTCTCGGACCCAGCATCATGGCCGCAGGCAATGCCGCCTTCGCCCAGTTCCCGGTGCTGGAATACGCCAGACCGGCACTTGAATCCCTGGAAAGCGACCTGGACCTGGGCTTCGGCGTGACCGCCCGCTCCAAGTCGCACCTGGTCTTGCTGGCACTGTACGGCAGCGCCACGTCGCTGATCGACAACTTCCAGCTGGGCCTGAGGCTCCCCAACATCGCGCCTATCGGTGCCTGCTTCACCGCCTGGTCACCCGCCAAGCACCTGCAGGCCTGGCTGACTGCGGCACATGAAGCCCGGGGAGAATACAACGAGCGCCTGGACCAGCGCCTGCGCATGTCGGTGATTGGCATACGCGCGCGGGGTTATGAAGTGGTACTGAAGACGCGCGCCGAAACTCAGCTCTATGAAGACCTGCGGCACATACAAACAGCCTGGAACCTCGCAGACCTTGAGGAAGTCACGGCGCGCTACCAGCGCGAACTCTGCGATGAGCAGGTGCACCTTGACCGCATCGACCCGCGCGCCCGCTACGAAGTGAGTACCATCACGGTACCGGTGTTCGCACAGAAACAGCTGCCCGCGCTGTGCTTCACCGCTGGTTCCTTTGCCAAGCCCCTGCCGGGAAGCGAAATCGAGAATATCGCCGCGCGCATGGGCGCCGCCGCCAACGAGGTGGCGGAGGTGGCCAAGCAGCACGCACCGTTCGAGGACGACAGCGACCGCTGATGGCGGGGTTTTTCGATCAGGTCATCACCGTGTATGGCCGCAAACCCGTACTGGAAATTCTGCGCGACGACTCCCTGCCCTGCCAGCGGCTGCACCTGGCGGACAGCAACAAGCCCGCCCCCATCCTGGAAGAGATGCGCACACTCGCTGCCCGACGCGGTATTGAGGTGGTGTTGCACGGCAAACGCGAGCTGTCACGCATATCCCGCAAGGGCAGCCAGGACCAGGGCGTCGCCCTGGACGTCCACTGCCCGGCCTTTCGCAGCCTGGATGACTTCCTCGCAGTCTCTCCGTCTGCAGCCCCCCGGGTGCTGGCCATAGACGGCGTCACCAACCCCCAGAACGTCGGAATGCTGGTGCGCTCCGCTGTCGCCGGTGGCATCGACGCAATCCTGTGGCCGCGCCAGGGCAACGCGGCCCTGGGACCACTCGCAGTAAAGGCCAGCGCGGGCACTTTGTTCCGCGCCCCGTTGGTGCGCTGTCGCGAGCTGTCCGATGCCCTCCTCGCCTGCCGCTCATCGGGCTACCGGGTGTGCGTTCTTGACGGCAATGCGGAACGCTCGCTGTTCGATATGTCGCTTGAGGAACCGACGGTGTTTGTCCTGGGCAATGAGACCGAGGGACCCTCAGCGGCAGTGAAAGCGGTCGCAGATGTGCAGTGCGCGATCCCCATGGCCAACCGGGTGGAGTCGCTGAACGTCGCGGTAACGGCGGCGCTGGTAGCGTTCCTGGCGAGATAATCCCGGTCTTTTTGAAGCGCTACGACTCGGCACTGCCATCCTTGTTCGGGCCAGCACGGGCGTAGGCAATGCCGGCATTCCGACTGCTGCGGAACTCAACCGTTTTTTGCTGCGCAAAAAACCGGGATTCGCACAGTCCTCGCAGAAAGCCTCGGAATGCCGGCATTGCCTGAGCACGCCCCTATTGTGCTGGCCCGAACAAGGATGGCAGCGCCTTACTTCAGAGCAGTGAACTCAGCAAATCTGGTACCGCTCCTCAGTACAGCAGCCTGCAAATCAGATGACGAGAATTGAAGGAAACAAAGTATCGCAGGTCTGAAACCCGCTCGCGCGTCGATGACGGCAGCAGGGCTCGCACAATCAGGGCGCGTTCAGGCAGGCCGGGTGATCCGGGGCTTTCTGCGAGGAGTGTCTGAATCCCAATTTTTGCGCAGCAAAAATGGTTGAGTTCCGCAGCAGTCGGTATGCCCCTGTTGCCAACGCTGGTGCTGACCCGGTCAACGCTCTCGGCGCCGGAGGGTGGCTCCGCTTTAAGGCGGGGTTTGCACGTGCTTTTGCGTTCTTGTTG
>JAZBPS010000343.1:0-2942 GCA_036353375.1 Halieaceae bacterium | reverse complement strand
CTGTCGGTGCGGCTGATGGACTTTCCCACGCCGGTGATTCTTGGGGTTACCGGTCATGCACTGGCGATGGGTGCGCTGCTGTGCCTGTCGGCGGACTACCGGATCGGGGTGGAGGGAGACTTCAAGCTCGGCTTGAACGAGGTGGCGATCGGGATGACGTTGCCCTGGTTCGGCGTGGAGCTGGCGCGGGATCGGCTGGCCAAAACCCATTTCAATCAGGCGGTGGGCTTGGCCCGCCTGTACGATCCGGCTGCTGCGGTGACTGCGGGCTTTCTGGACGAGGCGGTGGTCGCTGAATCTTTGGACGCTCGCACGGGCGAGATGGCGGCGATCTGCGCGTCCCTGGATATGGCCGCACATCGCAGCAGCAAGCGGCGTGTGCGGGAGGACTTCTTCGCACGCTATGAGGCGGCGTTGGAGCGGGATTTCAGTGACGGAGGTCTGTTTACCCTCGCCGATTAGGGCAGCTGCAGGACTGCTGCTTTATTATCGCGTCAGTAGCCGTGCAGGATGTCCAGCCGCGCCCGCAGCATTCGCGCCCAGCGCGAAAAGATCATGCGTACATCGCTCATATTTGACACGGCGTTGTTGGGTCCCCAGGTCGGGCTGCCCTGACGCTGATCCTTCACGATGGCGAGCACCTCGCTGGTCTCGCTGTCGGCAAACGCAAAGGTGATGGCCATAGCGCCGGCGCCCTCTGTGTACACCCGGCTGCGGCCGACAGGCCTGCTGCGGTTGTCGTCCTTGCTGGCCAGCGGGGCGATTTCGTTGAGCGTCGACACGACGCGGAGCACGTCGGGGCCGGGAGCATCCACCACCTCGTAGTCACCGGTTTCTGACAGTTCCTTGATAAATGCCGCGCGATAGGCTTCGGCCAGACTGTCACGATTCTGTTCGTTGAGCTCGAAGGGTTTGTTCCCCGTCACGCTGCCGGTACGGGAAGGTTGCCTGATGACCGTGTTGCGGGTGTCCAGCGGGTCCAGCATAACCTTGTTGTAGCGGCCGAACTCTGCGTCCGGGTCGACGTAGGCGAGTGCAACCTGCGCATTTGTCACCCGAAACAGGCGGTCTGCTATTGCGTCATCTTCGTTGAATTCGAGTGTGTCAGTGCTGCTGCAGGCTGCAAGCAGCAGCAATGTGATCATCAGCAGCGTGTGCAGGACAGCAGGAGTCTTCTTATCCATTTTTACGGTTCCGACAAGAGGTTTCGGCAGTGAGCTTGCCTGCCTGGCTGCCTCGAGTCTAGCTGCATCGCAGCGCTACGGGTATCGAGCTGGCAGCAGGCGCACTCATCTGTAACGGTTTTGTAACAATTGGATCATAAATCCGTCACTGCGCCTGCCTAACATGGGCCCCTGCTGAAATTGGCGTACGCCTATGTGCGCCCGCAATAAACCCAATCCTTTTTCCAGGGGTCAACAATGAAAACCGATGCACTTATGAAACAGATGCTGCTCGCATTGCTCGCAACAATGCTCGTCGCATGTGGCGGCTCGTCCAACAACGTGTCGCCCGGCTCAATTATCGTCGAGGTGCCCGTAGAAGGTGGTGACGGCGACGGAGATGGCGACGGCGACGGTGATGGAGACGGCGACGGAGACGGCGATGGCGACGGTGACGGCGATCCCGGCATGACGGTCCCCACCCAGATTCCGCCCGCGCTGGAAGGCACTATCTCAGATTCCGGTGAGACCATCGGCGAACGTACGGTTTTCAATGTTGACGTCAGCACGCTGAGTGATGGCGTTCTCGACCCCGAAGGCCTCGTCATCGGTAACGACGCGGTGTTCAACATCACCGGTGGTGGACCGCTGCGCATTCGCCGCGACAGCACCAGCCCCGCTGCACAAACTGTCGACAGCGATTGCGTACTGGAGCTTGCGCCCGGTGCGATCGTGGCTGCTGAGACCAACACCGAGTTCCTGGTGATCGAGCAGGGTTGCCAGATCAATGCAAACGGTACGGCCGAACAGCCCATCATCTTTACCGCGCTGCAGGATCTGCAAGGCGATCTGCCCGACGAGACCCGCGGTCTGTGGGGCGGCCTGGTGCTGAACGGCCGCGCGCCCATCAACGACTGCCCTGAAGGCACCACCGGCGGTACCGCCGAGTGCGTCAAGGAAGGTGAGGCAAACTCCGGCCTGTTTGGTGGCGACCAGCCCGACGACAGTTCCGGCACGCTGCGCTATGTGCAGGTTCGTTACGCGGGCTCCAACGTTGACCCTGAAAACCAGCTTAACGGTATTGCCTTCCAGGGCACGGGCTCTGGCACCACTGTTGAGTACGTGCAGGTGCACAACAACCTGGATGATGGTATCGAGTTTTTCGGTGGCTCCACCTCCGCCAAGTATGTGGTGCTGACCGGTAACGCCGATGACTCCCTGGACTGGACAGACGGCTGGACCGGTAACATCCAGTACCTGTACATCGAGCAAACGGAAGCGGCCGACAACGCCATCGAGGCGGATAATCGCGAGGGCGACGAGGGCGCGCTGCCGCGTTCCAATCCATCCATCAGCAATATGTCCGTTTACGGCAACCCCGCGGAGAACGCACTCCGCCTGCGCCGCGGTACGGGCCTGGCACTGACCAACAGCTTTATCGTGGGTTCCGAGCGCTGCGTGCGTGTGGACGGTCAGTCTCGCGATCTGGTGGGTTCAGATCTGACGTTTGCCGGCACCAGCCTGGGTTGCTCGCAGGTCGTGACCAACGACGATGACGGCACAGTGCTTTCTTACCTGCAAAGTGCAGAGGAAGTGTCCCTGAACGGTGGCCAGGTAAACGTGGTCGCCACCAATAACCCTTTCTTTGACGACGTTGCGTTCGTCGGTGCGATCGGCACCGAAAACTGGACGGCTGGCTGGACGCTGGAAGGCTCCGTGAACAACGTGACGCCGCCTGACTTCGGCTGCCCCATCGGCACCACCGAAGACAGCCAGACG
>JAZBPS010000342.1:0-11027 GCA_036353375.1 Halieaceae bacterium | reverse complement strand
GACGCGACCGGCGCTGCCGTAATTCTTCAGGTTGGCCTTCTTCAGCACCGAATCGTACTGCTGTGACATCAGGTGGCTCTGCACCTGCGCCATGAAGTCCATAACCACTACCACTGCAATCATCAATGAGGTTCCGCCGAGGTAAAAAGGCACGTTGAACCAGACGACCAGAAACTGGGGCATAAGGCAGATCACTGCAATGTAAGCCGACCCGAACACGGTGAGCCTGGTCAAAACACCATCGATGTAGTTAGCGGTTTGCGTACCCGGACGTATACCAGGCACAAATGCGCCAGAGCGCTTGAGGTTGTCTGCAACTTCCTCGGGGTTAAACATCAACGCCGTATAGAAGAAACAGAAAAACACAATCAGTCCGGTGAACAACAGTATATTTAGCGGTTGGCCCGGGCCTATCGCGAGTGCAATTTCCTGCAGCCACTCGCTTTCGCCAGCGCCACCGAACCACTGCGCTATCGATGCCGGGAACAGCAGGATAGAGCTGGCAAAAATCGCCGGTATGACCCCTGACATGTTTACTTTGAGGGGAAGATGGCTGCTCTGGGCCTGATACTGCCGCCGACCTTGTTGCCGTTTTGCATAGTTGATGGTGATGCGACGCTGACCTCGCTCTATGAAAACGATTGCATAAATCACAGCCAGTGCCAGCGCCAGGATTCCAAGTAGCGCAAGTATGTTCAGTTCACCCTGCCGCGCTGATTCCAGGGACTGGCCGATCGCTCCCGGCAGACCCGCGACGATTCCCGCAAAAATCAACAGAGAAATGCCGTTGCCTATTCCCTTCTCAGTAATCTGCTCACCTAGCCACATCATGAAAACCGCACCCGTCACCAGTGACGTTACTGCGACGATGTAGAACAGTAGATTGACACTGTAGGCCATGCCCTGGCTCGCCATGCCAACTGACATGCCCGTTGCCTGCACGGCTGCGAGTAAAACCGTCAGGTAGCGCGTGTATTGGCTGATCTTGCGGCGCCCCGATTCACCCTCTTTTTTTAGCTGCTCAAGACTCGGCGTTACAGCTGACATGAGCTGCATAATGATGGACGCCGAGATGTAGGGCATGATACCCAGAGCAAGGATACTCATGCGTTCAAGCGCACCACCGGTAAACATGTTCGCCAGCCCAAGGATGGTCCCCTGATTCTGGTTGAACAGCGCAGCGATCTGATCGGGGTTTATTCCGGGCACAGGAATGTGTGTACCGACGCGATAGATCACTATCGCCATCAATACAAAACGAAGGCGAGCAAAAAGCTCGCCTAGTCCTGCGGTATTTACGCCCGGTAGCGTAGGCTTACCCATTCAGATCATTTCCTGTCTTTCTATCCGTGCTATCAGTGAACCCGGCAGGCTACTCTTCGACCTTGCCACCCGCCGCCTCAATCGCGGCACGTGCGCCTTTCGTTACTGCCAACCCTTTGATCGTCACAGCCTTGCTGATCTCGCCGGACAGAAACACGCGCGCGCGCTCCACGTCGCCGCGAACCAGGTCAGCCGCCTTGAGCGCGTCCAGATCAATCACATCTGCCTCCACCCTGGCCAGCTCTCCCAGGCGGATCTGAGCCGTCGTACGCGATATGCGTGACGTGAAGCCGTACTTGGGCAGACGCTTCTGCAAGGGCATCTGACCGCCCTCGAAACCCGGCTTGACGGTTCCACCCGAACGACTTTTCTGGCCTTTGTGGCCACGTCCCGCCGTTTTACCCAGGCCGCTACCAATACCGCGCCCGACCCGCTTCGATGCCTTGCGAGCACCTGGCGCGGAGCGCAGTGTGTTGAGTCTCAATGATTCAGACATTACTTATTCCTCGACCTTCAGCATGTAGCTGACCCTGTTGATCATGCCGCGGACAGAGGGAGTGTCCTCAACCTCAACGGTATGACCAATACGGCGCAGGCCCAGGCCAGCAATACAGGCCTTGTGGCTTTTCAGCCGACCATTGCTACTGCGGGTCTGCGTTACCTTAATTGTTGATTCCTTAGCCATGACAATGCCAACCTGGTTACAAAGCGTTTGTGATATCAGCCTAAAATCTCTTCAACGGACTTGCCGCGCTTCGCCGCCACCGCCTCGGGCGACTGCATGCTTTGCAGACCCTTGAACGTTGCGCGAACAACGTTAACGGGGTTGGTAGAGCCATAGCACTTGGCGAGCACGTCATGAACGCCTGCGATTTCCAGCACGGCACGCATGGCACCACCGGCGATAACGCCAGTACCCTCAGACGCAGGCTGCATGTACACCTTGGAAGCGCCGTGACGTGCTTTTATCGGGTACTGGATGGTTCCGTCAGCGAGTTCCACCTGAATCATGTTGCGGCGAGCATTCTCCATGGCCTTCTGGATCGCAACGGGCACCTCCCGCGCCTTGCCGCGGCCAAAGCCTACCTTGCCGTTCCCGTCGCCAACCACGGTCAGCGCGGTGAAACCAAAAATACGGCCACCTTTTACCACCTTGGCAACACGGTTTACCTGAACCAGCTTTTCCTGCAGGCCTTCGCTGCTATCGTCTTTTTTGCGATCGTTATACGCCATGTCGCTACCCTAGAAATCCAATCCATTTTCACGCGCCGCATCGGCCAATGCCTTGACGCGACCGTGATACTTGTAACCGCTGCGGTCAAAAGCGACTCTATCGATACCCGCCGCCTTGGCACGCTCCGCAACGAGCTTGCCAACCTGGGCTGCAGCTTCAATATTGCCGGTGCTGCCGCTGCGCAGATCCTTATCCAGGGTAGACGCGCTTGCGAGCACCTTGTCCCCACCTGCCGCAAACACCTGTGCGTAAATGTGCCGCGGTGTGCGATGCACGCTCAGGCGGTTTACGCCGAGCTCGCGCATCTTCACCCGTGCTCGACGGGCGCGACGCAGTCTTGAATCGTTCTTTGCACTCATCTCGCTACCTGTTTATTTCTTCTTGGCTTCTTTGCGGCGGACATACTCATCCGCGTAACGAACGCCTTTGCCCTTGTATGGCTCCGGGGGACGGAAGGCACGAATCTCCGCTGCCGCCTGTCCCAGGGCCTGTTTATCGATGCCCTTCAGCAGGATCTCCGTCTGCGTCGGGGTCTCAGCCGAAATACCCTCGGGGAGCTCGTACTCCACGGGATGAGAGAACCCGAGAGTGAGGCTGAGCTTGGTGCCTTGCACCGCTGCGCGATAGCCAACGCCATTCAGCACCAGCTTGCGTTCAAACCCGTCAGACACACCCACCACCATGTTGTTAACCAGTGCCCGCGTGGTGCCAGACATCGCAACAGCACGGGGCGACTTTGCCGCGAACGTCAGCGTGTTCTCTTCATGATTCACTTCGACACCGTCGTCGACGGTCATCGTCATGGTTCCTTTACTGCCTTTGACCGAAAGGTCACGGCCGTCGAGCTTTACCTCAACACCGCTGGGCAGGGAAACCGGATTGTTTGCTACTCTGGACATGGCTACGCCCTATCAAATACTCAATTCTTAGAAGACCGTGCAGAGCACTTCGCCACCAACACCGGCGGCGCGCGCTGCGCGATCAGTCATAACGCCGCGGCTAGTAGACACAATCGCAACACCGAGTCCGCCACGAACCGTAGGCAGCTTGTCCTTACCGGCATACTGGCGAAGGCCGGGGCGACTGGCACGATCCAGCTCGGCAATCACGGGCTGACCGTTGTGGTACTTAAGCTCAACGATCAAGCGCTTTTTGCCGTCGCGCTCCTGATCACGGACGCCTGCGATATAGCCCTCATCCAGCAGCACGTTACATACGGCCGTCTTAAGCTTGGAGGCCGGAATTTCTACCGTCGTCTTGCCCGCTTGCTGTGCATTTCGAATGCGGGTAAGCATATCGGCCAGGGGATCTTGCATACTCATCTATTTGCTCTCTCTAGCTCTGGGCTACGTTTACCAGCTGGACTTGACCAGACCGGGCACATCACCGCGCATCGCTGCTTCACGCAGCTTATTGCGGCAGAGTCCAAACTTGCGATACACGGCGTGCGGACGCCCGGTTATCTGGCAGCGACGCTGCTGGCGCACGGGGCTCGCATTGCGCGGCAGTTTCTGCAGCTTCACCTGGGCTTCCCACTTCTCCTCGTCGGTGGCATTTACATCCGCCACAACAGCCTTCAGTGCAGCTCGCTTGGCCGCATACTTTGCGACCATGCGCGCACGCTTGTTCTCACGAGCGATCATTGATTTCTTAGCCATATAAGCCTCTCTATCAACCTTTCAGCGGGAAGTTGAACGCCCGCAGAAGTGCACGGCCTTCGTCGTCGTTACGAGCCGTCGTGGTAATCGTTATGTCCATGCCGCGCAGTGCATCCACCTGGTCGTAATCGATCTCCGGGAAGATAATCTGTTCGGTGACGCCCATTGCAAAGTTGCCGCGGCCATCAAAGGACTTCGGGCTGATGCCGCGGAAGTCGCGAATCCTCGGAATAGCGATACTGATCAGCCTGTCGAGGAATTCATACATCCGCTCGCTGCGAAGCGTTACCTTGCAACCTATAGGCCAGCCCTCGCGCACCTTGAAGCCCGCAATAGACTTGCGCGCCTTGGTAACCACAGGCTTCTGACCGGCAATTTTCTCCATATCAGAAATTGCGTTTTCCAGAACCTTTTTGTCACCCAGCGCCTCACCCACGCCCATATTGAGTGTGATCTTGGTAATACGCGGCACTTCCATCACGTTATTGAGGCCCAGTTCTTCCTTGAGCTTCGGCGCGATCTCTGTGTTGTAAACGTCTTTCAGCGTTGCCATGTCTGTCTTCCGCTCGTTCGGCTCAGGCGTCTATCGCGTCGCCGGTAGATTTGTAGATGCGAACCTTGCTGTCTCCATCGACCTTGTAACCGACGCGATCCGCCTTGTTGGTCGCAGGGTTGAAGATCGCGACGTTGGAGACCTGCAAGGGTGCTTCCTTCTCAACAATGCCACCCGCGATGCCCATCTGGGGGTTAGGGCGGGTATGCTTCTTGATCATATTCACGCCGGCTACAAGGATGCGATTATCGTCAAGCACACGCTGCACCTTGCCGCGTTTACCCTTGTCTTTGCCGGTGATAACGATCACTTCGTCGTCACGCTTGATCTTGCCCATCGTCTTCTCTCTCAATTCACTGCTTGCGCATTAAAGTACTTCAGGCGCCAGGGATACGATCTTCATGAACTGCTCGCTGCGGAGTTCACGAGTCACCGGGCCAAAGATGCGCGTACCGATTGGTGCATTCTGTGCATTCAGCAGTACGGCAGCGTTGTCATCAAACTTGATCAATGACCCGTCGTTGCGACGCACACCTTTCTTGGTGCGAACCACAACGGCATTCATGACCTGGCCTTTCTTGACCTTGCCCCGGGGAATCGCTTCCTTGACCGTGACCTTGATCAGGTCGCCGACGCCGGCATACCGGCGCTTGGAACCGCCCAGCACCTTGATGCACATAACGCGACGCGCGCCACTGTTGTCGGCAACGTCCAAATAGCTTTGTGTCTGAATCATTTTCTACTCCAGCAAATACGGTTGTGGTGGTCAGACCTGTACCGCACTTTCATCAATGCGCAGGAGCTTCCAGCTCTTTGACTTGGAGATGGGTCGCGTCTCCTGGACGGTAACTACATCTCCCATGCCACACTCATTGTTTTCATCGTGCGCGTGAATCTTGGACGAGCGCGTTATGTACTTGCCGTATACCGGGTGCTTGACGCGGCGTTCGATCAATACCGTGACGGTCTTGTCCATCTTGTTGCTCACAACACGACCGGTGGCCGTGCGCGGTGTCTTCTGTTCTGCCGTCATGTCCTAGCTCTCCGCTCTTTCCGTAAGCACCGTCTTGACACGCGCGATAGCACGCTGGTTCTGCTTCAGCAGGTGTGTCTGGCCAAGTTGACCGGTGCTTTTCTGCATGCGCAGCTTGAACTGCTGCTCGCGCAGGCTCAGCAATTCTTTTTCGAGGTCCTCAACGGACTTTTCACGCAGTTCGTTCGCTTTCATCACATCACTGACCGTTTAACGAATTTGGTTTCTACCGGAAGCTTTGCAGCAGCGAGATCAAAAGCCTCGCGCGCAAGGTCTTCTGAAACGCCCTGCACTTCATACAGAACCTTCCCGGGCTGAATCTGGGCCACCCAGTACTCAACGTTACCCTTACCCTTGCCCTGACGTACCTCCAGGGGCTTCGTGGTTATGGGCTTGTCGGGGAAAACCCGTATCCATATCTTGCCGCCACGCTTGATGTGCCGCGTCATCGCGCGACGCGCTGATTCAATCTGGCGCGCCGTTATACGCCCGCGACCCACGGCTTTCAGGCCGTATTCGCCGAAGCTCACCTTGCTGCCGCGATGTGCCAGACCGCGATTGCGGCCCTTTTGCATCTTCCGGAATTTCGTACGCTTTGGTTGCAGCATCTGCCTGACCCTTAACTTGTTGCGGTCTTCTTGGAAGATGTATCTGCGCCATCATCAGCGCCGATAACCTCACCCTTGAAGATCCATACCTTGACGCCGAGGATGCCGTAGGTGGTCGCTGCCTCGTACGTCGCGTAATCAATATCGGCGCGCAGCGTATGCAGCGGCACGCGGCCTTCGCGATACCACTCTGTACGCGCAATCTCTGCTCCGCCCAGACGTCCGGAGACCTGTACCTTGATCCCCTCCGCGCCCTGGCGCATGGCGTTTTGTACAACGCGCTTCATCGCCCGCCGAAACATCACCCGGCGCTCCAGCTGCTGCGCCACATTCTGCGCTACCAGCCTTGCATCGAGGTCCGGCTTGCGAATCTCTTCAATGTTGATGTGCACCGGCACGCCCATTTTCTGGCTGAGCACACTGCGGAGCTTGTCAACATCTTCGCCCTTCTTGCCGATAACAATCCCGGGGCGGGCCGTGTGGATGGTGATCCTTGCGGTCTGCGCCGGACGCTCGATAACCACCCGGCTGACCGAGGCGTGATCCAGTGTCTTCTCGATGTACTTGCGAACCTCGAGATCGGTTATCAGGTTCTTGGAGTAGTTCTTGCTGTCCGCGTACCAGACCGAGCTATGGTCCTTGACGATGCCCAGTCGAATGCCTACCGGATGTACTTTCTGACCCATGAGACTAACCTTCCGCGTCTGCGACTTTTACGGTGATATGGCAGGAACGCTTGAATATCCGGTCGGCGCGGCCCTTGGCACGCGGACGGAGGCGCTTCATGGTCATACCCTCGTCTACATAGATGCTGGATATCTTCAACTCGTCGATATCCGCACCTTCGTTGTTTTCTGCATTCGCTATCGCCGAATCCAGCACCTTTTTGATGATGTGAGCCGCTTTCTTGTTGCTGTAGGCCAGCAGATTCAGTGCGTCCTCGACACCCTTGCCGCGAACTTGATCGGCAACCAGGCGAGCCTTCTGGGCTGATATGCGTGCACCCTTAAGTTTGGCTGCAATTTCCATCGTGAACCTCTCTTCTCGCCTCAGCGCGCTTTCTTGTCCGCGACGTGTCCGCGGAACGTACGGGTTACGGCGAATTCGCCCAGCTTGTGACCCACCATGTCCTCGTTGACCAGCACGGGTACGTGCTGACGACCGTTGTGCACCGCAATAGTCAGGCCAACCATATCGGGCGAGACCATGGAACGCCGGGACCATGTCTTGATGGGGCGACGATCGTTGCTCTCTACCGCCGCCTCGACCTTCTTCATCAGGTGCAGGTCAATAAAAGGACCCTTCTTCAATGAACGTGGCACGCTATATTCCTCTCAGTCCTGTTACTTCTTGCGACGGCGACGAACAATAAGGTCGTCAGTACGCTTGTTCTTGCGAGTTTTGTAGCCCTTGGTGGGCGTACCCCAGGGTGAAACCGGGTGACGGCCGCCAGACGTCCGACCTTCACCACCACCATGCGGGTGATCAACCGGGTTCATGGCTACACCGCGCACCGTCGGGCGCACACCGCGCCAACGGGCGGCACCGGCCTTGCCCAGCTTGCGCAGGCTGTGCTCGCTGTTAGATACCTCGCCCAGGGTTGCGCGACAGTCGGAAAGCACCTTACGGGTCTCGCCGGAGCGCAGACGCAGCGTCGCATAACGCCCCTCACGCGCCACCAGCTGCACGGACGCACCCGCGCTGCGCGCCATTTGCGCACCCTTGCCAGGCTTGAGCTCGACGCAATGGACGACAGAACCCACCGGAATATTTCGCAGCGGAAGCGCGTTACCCACCTTGATAGGCACATTATCCCCTGACTGCACATTGTCACCGCTCTTCACGCCTTTCGGCGCGATTATGTAGCGGCGTTCACCGTCGCTGAACTTCAGCAGTGCGATATGCGCAGTGCGATTGGGGTCGTACTCGATGCGCTCCACTTCCGCAACGATGCCGTCCTTGTTCCGCTTGAAGTCCACCTTCCGGTAATGCTGCTTGTGACCACCGCCCACATGACGCGTGGTAATACGACCGTTGTTGTTACGGCCGCCGGTCTTTGACTTCTTGTCCAGCAGAGCTTTGTGAGGGGCACCCTTGTGCAGGTCGTCGCTCGAAATGTTGACAACATGACGCCGACCGGCTGACGTGGGCTTTCTCTTCAAAATGGCCATTGAGCTGACTCCTTCCTCACTTACTCGGTCACAGCAAAGTCAATATCCTGACCCTGCTGTACCCGTACGTAGGCTTTCTTCCAGCTCGGCTTCTTGCTGTAACCAAACCGGTTGCGCTTCACCTTGCCCTTCATGTTCAGCGTCTGCACGTCGGTGACGCTTACCTTGAAAAGCTGCTCCACGGCCTTCTTCACTTCATGCTTGCTCGCATCAACCGCAACCTTGAATACGTACTGGTTGTTGGCGTCAGCCACCACCGCAGCTTTCTCGGAGACGTGCGGCCCTAACAGCACCTGAAATACGCGCTCCTGGTTCATCCCAACATCTCCTCAAACTTCTTCACTGCATCCACAGTAATCATGACCTTGTCATAGGCGATCAGGGACACCGGATCCACGCCTTCGACATCGCGCACATCAACCTTGCGCAGGTTACGCGCCGCCAGGTAAAGGTTCTCATTCACCTCAGTGGACACGATCAGAACGCTGTCGAGGCCGAAGTCGTCGAGCTGCTTTACCAGCTGCTTGGTCTTCGGCGTATCGACGTCGATTTCCTGAACAACCACAAGGCGATCCTGCCGGGCAAGCTCAGACATGATGGACCGCAGCGCTGCGCGATACATCTTGCGATTCACTTTCTGGCTGTGGTCCTGCGGCTTGGCCGCGAACGTCACACCACCACTACGCCAGATCGGCGAGCGAATCGTTCCCGCGCGGGCGCGGCCAGTACCTTTCTGGCGCCAGGGCTTCTTGCCGCCGCCGCTTACTGCGGAGCGGTTTTTCTGCGCGCGGGTGCCCTGACGTGCGCCTGCGAGGTAAGCCGTAACAACCTGGTGCACCAGATCTTCATTAAACTCACGGGCAAAGGTGGCATCTGATACGGACACCTTCCCGGCATCCGCATTACCCGCCTTAACAATATTCAATTCCACAGTTAAGACTCCTTTACCTTAGGCCTTGACCGCAGGGCGCACGATCACGTCACCGCCCGGCGCTCCGGGCACGGCGCCCTTGATCAACAGCAGATTCCGTTCGGCGTCCACCCGCACGATCACAAGACCCTGCGTGGTGACACTCTCGGCGCCCATCTGGCCCGCCATCTTCTTACCCTTGAATACTCGTCCAGGGGTCTGGCACTGGCCGATTGAACCAGGTGCACGATGAGACAGCGAGTTACCGTGGGTTGCGTCCTGGGTGCGGAAGTTCCAGCGCTTGACGACACCCTGGAAACCCTTGCCCTTGGACTTGCCGGCCACATCGACGATCTGCCCCGCCTCGAAGGCGGCGACAGTGAGTTCTGCACCCACTTCAGGCGCTTCGTCGCCGTCTTCCAGGCGGAACTCCCACAGACCGCGACCCGCTTCCACGCCTGCCTTGGCGTAATGCCCCGCCTCAGACTTGCTTACGCGATTGGCACGACGCGATCCGGTCGTGACCTGAATGGCACGATATCCGTCTACGTCCATGTCTTTGATCTGGGTGACGCGATTGGGCTCGACTTCAATCACCGTTACCGGGACTGATGTTCCGTCTTCGGTGAAGACGCGCGTCATGCCGGACTTGCGGCCGACTATGCCTATAGCCATTTCTATAACCTCTCAGTGTACGGGGCTCACACCCTCTATGGCCGCTCATTGCTGAGCGTTACACACTCAGGGCCCGGCCCATGCCGGCGCCCTGAGGGGTCTGTGTATATGTTGTCGTTAGCCCAGACTGATCTGGACTTCCACGCCGGCGGCGAGGTCCAGTTTCATCAGGGCATCCACGGTTTTTTCCGTGGGTTCTACAATATCCAGAAGGCGCTTGTGGGTGCGGATCTCGTACTGGTCGCGCGCGTCCTTGTTGACGTGCGGCGACACCAGCACCGTATACCGCTCCTTGCGAGTAGGAAGGGGGATTGGACCCTTGACCTGTGCACCTGTACGACGCGCGGTTTCAACGATCTCCTGGGTAGAAGTGTCAATCAGTCGATGATCGAACGCCTTGAGACGAATCCGAATTCTTTGGTTCTGCATTTGACCATACTCCTGCGACTAAAAAACCAGAGGCCCGCACAGGGACCCCTCAAAAAAGGAGTGCGCATTCTAATGACGGCCCCAGCTGCTGTCAACACAGTTACAAACAGAATTTCAGGGCTCCTCAGCCCTCTTGCAGACCCGCTATACGCTCAAACATGAGGGCGCAAATGGCCTCAATCACCTCGGGGCGCTTGGGATGCACGTGCTTGCCCTCTGTCCACAACACTTCCATGGGCGAGTTCGCCGCATCGCGCAGGGCCATGGTGGCGACCGGCGGCAGATCATCATCTCCTCTCGCGTGCACCAGTATCACCGGGCGCGGAGAGAACCGACCCACCCAGGCCTCTGGCCCCATATGGCCTGCACCGGCCACTGTCGCAAGATAATTCGCCACCGCTGACCGCAGACCATCCATGGGAATACGCTTACG
>JAZBPS010000341.1:0-3877 GCA_036353375.1 Halieaceae bacterium | reverse complement strand
AGAAAGAGAGGCGAAGTATCTTGTTATCTTCATTCAGCATCCTTGCTTCGCGAAGCGCTGTGTGTTCAGCCTGTTCTAGTCGGCTGCGAGTACCGCCTGGATAAACACCTCCCCGTACTTCTCCAGCTTGCGCTCCCCGACGCCGCTTAAACGACTGAATTCTTCCAGTGAACGGGGCCGCTGCACGCACATCTCCTGCAGCGTGCTGTCGTGGAAGATCACGTAGGGCGGTACACCTTGTTCCTCGGCAAGGCGGCGCCGGCATTCCCGCAGGGCTTCCCACAGGCCCACGTCAATGTCTGCGGGTAGCGGGGTTTTGGTCTGGCGTTTGGCATTGGTCTGTTTGACGTCCCGGCGCAGGTCTATCGTTTCCTCGCCCTTTAACAGCGGCCGACACTTTTCTTCCAGCTTGAGCGAGCCAAAGCCCTCGACATCCACGCTGAAATAACCTCGCGCCACCAGTTGCCGGAAAACCGAGCGCCACTGGTTGGCATCCAGGTCTGCCCCCACGCCATGGGTCGGCAACAGGTGGTGGTCCCACTGGAAGATGCGCTCGTTCTCGGCGCCGCGCAGCACGTCAATCAGGTGGTTCACGCCGAAGCGCTGACCGGTGCGGTAGGCCACGCTGAGGGCCTTGCGGGCGGCCTCGGTGCCGTCCCAGGTGTCAACAGGCGTCAGGCAAGTGTCGCAGTTGCCGCAGGGCTCTGGCAGGTCTTCGCCAAAATAGTTCAGCAGCGCCTGGCGCCGACAGCTGGTGATCTCGCACAGCCCCAGCATGGCGTTAAGGCGATGCTGTTCGGCGCGTTTGTGCTCCTCGCTGCCCTCGGAGGTCGCCATCATCTGGCGCAGTTTGATCACGTCCTGCAGGCCGTAGACCATCCAGGCGTCGGCGGGCTGGCCGTCGCGGCCGGCGCGACCGGTTTCCTGGTAGTAGCTCTCCACGGTTTTGGGCAGGTCCAAATGGGCTACAAAGCGCACGTCCGGTTTGTCGATGCCCATGCCGAAGGCGATGGTGGCCACCACAATCACACCGTCTTCCTTCAGGAAGCGCGCCTGGTGGTTTGCCCGGGTCTGGCTGTCCAGCCCGGCGTGGTAGGGCAGGGCGTTGAAACCCTCCTGCTGCAGCCAGGCGGCGGTTTGCTCGGTCTTGTTGCGGGACAGGCAGTAGACGATGCCCGCGTCCTTCGGGTGTTCCTCCTTGAGGAACTTCAGCAGCTGGGTTTTCGGGTTGTGGCGCGGCGCAATGCGGTAGCAGATATTGGGGCGGTCGAAGCCGGCGATAAACTGGCGCGCGTCCTCCAGTGACAGCCGGGTGATGATCTCAGCCCGGGTGCGGGCATCCGCCGTCGCGGTCAGGGCAATACGCGGCACCTGGGGGAACTGCTCCTGCAGCAGCGTCAGGCGCAGGTAGTCCGACCGGAAATCGTGTCCCCACTGACTGACGCAGTGGGCCTCGTCGATGGCAAACAGGGCCAGCTGACTGTTGGCCAGCAGCGCCAGCATGCGCGGCTGGCTTAAGCGCTCCGGGGCGATGTAAAGAAGGTCGAGCTCGCCTGCCAGCAGCTGCTGCTCCACTGCCTCCGCCTCGACCGGCGGCAGGGTGGAGTTGAGAAAGCTGGCGCGAATGCCCAGCTCGCGCAGGGCGTCCACCTGGTCCTGCATCAGGGCAATCAGCGGCGAGATCACTACACCGCAGCCGGGGCGGGCCAGGGCTGGTATCTGGTAGCACAGGGATTTGCCGCCCCCGGTGGGCATCAGCACCAGGGCATCGCCGCCGGCCATCACGGTATCGATAATGTCGCCCTGGGGCCGGCGGAAAGTGTCGTAGCCGAAGGTGTGCTGGAGTATCTGCTGGGGGCTGGGCATGGCGCGGCTGACGGGGCGCTCCTGTCGTCGGGGCTATTGCGGCTTGTGTTTCTTTTTCCTCGCGGCTACCGCCGGGCGTTTCTTGCTGCGGGGTTTGCCCGCAGGCCGCTGGTCTTTGCCAGCGGCGTTGTCCAGACGGGGTTTGCCGCGTGCGCCGGCTTTCTTCGTGCTGCGCTCCTCGCGGTCCCTGGCCTGGCGGCTGCCGGCCTTGCTGATCTGCAGGCGCTGGCCTGCTACCCACACACTTTTTAAATGGGTGAACAACTCTTTGGGCATGCCCTCGGGCAGATCAACGGTGGCGTGGTCGTCGTAGATCTCAATCCGGCCGATGTATTCCGCGTCAATCTCTGCCTCGTTGGCGATCGCTCCCACGATATTGCCGGGTTTCACCCCGTGGCTGTAGCCCACTTCAATACGAAAACGCTCTAAACCCTGCTCGGGCGGGGGCACGTCGCGGGCGTCCTTGTCCGGGCGGCGTGCGTCCCTGCCGGCGTCTCGCTGCGGCCGGTCGTCATCGCGGGTATTGCGCTTCTCGCGCTCCTCCGCACGACGCTCGGGTGATTTACGCAGCTTCTCTTTGGCGAACAGCGGCTGCTTGTCCTGGGCCATGGCGGCCAGTGCCGCGGCAATTTCGATCACCGGGACACCGTACTCCTGCTGGTATTGCTCCACCAGGCCGCGGAAACTGTCGATGTCGTCGGTGCTGGCCAGGGTCTCGTTGATGCGGGCCTTGAAGCGCTTGATGCGGGTGTCGGTCACGTCCTCGGCGCTGGGCAGCTCCATTTTCTCGATGGACTGCCCGGTGGCTTTCTGGATGGCCTGCAGCAGGCGTCGCTCCCGGTTGGAGGCAAACAGGATGGCTTCGCCGGAGCGCCCGGCGCGGCCAGTGCGGCCGATGCGGTGCACATAGGCTTCCACATCGTGGGGAATGTCGTAGTTCAGCACGTGGGAAATGCGCTCCACGTCCAGGCCCCGGGCCGCCACGTCGGTGGCCACCAGGATGTCCAGCCGGCCCTGTTTCAGGCTGTTCACGGTCTTTTCGCGCTGGGCCTGGGCGATATCCCCGTTCAGGGCGGCGGCGGCGTAGCCGCGTGCGTTCAGCTTTTCCGCCAGTTCCGTGGTGGCGATGCGGGTGCGCACGAAAATAATCATGCCGTCGAAGTCTTCGACTTCGAGGATGCGGGTCAGGGCGTCCAGCTTGTGCAGGCCAGAGACCATCCACACGCGTTGGCGGATGGTGTCGGCGGTGGTCTGCTTCACCTTGATAATGGCTTCCGCCGGGTCTTTCAGGTAGCGCTGGGTGATGCGCTTGATGGCCTGCGGCATAGTGGCGGAGAACAGCGCAACATGGTGGGCTTCCGGGGTCTGTTCCAGAATCCATTCCACGTCGTCGATAAAGCCCATGCGCAGCATTTCGTCCGCTTCATCCAGCACAAGGCACTGCAGGGCGTCCAGCTTCAACGAGCCCTTGTTCATATGATCCATGATCCGCCCGGGGGTGCCGACCACCACCTGGGGGCCGCGCTTGAGGCCCCGCAGCTGGGTACCGTAGTCCTGGCCGCCGTAAATGGGCAGCACCTGGAAGCCCTTGAGATAGGTGGCGTAGCGCTGGAAGGCCTCGGCCACCTGTATCGCCAGTTCCCGGGTGGGGGCCAGCACCAGCACCTGGGGCGCGCGCACCGACAGGTCCAGTCTCGCCAGTAAAGGCAGTGCGAAGGCGGCGGTTTTGCCGGTGCCGGTCTGGGCCTGGCCCAGCAGGTCGCGGCCTGTGAGCAGCACCGGAATGGTCATGGCCTGGATGGCCGAGGGGGTTTCGTAGCCCACGTCGCCCAGCACCTGCAGCAGGGGCTGGGGCAGGCCAAGCTGGTCAAAGCGTGGCACCACCTCGGTGTTGGGCTGTGGGGTGATCTCAGTCATACGGGGGGCGTCCTGCCCCGGGGGGCGTAATAATCAGGCGCGCATCATACAGCAAAGCGTTGCCTGGCGTTGTGGCATTGCTACCGGTTCTGGT
>JAZBPS010000340.1:0-3026 GCA_036353375.1 Halieaceae bacterium | reverse complement strand
TCGGGTTAAGCTCCAGTTTGCCCAGTCCCTTGTGTAGGCTGGCACAGGCTATCAGGCTGTAAGCGACACCAACGCCCATGTTGCGCAGTACAGTGGAGTCTGTCAGGTCTCTCTGCCAACGTGACACGGGCAGCTTTGCCGACATATGGCCCAACATCGCATTTGCCAGACCCAGGTTGCCCTCGGCGTTTTCAAAGTCGATGGGGTTGACCTTGTGGGGCATGGTGGAGGAGCCCACCTCGCCGGCCACGGTCCTCTGCCCGAAATAACCCAGGGAAATGTATGCCCAGGTATCCCGGCAGAAGTCGATCAGCACAGTATTCAGGCGTGCCATAGCGTCGAACAGCTCCGCCATGTAGTCGTGGGGTTCGATTTGTGTGGTGTAAGGATTCCAGCTTAGCCCCAGGCTGGTAACGAACGCCTCGGCGTGGCCCGGCCAGTCCAGCGCGGGATAGGCGCTGAGGTGAGCGTTGTAGTTGCCGACCGCCCCATTGATCTTGCCGAGGTACTGCTGCTTTTCGATCTGTTCTATCTGGCGATTAAGCCTCGCCGTGACGTTGGCTAATTCCTTCCCCATTGTGGTGGGGCTTGCGGTCTGGCCATGGGTGCGCGACAGCATGGGGACGTCTGCAAAACGATGCGCCATATCTGCAAGCGCTGCCGCAATTGCCCGGTACTCGGGAAGCAGGCAATCCCTGACGCCGTCTTGCAGCATCAGTGCGTGTGAAAGATTGTTGATATCCTCAGAGGTGCAGGCGAAGTGCGTAAACTCGGCGATTGCTGCCAGCTCGGGCAGTGCTGCCAGTTTTTCCTTGAGGTAGTACTCCACCGCCTTGACGTCATGGTTTGTGGTCGCTTCGAGCTGCTTTATCCGCTCGGCCTGCGTTACATCGAAGGTATCGATGATCTGTTCAAGGACCGCATTGGCATTGGCCGACAGCGCGGGTATCTCAGGGATGCCGGACGCGGCAGCCAGCGACTGCAGCCAGCGCACCTCCACCAGCAGGCGGCGCTTTATAAGGCCGTACTCGCTAAAGATCGGGCGTAGGACGTCTGTCTTGTTGCCGTAGCGCCCATCGACGGGGGAAACCGCGGTTAACGACGACAGCTCCATGGTCTTGCTCCTTGCTTCTGGGGCCTGGCTTGTGCACACAGCACGCCGGGTGTTGCGGCAGGGGCGATGTTACACCGAACCCGATTGTCGGGACAGGTTGTGGGCGACCTCCATCAGCTTTCGACGCTGCGCCAGCAGCCGCCAGCGGCGCCCGCCCAATTGCCGCCACAGCACTGCAGAACGAATGCCCGCCAGCAACAGCGCTCGGATAAGGTCTGCATTGCGGCCGTTCTGTAGCTGCTGCATGCTGCCGGTTACGCGGATGCGGTACTTGAAGGTGGACAGGGTGTCCTGGTAAATGCCGCTGAGGCTGTGACAGATATCCTGGGTATGCCCGGCAAAATGCTCCGCACGGAACTGGGTATGCTGCAGGCGGGACCGCACGATGTCCGGCATATCGGTATGGTTGGAGAACTGGCGCTCAAGGTGCAGGATGCCGAACACATAGCGCAGCATGTCCCTGGCTGAAGGTTCATTGCGGGATGCGAGCAGCGCGGCCAGGTTTTGCAAGCCCAACCTCAGGCTCGCGGTATTGCCGTAGATGTCTTCTGTGTGCCGTGCGTCGAACACAAAAAGACTGTTTATCAGGGGCAGCAGGAACTCTTCGGGATAGCTGCCCGTGCGCGATACCTGGTCTACCAGACGCGCCGCCTGTACCACGCCAGCCAGGGCAAGAACCTGATCTTCAAGGCGCTTCACAGCCCGGCCTCAATAATACCGCCCCCCAGGCATTCCTCACCGCGGTAGAAAACTACGGATTGCCCCGGCGTTATTGCGCGTTGAGGCGATGCAAAGCGTACGTGATAGCAATCCTGGCCTGGCTCAAGCTGGCAGGGCTGGTCCGGTTGCCGATAGCGTGTCTTCGCGGTCAGGGGTGGCAGGTCATTGCCTTCACGCACCGCTGCGGCGCCGTTGCCCGCTATCCAGTGAATAGCGTTGACGCGAAGCGCATTGCTGTAAAGCGCGGGGTGGTCCTTGCCCTGTGCCACCAGCAGTCGATTGTGCGCGAGATCCTTGTCCACCACATACCAGGGGTCGTGGTCGTGTCCGGACACGCCGCCTATACCAAGGCCCTGCCGTTGACCTATGGTGTGGTACATCAGACCCTGATGCTCGCCGAGGACGTTGCCCTGAAGATCGCGGATCTCGCCTGGTTGGGCAGGCAGGTAACGTTGCAGGAAATCGCTGAAGCGGCGTTCGCCAATGAAACAGATGCCGGTACTGTCTTTCTTGTTGTGAGTCTGCAGGCCGGCTTCCTCTGCGATAGCGCGCACCTGTGGCTTGGTAAGTTCACCCAGGGGAAACAGGCAGCGGCCCAGCTCCCGGTGTCCGACGGCGTGCAGAAAGTAGGTCTGGTCCTTGTTGCTGTCCGCCGCTTTCAGCAGGCGCGTTACGCCGTCTGCTTGCGCGCGGCGTGCGTAATGGCCGGTGGCTATGCAGTCCGCGCCCAGCGTGATGGCATAGTCCAGAAACGCCCGGAACTTGATCTCCCGATTGCACAGGATGTCCGGATTGGGCGTGCGCCCCGCCCGGTACTCACTGAGGAAGTGCTCGAACACATTGTCCCAGTATTCTGCCGCGAAATTTGCGCTGTGCAGGCGAATGCCAAGTGCATCGGCCACGGCCTGGGCATCAGCCAGGTCTTCTTTGGCGGTGCAATATTCCGTGCCGTCGTCTTCCTCCCAGTTTTTCATAAACAGCCCCTCCACCCGATAGCCTTGCTGCTTCAGCAACAGGGCTGCGACGGAGGAGTCGACACCGCCGGACATGCCGACGATGACGCTGGTGTTGGCGGGCGTTGTCATTGGTTGTAGTAAATCAGGTCCAGGGGCCAGCGTGTGCCGGCGAGGTATTCATCGATGCTGGCGAGCACCAGCGGGCTGCGCATTCTAGCAGACTCGGCGCGCAATTC
>JAZBPS010000339.1:0-3914 GCA_036353375.1 Halieaceae bacterium | reverse complement strand
GCGTCAGTCCGGAAATGGTAGCTAGTAGGCGTGCGCAGCATCGACATGTCCAAATCTTCAACCACTGGCGTGGCGAGCACAGTCTGGTTAGGCTCATCACCCTCGGTCACTGCATACCACGCCGTAGGAGACTGGTCCGCTTTAGTGAAGGAGATCTCGGCGTTCGCGCCCCACTTGACTCGCTTGTCCAAAACCACCTGCGTGTCGATGATGCTGACAACACGCCCAGACTCACCTGAGCGGATGACTGGACTTGAAACGCTGATCTTGTCGCCAACCATCGGGACCATGCCCTGCATTTCTGTCTGGAATGAAGCAGTGTGCCGCTGGTACAGGCGGCGATTCCAGAACAGCTGCGCCAGTTGCGCAGCGTAAGTACCGTCCGTGACACCGATGTACACCAGGCGCTGCGGGTTGCTCGAGGCAACGGGATACCGGACGAACGCAGGATCAAAGGTCTGGGCGTCACGATATTCGACCTCAATCCCGTCCGTTTCCTGAGAATTGTCGATGGAAAACGTACCAGCGTAGCTGTCCCTGACGATGCTCATGTCGTTGAACACGAACATGGTCACAGGCTTCTTCTTGTCGGCCACAACAGTTAGCTGGCCAGCATCGATCGCTGGCTTGGCGACAGCTGGAAGCAAAGCCGTTTCCAGCGCCTCCCAGCCGGTAATGTCCTGGAGAAACACGCCATTGAATTCGACACCCTCGGCTTCCCAGAGGCCGCGCACGTCAGTCAGAAACGTGTCGTTGACCTCATCTGCCGGCCTGCCGAACCCATGGGAACTGTTGCGGTATATGTCGTTGATGACGTCAACGGGGTTACCAGAAGCGCCATTGCTGCCATCGAGCAGATCGTACTTTCTCCGGCACCTAACCCGGAGCTGCTGCTGCGCCTGGGAGCTGATACCGTTTGTGCCGCGCATGCGCACGGCGAGCAGAGTCACGTCGCCGTAGGCCTGGTTAGGCGATGGCCAGGAAAGAATGCCCTTCAGCGCCGTCCATAGCACGCGCTGCTGATACCGGTCATTGTCAAGGAACTGGTGCTCTGCCGTGGCGCGCACTACGTAGGCTCGGTCTCTCCAGTCTGCGGCGGTGAGGCCGGATGGGACGGTCACGACATCAACGTCGCGGAACCCGGCAGTGCGGCGATGCGGATCAGGGGAGTTATCCGTCATGTTGAAGACATACTCGAGGGAGAACCCACTGCCAGGCGAAGCATCATTAAGAATCGCGCCCGTGGCTGGGTTGATTTCCTGCGCCTCGAAGCGAACCTTCGGCTTGTACGCGTCCGGCAAATGCACCCGGGTGCCGCTGTTGCTCTTGACCTTGTACAGGCCGCCGGGGGCGACCATATCCATGCGGATGGTTCTGACGGTCTGGCCCAGAGGCTGAGCCGCATACCAACCGGTGCGCGCCTGCGAGTTTACCTCGTTGCGCAGCACCGTAATCGTCGCAGGACCGGCGGTCGGGGTAACACCTACCGGAGCCAGGCAGTAAAGGAACACGTGGGTATAGTCGATGTCCGGCGGCGTGCCGCTGGCAGTCGAGGTGTCTAGCTCGAGGCGCGTGGCCTGATACAGCCCATCGAACGCCGTGCCGGAAATCGTGAACACTGATCCAGCACTCAGCCCCGTATCCGACTGGATGCGGACTTCAATCTCCTTTCTGCCCTGATACTCGTTGCCAGTGAGGGCGATATCCACGCTGTAATTGGTCGACGTCTGAACGTTGGTAATGTCGTCGCGAAACTCCCAGTCAGTCACGTCCGGAGCCGTGTAAACGTTCTCGAAGAATTTGAATTCGTCAGCGCCGAAGTCACCTGTCGACCAAAGGTCGCTTTCTATCGTGCCGAACTGCCCGGCATGACTCTGAATATTTCCCGTCGCCGCGCCAAGATGAAACTGCTTGAAGACGAAAACACCAGCTGGGAATAGCGATGCAGGCGTGTCTCCAATCAGAATGTCATCGGCCGTGATCTCCTCGAACTCACCAACCCCGACACAGAAAAGCTGGTCGACAAACTGCTGGTCGTCGCCTGCCGCGCTGTAGAACGTGTACGGGGTGCTCGCGAAGTCAGGCGTCGTCACCACCTCCCCGTAGATGACCGGCACCGGCTCTCCGAGACGCGCCTGATTGTTGTTTGCCCCTATGTCATAGACCGGGTTTGGCCCGCGTTGCGCCTTGGGTGGCCGCGGAGCGAACAGCGCGTTGATGGCCAGCCCGACGGCGATGGAGATGGCCGCGTTTATGATGTAGGGCGCGGCGGCCGCGAGGATCGTGCCGAACGTGTACCCCGGAGTGACGAGGCAGGCGCAGACGTCGCCGCGCCTGAGTTCGCGGTCGGAATGAATGACCTCGAGGGGTTCCTGGTTGACGAACAACGAGATCGGCATCCCAAAGCCGTTGGGCGCCACCTCCTGCAGCCAGTCAATAATCCTAGTGCCATCCGGCACGACGTAGGAATCGCGTTCCAGTGGTTTGAGCGGATTGCGCACAAGATGAATTGCGGCGGTCATGCTGGAAGCACCTTGAAGAACTCGGTGTGTGGATGCGACTGAAGAAAGCGCCGCAGAGGAATCATGGCGCTGGATGGACGCTGGGCATGCAGGACGTGACCTGACGTGTAGATACCCCAGTGCTCAGACAGAGGCGCAACCCTGCGCACACGCACAAGGCAACCTTCCTCAGGCTTGTCCATGGCCACAATGGGTGGCGCCGGACCACCGATCTCTGGAAGCGCAATGTCGAACTGCTCAAGGTAAACCCGACGGCACAGATCCCAGCATGGCGCCTGGTCAAACGGCACACCAACGTACTGCCTCACCTGGCTAGCCCCGGGAAAGAGGTCCGCGTGTACCGGACACGCGGGAATAGTCGGTTGTGGATGTTGACCTTTGTGGCACTCATGAGCGCTTCCGTGGCGGTCAGGGCCACGCTGCTCACTTCGTAACGCCACGGTGGCGTCAGCTGGTTCAGGTAGTGCCCGCTGGCGCTGACCTGGCTGGACAGAAAGACGCGGTAGGTCAGCGTGATGGGGGACTGCGGCGCCGCCGCCATCTGATCAATGTAACCCACGAGCTCCGCAGTGACATTGGAGATCGACAGATCCAGGCTCTGATTTCCGTCAGTGTTCTTCTCCGGAAGCGTCGCAGTGAATGGCAGCGGAATGTAAGAGGCCGTGTCCAGCAGGGCGTTATCCAGCAAGCCGGTGACGCCAAACGAGGCATTGGTGTAGTGAAGAGCCGACGTCAAGGCTGCGTGCTCGATGTCAATCGCCTCTATGAAGTACACCCCGTGCGGATTGCCGAGGTAAACGTCGGCCAGTGCTGCTGATATTGCCATCAGGCACCCGCACGCTGCAGACCAAAGCTACTTTGGATGCTGCTCGCTATGGGATTCCCACCGCGAGCGATGTCGCCAGCGATGGCGGCTTTCACGACATCGATGATCAGCCCAGTGTCATCTTGGCGAACATCCACCTGCGCGCCGGCCATATTGTTGACGGTGACGTTCATCGGAGCAGCTTGGACGCCAAGGTTGCCATTGGACATGCGAGAGAGCGGCATAATGGCCTCTGGCCCAGCCTCCCCCATGAGCCCCACACCGCGAGACATGGGAAACATTGCTGGGCCGCTCACAACTCCACCGCGGGCGTAGGCCTGCACGGGCTGTAGCTGGCCGGTCTGCCGAGCGAAGGCGCCACCGAAAGCCGTCCCCGGACCTCCGAGAAGAGCGAGGATGCCCCGGTAAGCAGCAAGACGCAGTAGGTCTGCGATCAGGGCCCGCGCCATGTTTCCGAACGAGTCCTTGATGTCCTGAGTACCTCGGGCAATTCCGCTGACCATCTGGTCAAAGCTGCTCGTGAAAGATCCAAAGATCTGCTCGCCCAGGGGCCGCAATTCCTTCAT
>JAZBPS010000338.1:0-5333 GCA_036353375.1 Halieaceae bacterium | reverse complement strand
GTGGATACCCTGCTGAAGGCGCCGGTGATTCGCTCTGGGGGACGTCAGTACCCGGTGGAAGTGCACTACGGTAAAGCCCGCAAGGCAGGAGAACCCATCACTGCTGCGGTGGTGGCTGCGATCCAGGATGCCCTGTCAGACAAATCCAACGGCAGTGTGCTGGTGTTCCTGCCCGGGGAACGGGAGATTCGCGAGGTGGAGGCGGCACTGCCGGAGACACCGGGCGTGACCGTGCGCCCGCTGGCCGGTGCGCAGGCGCTGAACGACCAGCAGCTCGCCATTGAGCCCGCGCCCCTGGGCGACCGCAAGGTCGTGCTGTCCACCAATGTGGCGGAGTCTTCCCTGACCATCGACGGCATCGGCGTGGTGGTGGATTCCGGTCTGGAGCGAGCCCCGCAGTACGACCCGGTAACCGGCATGACCCGACTGGCGACGCGCCGTATCAGCCAGGCCTCGGCGGCGCAGCGCGCCGGGCGGGCAGGGCGCTTAGGCCCCGGCCGGTGTTACCGGCTGTGGAGCGAGGATCAACACAGGCAGCTGGCTAAACAGGCGCCGGCGGAGATCCTGCAGGCAGACCTGTGCCAGACGGCCCTGCAGCTGTTGGCGTGGGGGATTGATGACGTGCATTCGCTGGCGTGGCTGGACCCGCCGCCCGCCGGCGCCTGGGCCCAGGCACTGGATCTGCTGGTGCAGTTTGGCGCGATCCGACAGTCCTCCGGCGGGGCCTGGCTGGTGACCCGGGAGGGTGAGCAGATGGCGCGTCTGCCCACCCATCCCCGGTTGGCCCACATGCTGCTGCGGGCCTGTGCCTGGGGACTGCGGGATGAGGCCTGTGCCCTCGCAGCCATTCTGGGAGAGCGCGACCCGCTGGCAGAGCTGGGTGCAGATATCGAACAGCGGCTGGCGCTGGTGCAACGGCCCGAGGACTGTCCGCGCGCACAGCGTTACTGGCTCACTCGCGTCCAGCGACAGCTTTCCTGGTTCAAGGTCATGTGTCGCAGCATGCCCCAGGGCCGACTGCAGGGGCAGCGGGCGGATGTCGGCGCCCTGATCGCTATCGCTTATCCCGACCGTATAGCCCGCCGCCGCGATCGCAATGTGTATCAGCTGGCCAACGGCCGCTCGGCGGTCCTGGACCCGACCGATCCGCTGGGCAACCAGGACTGGCTGGCCGTCGCGGAAATGGGCGGCATGGCGGGCTCTGCCCAGGATCGTATCTGGCTGGCGGCACCCTTGAACAAGGGCCTGTTTTCCGGCCTGCTGTCGGAATTGATTCGCAGCGTGGAGCGCGTTGAGTGGGATGACCGGGCAGACCGGTTTGTGGCGGAACAGCAGCGCTGTATCGGCGCACTGGTGTTGTCCACCGAACCGCTGCAGGCGGTTCCGGACCGGGCCCGGGAGCAGGCGCTGCTGGAGCTGCTCTGGTCCCGCGGCATGGATCTGCTGCCCTGGACAGAGGAACTGCGGCAGTGGCAGGCCCGGGTGTGCTTGCTGCGGCGAGAGCTGGGGGAACCCTGGCCCGATGTCAGTGATGAGGCACTGATGCACAACCTGGAGAGCTGGCTGCTGCCCTACCTGGGCAATGTCACCCGGTTGGCGGATTTCCGTGGCCTGGACCTGAAAACCATTCTCGGCGCGATGTTGCCGTGGCCCCTGCCCAAGGAGCTCGAAGCCCTGGCGCCCGCGCGACTGCAGGTGCCCTCGGGCAACCGTCACGCTGTGGATTACTGCCAGGACCCGCCGGTGCTGGCGGTGAAGCTGCAGGAGATGTTCGGCTGTGAAACCACCCCGGAGATCGCCGGGGTGCCTGTGCTTATCCACCTGTTGTCACCCGCAGGCCGACCCCTGCAGGTCACCCAGGACCTGGCGAGCTTCTGGCGGGGCGGCTATGTTGAGGTGCGCAGGGAAATGCAGGGGCGCTATCCGAAGCACCCCTGGCCGGAAGACCCACTGACGGCCGAGGCCACCGGGCGCACCCGGCGAAGCTGACGCGCCTCAGTCGTCCTCGTCAGGTGCGGCGGGGGGTGCTGGCGGCTCGGGGGCCGCTGGCGGCGCGCCGCGGCGACCCTGGAACCGTTCAAACCGACGCTCGCGGAACTCATCCGCCTGCGCCCGCTGCTCCTCGGTGAACACGGCGCGAATCTTCTCCCGTTTTTCCTGACGGTCCAGCTCCTGCGCCTGGATGGCGCGAATCTCCTCGACTTGCTCATCGCTGAGATCAAGGTGCTGCCGCATGCGTTCCAGCCTTTCTTCCGCGCCCCCCGGCGGCGGGCCGCCCCGGGGTCCGCCGCCGGGGCCTTGCGCAATGGCCACGCTGCAGGTCAGCAGGGCGGCCAGCCCGCCCGCGATCAGTGTGGTGCTGTCTATCTTTTTCATGGTGTGCTCCTGTTGTTGCTCACAGGATTATTGCAGCATTTGTTGCTGTTAATAGGGGTGAGGCTTGGCTAAGAAATGTAAAGCCAGAGTGAAGCGGCTGTCTACTGCGGCAGCGCTTGCCGGATTAGCGCAGGGCGTTTTTCAGGAGGGCTGCGAAGTCTGCTCGGTGGGGTCCATTTCCCGCAGGCCCAGTCCGTGGCTGGGGCGGATAAACAGGGCCTCGCAGCTGGCGGTCACCGTGTCACCGGCGCGCATTTCCGCGTGCATCAGGGTCTTGCGGCCCTCGACCTTTTCCATCCAACCCTCCAGACGCAGTTCCACATTGAGCGGTGTGGGTTTGTGGTAGCGCGTGGTCAGCCTGCCGGTCATGCCGGGCTGTTTGCCCACCATCTGCGCGGTGCCCAGGAACTGGTCGAAGATGGCGGCGATGAAGCCACCGTGGACGTGGCGCGGCGGCCCTTCGTAGGTCCAGCCGCAGGTGACGGTGCCGTGGGCCCGTTCGCCCTCCATCCAGATATTCAGTCCGGGCGCCAGCGGGTTGCTCCAGCCGGCCACGGCGTTGAGTTCGTGATTTACCTCGCCGCGCTTGCCGTGGTTACCGTCGGTGTGAAAATCCATCTGGCCGTACAGGCGCGGAGCGGCGGCCAGGGCTGCGGCATTCTGCTCCAGCTGCTCGGCAATACGGGTCATTTCCGCCACGTCGGGCACCGAGGTCACCAGGGCCTCGCTGAGATCCCTCACCGCCTGGGCGAGGCGACGTTTGGCCTGCCAGTGCTCGGAAAACGGTGGCGTGATGTCTTCACTGGCAAACGGGTTGTAGCGGGTATCGTCGTCCATGCGGTTCCTCTGGCGGTGAGTTCACCCGCCGTATCCACTGCCAAGACTATCGGTAGGGGCTGGGGCGGACCAGCAGGTGCGCCTTGGCGACCGCATTCAGTTTGAGTATGTAGGCCTGATAGTCTTCCTTGACCTGCGCCAGCTGCTGCTTGTAGTCCAGCAGCTCGCCGCGGGAATAGGTATTGATGTTGTCGCTGAGTTCGTCCATGCGCATCATCATAATATCGCCGCGCACTTTCAGCTTCATGTCGTATTCCGAAAGAATAGCGACCTCGGTGCGAATGATGGACGACGCGGTGAGAATGTCCTTGCGCGTCTCCCGGTCCGGGGGAACCCCCTGGGTGATAACTTCCGACACACCGGCAACGAAGTAGGCGAAATGATCCTTGATCCGGTTGCCGCCGTCCGTCATGAAGCGGATTTCCAGATTGAACGCGGCTTCCCGCTCCATCTGCTTGTGTTCGGAGTCGCTGTAAAAGCCCTGGATGCCGAGAAAGATCGCCGCCGCCACCACGCCAAAAATGCCCATGGCAAGGACATCCTTGATAAATTCCTGCTTGGCGATTTCTCCAAGAGTTGGCATGACTGGCGCAGTCCCTGAACGAAAATCTCTATGCCATGCCCCTGCGGACATAGCGGGTTGAGATCAAGTAAGCCGATTTAACGCGCGTTGCCTCTGCAACTGTAGGGAAAAGTCAGCGCCGGGGCAAATGCAAAACTATAGATTATGTAGTGCGGTGCTAACTTCTGCGGGGTGTCAGGCAGGGCTGGTGCGTTTCGCGGCCGCTCCCGCACGGAAACCGTTGCGGTCCGGGCCGGAAACTGCCGCAGCCTGCCCGGCCTGTGTAATCAGGGCAGCTGGCGGAAGCAGGCGCGCAGTTCTGTGACGAAGGTTTCCGGCTGTTCCAGTGCCGCAAAGTGGCCGCCCTTGTCCAGATGGGACCAGTGGATGATATTGGTGAAGCGCTTTTCCGCCCAGCGGCGGGTGGAGCGGAAGATTTCCTTCGGGAAGATGGAGGCACCCACCGGTATGTGAATCTGTTCCAGGTTGGGGTTGTTGAAGCTCTCCCAGTACAGGCGTGCGGACGAGGCGGCGCTGTTGGTGAGCCAGTACATCATCACGTTATCCAGCATCTCGTCCTTGGTCAGCACATTTTCCGGGTGACCGTCGCAGTCAGTCCAGCTCCAGAATTTCTCAATAATCCAGGCCATCTGGCCCACCGGGGAATCCGCCAGGCCGTAGCCCAGGGTCTGGGGGCGGGTGCTCTGCTGTTTGCTGTAGCCTGAATCCCAGTGGCTGTAGTGCTCGAGGCCCGCCAGCGCCTCTTTCTCGAAGTCTGTCATGTCCTTAAGACCCTCCTCGTCCGGGGGGCAGATGGGCATATTGATGTGAATGGCGGCGCAGTGCTCCGTCTCGCTGATCCCCATGCACTGTGTGACCAGCGCGCCCCAGTCGCCGCCCTGGGCCACATAGCGGTCGTAGCCCAGTCGCGCCATCAGCTGGCCCCACATCCCGGCGATTTTTTCCGCCGAGGTGCCGGTTGTGGTGGGTTTGCCGGAGAAGCCATAGCCGGGCAGGCTGGGGACAACCAGATGAAAGGCCGGCTCACCCTCAGGAGGGTTGGTGAGGGGATCAATGACCTTGTGGAATTCCACGATGGAGCCGGGCCAACCGTGGGTGATGATCATGGGCAGGGCATCTTCCCGCGGGCTTTTTACATGCAGGAAGTGAATGTCGATGCCCTCGATCGTGGTCATGCAGGGGTTCCAGCGGTTGAGCCTGGCTTCCCAGCGCTTCCAGTCGTACTGGTACTCCCAGTACTGGGCGAGCTCCTGGGTGTAGGCGAGGGGAATGCCCTGGGACCAGTCGTCCACCACCTCTTTCTCGGGCCAGCGCGTGTTGCCCAGGCGCTGCTTCAGGTCATCCAGCGGGTCGCCGTGGATATCAATGGAAAAAGGGGTAATGGCGTCGCTCATGCCCGGTGGCTCCTGTGAGTGGGTGAACACAAGGGGTTGGTGAGCCTTGATGTTACTCAATGGGAGCGAGGGAGAGAACCACTGCGGGCACCTGCGGGCCGCAGCGGTGCAGCTTTTCGGTATACGGGCGCCGCGTCAGGCCG
>JAZBPS010000337.1:0-4959 GCA_036353375.1 Halieaceae bacterium | reverse complement strand
TGATCGGGATGGCGAACGATACCGAGTTCGGCCTGGCCTCCTACTTCTACGCCCGGGACATCGGGCGTATCTGGCGCGTGGCAGAAGCCCTTGAATACGGCATGGTCGGCATCAACTCCGGCATGATTTCCAACGAGATGGCGCCCTTTGGTGGTGTCAAGGAATCCGGCATGGGCCGCGAGGGATCCATCTATGGCATGGATGACTACGTGGAAATCAAGTACCTGTTGATGGGCGGCATTTAACAACCGCGCCGCGCAAGCTGGCGCCCCGGACTTCACCCGCCGGCTAGCGAGCCTATACTGACGCGCAGTACATTCATGGGCAGGGACGCGCCATGGGACTGTTTCGACGCGAGGTGCTGGACGCACAGCGCACACGCCTGCACGGGGAGGTGTTGCTACTACCCCGCTGGCCACAGCTGGTACTGGCGGCAGGGCTTGTCCTGTGGGTGAGCGCTGCGCTGGTGCTGCTGACCCAGGGCGAGTATGCGCGCAAGGAGACCGTGCGGGGCTGGCTGGAACCTGCCGCCGGCACGGTGCGGGTGTACCCCGCCTTCCCCGGGCGAATCACCCGGCTGCTGGTGGCGCCTGGCGAGCGCGTCACCGCTGGCACGCCGCTGGCCGTCATCAGTGGCGACCATGACCTGCAGGGTGGCCAGTCCCTGCAAGCGGTCCTGCTGCGGGAAATGACCGATAAACGCAGCACCCTGGAGCGGGAACTGGCCCGCCAGGCGGAACTCAGCGACTTGCGACGGCGGGCACTGGAAGGCCGCATCCGTGATCTGTCGAAAACCACAGAGGCGCTGAAGCGGCAGCGGAAGGTGCTGGCCGAGCGCCTGCGGATCGCAGGCGACCGGCTGGCTCGCCATGAGAAACTGGCGGCGCCGGGACATGTACCGCTTTCGGAACTGGAGCGGCTGCGTGACGTACGACTAACCCTCCAGGCCGGCATTGAAGGCATGGACGCCGCTCTCGCAGAGAAGTCTGCGGAACGCAACGTGCTGGTCTCGCAGCGGGACCGGCTGGCTGCGGAGCTTGCCAGCAGCCAGGCCCAACTGCGTCTGTCCATGAGCGACCTGCTGCAGCAAATCGCGCGTCTGCAGGGTGACCGTAGCCAGGTGCTGTCAGCGCCGGTTGCAGCCACCGTCAGCGGTATCGACAGCCTTCCCGGACAGCAGGCCCACCCTTCGACACCGGTACTCACGCTGCTACCCAGTGATTCACCGCTGGTGGCCAGACTGCTGGTGCCGGTGCACGCCGCAGGGTTCCTGGCACCGGGCCAGGAACTGGCCATACGCTACGATGCCTTTCCGTTCCAGAAATTTGGTATCCAGCAAGGCAGGCTTACCGACATTACCGCCAACGCCCTGGTACCGGCAGAGCAGCATGCACTGCCCGTGCGACTGGACAAACCTGCCTACAAGGCCAGCGCCCTGCCCGCCAGGCGCGCGATCGACGCCTACGGGGAAACCGTGGCACTGCGGGCTGGCATGACGCTCTCGGCTGACATCCAGCTGGAACAGCGCAGCCTGCTAGAGTGGCTGCTGGAACCCCTGCTCAGCCTGCGGGGGCATCTGGGGTGAACGGCCCTGCAGGAACCACGCTGCAATTCGGATGGCAGCCGGAACTACCCATGGTATGGCAAAGTGAGACGGCGGAGTGCGCCCTCGCCTGCTTGGCCATGGTGACGGCCGGCCACGGCAGGCCGATAGATCTGGCTTTTCTGCGCCGCCGCTATGGCGGCACCGAGCGCGGCCACAGCCTGAGGGAGGTCGCTGCGGTTGCTGCCGACCTGGGGTTTGCCACCCGGCCGCTGCGGGTTGATCTCAGCGCCCTGCACAGGCTGGCCTGCCCCTGCCTGCTGCATTGGGACCTGAACCATTTCGTGGTGTTGAAATCCGCAACGCGACGGCGCGCAGTGATACACGACCCCGCCAGGGGTGTGTTAAAGCTCAAACCTGCGGAACTGTCGCAGCATTTCACCGGGGTCGCGCTGGAATTGTCACCCCGGCAAGCCTTCCGCTATCAGGCGCCTGCACAGCGGTTGAGGCTATCGGACCTGTGGTCCGGCATGCGCGGACTCAAGCGCGCAATGGCCCTCACGCTGTTACTGTCGCTGCTGCTACAACTGTTTGTGCTGGCCACACCGTTTTACCTGCAAACCGTGATTGATGATGTCGCGCCGCGGGGGGATCGGGACCTGATGGTGGTGCTTGCGCTGGGCTTTGCCATGCTCCTGGTCCTGGAAGTGGCGACCACGGCACTGCGCTCCAGCGTACTGCTGTCCCTGTCGACCCGGCTGCAACTGCAGCTGTCATCCAACCTGATGCATCACCTGCTGCACCTGCCCCTGCCCTGGTTCCGGCGTCGACATCTTGGCGACGTGATATCCCGCTTCGGCTCCATGGAAGCCGTGCGGGATATTCTCAGCGAAGGGCTGGTTACAGCCGTGGTGGACGGCTTGATGGCGGTGCTGATGCTCATTGTAATGATGCTCTACAGTCGCCAACTCACGCTGGTGGTGCTGTTTGCCCTGCTCCTGTACCTGGCCTTCCAGGTCGCACTGTTCCAACCGGTGCGTCGCGCCTCACTGGAGAGCGTCCAGGAGCACGCCCGCTGTGACAGCAGCCTGATGGAATCGGCGCGCGCCATTCAGACGATCAAGCTGGCGCAGGGGGAACAGCATCGTCTTTCGCACTGGCACAACCACATGGTGCGGGCGATGAATTCCGATATCCGCGTCGCCAGGCTCAATGTGCTGTCCGCTGCCGTAAACGGGTTTGTATTCGGCGCTGAGAACCTGTTGGTGATATTCCTGGCTGCGGACATGGTCATGGCCAACACGCTTTCCATCGGCATGCTGGTCGCCTTTATCAGTTACAAACAGCGCTTCATCACGTCGACCAACGGGCTGATGGCGCAGGCTTTCGAACTGCGTATGCTGGGCCTGCACCTTGAAAGGCTGTCAGATATCGCCCTTGCAGCCGTGGAGCATTCACCGGCCCAGGGCGTCGGCCTCGCCAAAAGTGATAGTAAAAACCTGCAGATCGAGGCGAAAAGGCTGGGCTACCGCCATGGCACTGAGGGTCCATGGCTGTTCCGCGAGCTGAGCTTCTGCATCCCGCCAGGCAGTTGTTGCGCCATCATCGGGCCCAGTGGCAGCGGGAAAACCACCCTGCTGCACTGCCTTATGGGCCTGTACTCACCCGCAGAAGGCGAGGTGCGTGTCGACGGACACGCCGTGGACAATTGCCCCGACTACCGCCGGTGCCTGGCGGCTGTTACCCAGGAAGACCAACTCCTGAGCGGCTCCATACTCGACAACATACTCGGGTTCCAGCCACAGCTGGACTGGGAACGTCTGATCCACTGCGCGAAGCTGGCCTGCATAGACGACGACATACAGCGCTTGCCGATGCGCTATGAAACACCGGTAGGCGACATGGGAGCGGCGCTCAGCGGCGGCCAGGTCCAGCGCATCATGCTGGCGCGGGCGTTGTACCGTCAGCCCGCCCTGCTGCTGCTGGACGAAGCCACAAGTCACCTGGATATCGCAACGGAACAACGCATCAACCAGAACCTTGCGCGCCTCGCCATCACCCGTGTCCTTGTGGCACACAGACCGGAGACCATCGCCGTGGCCGACACCACGATCTGCCTGGGCGCAGACGGCCCCAACGCCGTCGCGGTAGCGGGTGTCAGGGAGGAAGCAAACGGGAACAATCGCTAGCGCCCTCGCCTAAAGCGCCAACAGGTTCACATTTTCCCGGTCTGGTAGCGCAAAAAGCGGAACCAGTTCGCAGTCTGCAGTCGCGGTTGCTGACGGCGGACGTCAAATGGCTAGTATTCGCTATATCGACGCGACACGCGGAGCTGCCAGTGACACCGATGCCATTAAACGAATCAAACATACGACTGCTGCGCTTGTGCATGGCCCTGTTTGCCACCCTTGCGCTGCTGTTGGGTGTCGGCCTTTCCTGGCAGGGAGCCACGGGAACGGCGCTTGCCAACTTTTGCGGCGGCCTGTTTTTCCTGTTCGCGTACTACAACCCGGATGTGCTGTCAGGCGTCGGCTTGCGCCAGTTTGATTTCGCTGAGATCGAGCAGAAAAAGTTTCTCTGGACCTCCCTCGCTGTCGGCCTGATGGCCGCCTGCTGGGAGCTGGGACTGTCCCTTTCCCTGGGGTGAATAGAGCGAGCGTTGCCCGGCCAGGCGAACTGGCCGGGCTTTTTTATGGCCGCGAGCTACGCTAGTCCGCGAGGGTCTTGCGTATCGCTGCCCGCCAGCTCGCCATACGCGCGCTGCGCGCTGCGGGCCGCATCTGCACGTGAAACTCCTGCTCCGCTTTCCACAGCTTGCGGATATCCTTTTGGCTGTCCCACAAACCAACCCCCAGCCCCGCGAGATAACTGGCGCCGGCTACCGTGGTCTCAATAATTTTAGGACGCACCAGTTTTCTGCCCAGATAGTCGGCCTGTAACTGCATCAGCAAATTGTTGCTCGCCGCACCGCCGTCCACCCGCAGGGGCTTCATTCGCTTGCCCAGGTCTTCTTCCATGGCCAGCAGTATGTCCACGTTCTGCAACGCCATGGCGTCGAGTGTGGCCCGCGCGATGTGACCACGCCCGGTCCCACGGGTCAGCCCGGTAATAGTGCCTCTCGCGTCAGGTTCCCACCAGGGGGCGCCAAGGCCCGTCAGCGCGGGCACGAATTCAACGCCACCATTGTCGGCGACACCCGCTGCCAGCGCCTCGATATCCGGTGCCTTTTTGATGATCTGCAGTTCGTCACGCAGCCACTGCACCGCCGCTCCGCATATAAATGCGCCCCCTTCCAGGGCATAGGTCATACCGATGTCACCTTCCAGCTGCCAGGCCACGGTGCTCAGCAGGCCGGAACGCGAGGTCAGCGGCTTCTTGCCGGTGTTCATCACAATGAATGAGCCCGTGCCAAAGGT
>JAZBPS010000336.1:0-4317 GCA_036353375.1 Halieaceae bacterium | reverse complement strand
TTCTTCAACCGCCCCGCCGGCTTCATCGCCAAAGGCGGGGAGGGTGCTGTCTGCACAGGCGGGAAAAAGGATTGCTGTGGTCAGAGACCTGCAAGGTCGGATGGTCAAGGTGAAACTCCAGAGGGAATGTATCAGCGGCGCGCAGTGTAACCGCTAACGATTCTTATTCCCAACTGGAAAAAATGTGAATAAATGATAAATGAGGCATAAATGGGGTCAGAGTAACTTTTCCTGATCGGTCGATGCGTTAACGAGGTGATATACGGAAAAGGTACTCTGACCCCATTTATTCATTTATTCCCCGCGCAGCACGGCGATATCCTCATCCGTCAACGGCACGTCCTCGCCTGCGCGAATCAATTCAGCGAAACCCTCATTGGGCTGCATCAGGCAGAGGGCGTAGAGCTTTTCATCGGTGAGGTTTTCCACCACGTGCTCGCCGCCGGGGGGTACGGTCAGGAAATCGCCGGTGGACAGGGGTATCTCCACATCGCCGGAGAAGGCGCGCCCACGGCCTTTAAGGATAAAAAAGAACTCATAGGCCTGCTGGTGAACATTGGGAGGCGTCTTGCCCCGGGGTTCGTAAATTTCCACCACCAGCAGGCACTCCGGCGGCGTGTCTATCGGGTCAACCAGCAGCGCGAAATAGTTCGTGTCCGTGGGGCTGATACGTTTGGCGCTGAGCTGTTCCGGTCGTACAACGCTGGGCAGGGCGGGCATGGGCAGGGCTCCTAGTCGGCAAGCGCAGCGGCAAGTGCCTGCGCTTCGACGGTAAATCCAAAAATCTGGCGCACGTTGTACAGGGTAGCCTGCAGGCAATAGTCCGGCGACGTGGTGGTGGTCGCCTGTTCCACCAACACCGTGTCGTAGCCGAGGAAATTGGCGTCGGCCAGGGTGTGCAGCACGCACTGGTCGGCGTTGACGCCGCAGAAGAACAGGGTATCCACCCGCAGGTTCCTGAGAATGGCATCAAGCGGCGTGTCCCAGAAACCGCTCATGCGGTGTTTGTCCACGCGAATGTCACCGGGTTCTACCGTCAATTCCTCCACCAGCTGGGCTGACCAGGAATTGCGCTCCAGTACGCGTGCCTGCCGCTCGCCCTGTTTGTCGCCCAGGCCCGCGCTGGCGCCGTCGCCGTTGTAGACATGCTGCAGAGCCGGGGAAATATTGGCGAGATCGGGCCGGTTACCCCAGTTAAGCCAGATCACTGGCATACCCAGGGCACGCATGGCCGGTAGCAGGGCGTTTATGGGCTCAATGGCGGCGCGCGCCGGTGCGACATCCACGCCGATACCCGCCAGCCAGCCGTCTTCGTGGCAGAAGTCGTTCTGCATATCCACCACAATCACGGCGCTGCGAGCGGCGTCCACGGTAATGGCTTTGGGCAATGCCGGCAGGTCCAGGGGCCGGGGTGCGATCAGGGGTCGGGTCAGGTCGGCGTGGGCGGCGCTGACGCGCCACTGGTTGCGCGGATTGGGTCCGAGGACGGCGCTGTTCTCCGGGGTGTCAGACATGATGGACGCTCTCAGGGTTGTTGCCACACGTCTGCAAACGACGCGGATTCATACAGGGGGCGGCCGCAGCGGTAGGTGGCCAGCACATCTTCCGGCGTGACCCGGGTGAGGATGCTGGCGCCCAGGTGGCGGCTGCGCTTCAGGTGTGACTGGTGAAAGTTCAATACCACAAAACTCGCGGGCATGCCGGCTGCCAGGTAGCCGCCGTGTTCTTCGCCCAGCACCTGTCGAATATTGCTGGTGACCATGCGCAGTATCGCAAACGGGTCGGGCAGCTTGGGATCTCCCGCCTGGCTCTTGGCCAGCTTGTAGGTGAAGTCCAGCTCGGCAAACAGGTTGGGGCTGTTCAGCAGGCCGTTATCGGTGCCCAGCAGCAGCGCTGCACCGCTTTTCATAAGCGCGTGAACCGGCGGTAAGGGCAGGCCCAGGTTGGCATTGGCCCGGGGGTTCAGCACCGCGGGTACGCCACTGGCCGCCAGCAATGCAATTTCAGACGCATTGGCCACTGTCATGTGTACGATCAGGTGCGGGTGGTACAGGTCCAGCGCACGCTGCAGGTCACCCACGCCGGCAATGCGCAGGCTGTTGTCGCGGTAGCCCTCGTTCTCCAGGCAGTGGATGGCACGCAGCTTCTGCCTGGCCTCGGTCATGGCGCGAATTTCCTGCCACGCCGGGCTGGTGAGATCGTTCATGGTGCTTTCACTGAAGCCATCGGCAACGTCCAGTAACGCCGCCAGTTCTGCTTTGGCGGCGTCCGGCAGCGGGTCCGTGTCTTTGTCCAGCGCAGCCTCGTCGAAGGGCACGCCGTCAAACTGGCCCAGGATCACCGAGTCGATGCCGGTCTGCTCGGCAGCTTCCCGCAGCAGTTCCACGCCGTACGGCCCCTGCTCACGAAAGTCCAGGTGCCCAATGGTGCCGGTGCGCGCCATGTAGCCCAGGGTCTCGCAGAGGCAGCGCAGATGGTCCTCACGCTTGAGTTTGGCCAACTCCCGGTACTTCATGCCATGGGGCCGGAAGAAGCCCTCTTCCAGGGTGAGGCCGGTGGCGCCGTCGGGCAGGAAGCTGTCGCCCATATGGGTGTGGCTGTTGTACATGCCCGGCATCACGACCAGGGCGCCGTCGTCTAGCTGCATTACGGGTTCGAGTATGTCCAGTTCGGCGATGGTGTCGCCGTCGATCACCAGCCGGGCACAGCGATGGGGTGCGAGCTCAGGGCCCGCCAGCACGATGCAGTCCCTAAGCGTTCTTTGCATGGGCTGTTCCGGATTCCGTTTTCGCAATTGCCGCGACCAGGGCGTCAGCTTCCGCCGCCCTGGCCGGTGACCAGTGGCCCGTGAGCCAGTAGTGCAGCAGATACACCAGCGGTGTGTCCGCCACGGCAATGCAAAGCTTCAACAGCCAGTACCCCACGGTGGCGCTCACCATGGTGGCAAAATTCCAGCTGCCGAAAATGTAAAAGGCAATGCCGTTAAAAATAATCGAATCAATCAGCTGTGAGGAAATGGTGCTCAGGTTGTTCCGCAGCCACATGTGCTTGCCACCGGTCTTCCGTTTCCAGAAATGGTAGGCCCAGACATCGTGGCTTTGTGCGGTCAGGTAAGCGCAAAGCGACGCCAGTACGATCACCGGTATGGCACCCAACACCGTCGCAAACTCTTCCTGGTGGGCATAGGTGGTATCCGGCGGCAGGGCGACGGCCCAGGTCGACAGCGACACCACGATCACATTGGCGACAAACCCCATCCATACCAGGAACTGGGCGTTGTCCTTGCCGTAGACCTCGGAGACGACATCGGTAATAGGAAAGGTAATCCAGTAGCAGATGATGCCCGCGCCCACCACCGTGGGCCACAGGGGAAGGTCGCTCAGCTTGGCGCTGATGACATTCAGGATGCAGATCACCGAGACAAACACGGTGAGCAGGAACAGGTATTTTTTATCGACCTCGCGCACGGCGACGGCTCCTTGTTTTGCCTGAGCCAGGCGCCATGACGGCGCAGGCAAGTTATGCGGTGTGGCTTTTTTAGTACCAGCTGGAAAGACTGCAACAATGGCGCCAATGACAAATTCGTCATTTAAATCAATAGCTTAATATTTATGGTCGGGCAGGGTTGGCGCGATTTCCCGCCGCTGTAGTGCCCGGGGAACCATATTGGTGCACGCGTGCCGCGGTTGTGCGGGCAGGCCGCAAACGTATTTTTCTGTGGAAATGTGCCTTCCACCCCTTTTATGCTCTCGGCCGTGACTCCCAACGATCTACTGCAGTTCCTGCCCCTGGCGATTACGGTGACCGTGGTGGCAGTGTTGCTGTTAGCCACCAATCGCATGCTCAGGCGCAACCGCAGCGGCGAGTTAAGCATTTCCCGGCAGGTGGTGATGCTCGGGCTGACCGCCGTCGGCCTGCTGGCGATCGTCTTCAGCCTGCCGGTCAGTGAAACCTCCCGGGGCCAGATTCTGAGCCTGCTGGGCATCATCATCACCGCGGTGATCGCGCTGTCCTCCACCACTTTTGTGTCCAATATCATGGCGGGACTGATGCTGCGGGCCGTGAACAGCTTTCGCCCCGGTGACTATATTCGCTGTGAACAACACTTCGGCCGGGTGACTGAACGCGGGCTGTTCCACACTGAGATACAGACGCCGGATCGGGACCTTGCCACCGTGCCCAACCTGTTTCTGGTGAACAATCCCCTTACCGTGGTGCATGAATCCGGCACCATCATTTCGGCGGAGCTGTCGCTGGGCTATGACATTGCACACCAGCGGGTGGAGGAGCTGCTCAAGCAGGCGGCGACGGACGCGG
>JAZBPS010000480.1:0-1382 GCA_036353375.1 Halieaceae bacterium | reverse complement strand
ATTTTCGACAGCCCGGACCAGGCGGGCGAGACCTTCCGGCAGTTCATCAAGGACTTCTTCCAGCAGAACAAGCTGATGAAGGGCGAGGTGCAGATCGGCGAATACACGGTCAACCTGCGCAACATCAAGTGCCCGATTTTCAACGTGTTCGCCGAGCAGGACCACCTAGTGCCACCGGATGCCTCGCGCGTACTCGGCAAGCTGGTGGGCAGCAAGGACTACAGTGAACTGTCCTTTCCCGGCGGTCACATCGGCATCTATGTCAGCGGCAAGGCGCAGCAGACCATTCCGCCGGCCATCGGCGAGTGGCTCGACGCGCGCTGATTCGAAAAGCCCCCTCGGTGCCTGACGCGGCCCGCCGGCGGAACCGGCGGGCCTTTTTTTCGCCTCGTATCTCGGCGCTGATCATTGGCGCCAAGGTGGCCTTCTAATGCGACGATTGCCGCGCTCAATGATGAGGCGTCCGGATTACCTATTCGAATTCGGGCTTCGGCGTATCTAGGCTTGCGGCCACAGAGACTGGACCATCCTAGGGAAATTTCTTCATGAGCGACCGTATTTCCATCAGCGGCCTTCAGGTCAGCGAGACGCTTTACCGTTTCATCGAGGAACGCGCCGTGCCCGATACAGGGGTTACGGTGGAGGCATTCTGGCAGGGTTTCGCCGATCTGCTGGGCGAACTGGCGCCGCTGAACCGCAGCCTTCTGGAAAAGCGTGATGCGATCCAGTCACAGATGGATGACTGGTGCAGGGCGCATCGCGGTCAGCCGCTCGACATGGCCGAGTACAAGGCCTTTCTGACCGGGATCGGATACCTCGTGCCGGAAGGCGAGGCGTTCGAAGTCAGCACGGACAATGTCGATGACGAGATCGCCCGGGTTGCCGGTCCGCAGCTCGTGGTGCCGGTCAACAATGCCCGGTATGCGCTCAATGCCGCCAATGCGCGCTGGGGCAGTCTCTACGATGCTTTCTACGGGACCGACGCGATCCCCGAGGACGAGGGATTGGAAAAAGGCCTGACGTTCAATCCCGCACGTGGGGCGGAGGTCGTCGCAAGGGTGTGCGCGTTTCTCGACAGTGCCGTGCCGCTGACCGATGGCTCACATGCCGACGTGGTGTCCTACACGGTGGCCAGCTTCAACGATCCCCTCGGGCTTTCGGCAACCCTGCGCAGTGGGCAGAAGACTGGCCTGATCGATCCGGCCGAGTTCGCCGGCTACCGGGAATCCGATGAGCGTTTGGAAAGCGTCCTGTTGTGCAACAACGGCTTGCACATCGAGATCCTGATCGATCCGGAAAACCCGGTGTCCAAGCTGCATCCCGCCGGTATCTGTGACGTGCAGATCGAATCAGCGGTCACGACCATCATGGACTGCGAGGAT
>JAZBPS010000335.1:0-3320 GCA_036353375.1 Halieaceae bacterium | reverse complement strand
CCGTGCTGTTGCCCGTGCTGCCCATCAGGGCGATGACCGTGCCCTGGCGCACCTCCTGGCCCACACTCACCATCAGGCGGCTGTTATGGGCATAGAGGGAACGGCTGCCATCCGGATGCTGAAGGGTCACGAGATAGCCAAAACCACCGGCATTCCAACCTGAGAACACCACGCGGCCATTGCGGGCCGCCTTGATCGGCGTGCCCACGTTGTTGGCCAGGTCGATGCCGCGGTGCATGCGTCCCCAGCGCCAGCCGTAGCCGGAGGTGAACACGCCGCTGGTGGGCCAGATCCAGGTGTGGGCCCCGCGATCGTCGAAGGGCTGCTGGGGTTGGCCCAGGCTGGGATGGTCCGGCCAGCTGAGCCCCCCGCTGGTGCTCGGCCTCAGGCCCAGCACAGCGCGCTGGCGTACCGGGGCCGACTGAACGAGCTGAACCTCGGTGCCGGCCACCAGCCGGGCAGTGTCGAGGCCAGGGTTGAAGCGCAACAGCTCCTGCATGGTGACGCCGTAGCGCTGGGCAATCTGCAGCAGGGTGTCACCAAGTCGGACTACGCCCTTGGTCTGCACCGGCGGGGGAGCACTGGGCGGCGGCGGCGTGCGACGCATCTGAGCGCTGTCAAGGGCGGCGATGCGCTCGACCTGGCGGCTCTGCTGGCCTGGCAGCACCACCCACTCGCCGCGCTGGAAGCGATGGCTGGGGCCGACATCGTTGAGGCTGGCCAGGGACTGGCTCTGCAGCCCCATCTGACGGGAGAGTTCAGTCAGACTCACGGACTGGCGCACACGCACCCAGAGGCGCTCACTGGGCAGGGCCGCCAGCAGCTCGCCGGAACCCAGGGCCGCGCTGGCCAGCAGTGGCGCGGGGCTGAAATCGGCAGTCAGTTCTGCCTGGGAAGGCGACTCGGTCCGGGTTGGAGAGTGCGCCGGGACAGCGGTCTCTGTCCTGAGGGCCTTAGGGCTGAGGGCCGCGCTTTGAGCGCTAACCGCGGTGGTCTGAGCGGTGACGGGGAGACTGGAGAGCAATTGCTCTTCCAGCGGCGCCTGTTTCGGGCTGCGCTGGGATACGGCAACACCGATGGCAGGAATGGCCACAACTCCGGGCAAGAGGAGTAGAAGACCTGTCTTAAGTGCGTGAATTGGCTTCATTCAATCTGTCCCCAAACGACAAAGCCCAGCGGAGAAGCCTGCATCCCTGGACCGCGCAGACAGTAGCGGACGGAATCGGTGGCAGCAAGTTCAGCCAGCACCGCCAGAGTCCAGGCTGCTGTGCCCCTGGGCTGCTCAGGATTGCCCCAGTTCTCCAAGCTGGCGCAGGGATTCGTAGAGCACCACCGCCACGGCCGAAGCCAGATTGAGGCTGCGCACCCCACCGCCGGGATGGTGGCGTGATCGAGCCATGGGGATCGTCAGGCAGCAGTCCGCCTCGGCCAGCAGAGGCACCGGCAGGCCCTCGGTCTCGCGCCCGAACAACAGCCAGTCGTCGGCAGCGAAGGCGAAATCCGCATAGCTGTGAGCGCTGTGGGCGCTGAGCGCCACCAGGCGGCCGCCACGCCGCTGCTGCTCCAGGCGCCAGTCGCCCCAGTCCCCATGGCGGTGCAGGGGAACCCAGGGCCAGTAGTCGAGACCGGCGCGCCGCAGATGCCGGTCGCTGATCTCGAAGCCCAGGGGCTCCACCAGGTGCAGTTCCTGAGCGGTGGCGGCGCAGGTACGCGCCACGTTGCCGGTGTTGGGCGGGATCTGGGGCTGATAGAGCAGCACGCGAGGCATGAGCTGAGGGGGCAGCGGTCAGCTGCCGGGCACGGGCTCGCTGAGGGCGAGCAGGTCGATGGCCCGGCCCGCCACCACCAGCCAGAGATGGTGGCAGTGGCCGCCGAGCAGCTCCTCGAGGGCGCCGAGGCGATCGCGGAAGCGCCCGCCGATGGCCGTGGGCGGCACCACGCCCCAACCCGTCTGTTCACTCACCAGCAGCACCGGGCCCGTGCGTCTGTCCAGGCAGGCAAGCAGGTCATCCACCTGCCCGCGCCAGCCCTGGGCATCGAGCTCCAGGCCCCAGCTCACCCAGGTGCCGAGCGAATCCACCAGGGCCAGTTCATCGGCGGGCAGGGCCATGAGGGCAGCGGCCAGCTCTGCTCCAACCTCCTGACAGCCCCACTGGGGCGGCCGGCGCCGGCGGTGCCTGGCGAGGCGCTCCTGCCAGGCGGGATCGTCCGGCAACTGGGGGCCTGTGACCAGCACATGCACCGGCAGCCCACTGCTCCGGGCCAGGTGTTCTGCCCAGCGGCTCTTGCCGCTGCGCGCCGGACCGCTGATCAACTGCAAGAGGGGGGCCTCAACCACCGCCATTCATGTTGCGCAGAGTGGCCACAGAGGAGGGCGAAACGCGGTTCAGGTAGCGGAAGATCCAGTATTTGAATACGGTCGCCAGAACCACTGGGAAAGTGGCGATAAAGAGCATCACAAAGTTCTCACGGGCTGGCAGCCCCAGGTGATGGGCAATTCCATTGAGCAGCACAGTCCAGCCCTCAGGACTATGAAATCCAACGAATACATCCGTGAACAGAATAATTCCAAAGGCCTTGGCACTATCGCTCAGACCATAAACAAGTTCATCGATAAAACCACGCAGAACCTGGATTTCACGGCGGCCGAGCAGGCACATCAGCGCAAAGCCCAGCAGCCCGGCCAGGTCAGCCAGAACGTTCTTCACCGCCTCGGAGCTGCTGCGGTCAGCCTGCTGCTTGAGCACCTGGGCCTGCTCCGCCAGCAAGACCTGCATCTGCTGGGGCTCGGGCACAGCCTTACCCTTGAGCAAGGCATCAAACTCAACCTCCTCTTTGAACACCCTGAGTTTCTCCACGGCCTCCTCCTCCAGTGCCGGTCTCGGGTAGCTGAGGAAGGGAGTTTCCGGAGCCAGGCGGTCCACCAGTGGCGAGACCACCAGGGAGCGGCTGAGCTGCTGCACCAGCAGCGGCACCAGCACCAGCAGCAGCAGGATGCGCAAGGACACCAGCGTGGCGTCCCGCCGGCGCCGGAAACCCTCCAGCAGGTTCACTTCGGCGGCGGGATCGAGCTGGCGGCGCACCCGGTCGAGCACCCCGATCAGACTGCGGGGCAGCACATCAGGCGTGCGCGACAGGGACGCACCGGGACGCTGGCGGGCGGGGTCGTAGCGCTCGAGCACCGCCTCGACGGTGATCAGCTGCCGGCGGCCCTCCGCAGAGAGGGTCTGGCGGTGATCTTCCAGGGCGGCGGTGGCGGCACGGCACACCTCCAGGGCCGTCTGGAAGCGCCGGCGCATCTGCGCCTGCACCGAGCGCGG
>JAZBPS010000334.1:0-3903 GCA_036353375.1 Halieaceae bacterium | reverse complement strand
GGTGGAAAATGTCATCCAGCAGGCCCTTGTAGCGAGGACCCAGCAGAATGCTGTGGTGGGGGACATCCTCATAACGCTTGTTAGTGCCGAAATACCAGACAAAAAGTCCGTTCGAGTAGTGTGCCCTGGCCAGGCGCCGGTCTGTCCAGCGGTGTCGCTTGAGACCCGGCATAAGGTGCTTGTAGGTCCAGGCCACGTCGCTATTGCAGACAACCACATCGGCATCCATACGGGTGCCATCTGCCAGTTGTACGCCCGTCGCGCGACGACCTTCCAGGCAGATCTCTGTCACGTCAGCATTGAAGCGGATGCTGTTGCCCTGCTTGGCAATCAGGCGCTCAAGCCCCTTGACCAGCGAACCGGTGCCACCCATCGCGGAAAACACGCCGCTACTTTTCTCAAGGTGGGAAATCAGTGTGTAAACGCTGCTGGCAGCGTAGGGATTGCCGCCTATCAGCAAGGGATGAAAGCTCAGCACCATGCGCAATTTTTCGTTGCGGACATAGCGGGATACCATCCGGTGTACCGGCCGGTCGGCCCGCAGGCGCAACATGTCCGGCACCACGCTGGCCATATCGGACAGCCTTGTAAAAGGCCTTGATACCAGCGATTCAAAACCGACGCGGTAATTTTGCTCCGCGGCCTTCAGGAAGCGGCGATAGCCATCGATATCCGAGGGATCCAGCGCACGAATTTGCGCCTCGTTACGTTCCGGTTCGCCGACATAGTCGAAGTGAGTTCCGTCGTCAAAGCGAACCCGGTAGAAGGGGTCCATGCGCTTGAGGTCGACGTCATCGCTGAAGCGCTCGCCGGCAACCTGCCAGAGCTCCTCAAACAGGAACGGCGCGGTAATGATGGTGGGGCCTGCGTCAAACGTGAAGCCGTCCTGCTGGTGTACGCGGCCACGACCGCCGGCGCGATCGAGTCGCTCAAGTACGGTGACGCGGTAGCCCCTGGCGCCCAGCCTGACGGCGCTGGCAAGCCCGCCGAAGCCGCTGCCGATAACGATTGCATGGGGTCGCAGGGCGTGCTGCATGGCGCCGGTCACTACTGGGTCGGGATTGTTCACCTGATTGGACGTCCAAGCTGTCAAATAACATTGACAGAATAGCAATACTTCCCTGCTGTGAACAGGCCGCGAACTCAGCTAATTACATCTGCTGCGACCTGGATCAATCGCTGCTCCGCCACCTCACGGAACAAGGCGTGAAACCGGGCTGGATCCTCCTCGTGTCCCAGGTGTCCCAGCCCAGGCAGTCGGTGCAGGCTGCTTTGTCCCAGTATCCGGTGCAGACTGTCCGACTGGGAGGCCGGCACTGTCCGGTCTGCCTCACAGGCGATCAGCGCGACCGGGACGTCCAGCGAGGGCAGTCGCCGCTGCAGGGTCACCAGGTCCCAGCGCGCCATCATTTGCAGGGCAGCGGCCACGTGGGGCGGGTGGCCTGCCAGGCAGCGATAGCGCTCAACAATGTCCCCGGAAATGGATGACCCCGTGCTTTCCAGCATGCGTTCGGTAAAACTGCGGCGCCCCCCCAGGCCTGCCACGAAGGCCGGGACGCTGGGTACCGCGGCCATAAGCCTGGCGCTGGCGCTAAAGAACAGGCCGGTCATGCCGGGCAATGCCAGCATGGCACCGTTGACGCTGATCAGTGCGCGCGGGGCGATATGGCGATCCAGGCACATACCGGCCAGGATAGCTGCGCCGGCGGAGTGCCCTGCGACCAGCGCGGGCACGATGTCCAACTGTTTGAGCAACGCGGCGATGGCACTGGCCATACCGGGTAGCGACATACCGTCGCCGGGTAGCGCATCGGACAGCCCGTGACCTGGCAAGTCCGGGGCAACCACCTGAAAGTCGCGGGCCAGCAGGGGCATGAGCTCGGCCCAGGAATGATTCGCTGCGCCTGTGCCGTGGAGCAGCAGCAGGGCAGGCCCCTCACCCATGCGCTGTACATGCCAGCGCTGCTCGCCCACTTGCACGAAGTCGCTGTATTCCCGGTGCGGCCAGCGCCAGTGTTGCAGGCGTTGTTGCGGGGTCACGGGCTGGCGGCGCGCACGGCGTCTCGCAGTTGGTTGGCGTCAGCATGGGGCAAGGGCAGGTAAGTCAGGTCCAGGCTTCGGGCCAGGTTTTCGGCACTGGGGCCGGGCCGCGGCGATGTGTCTATCACCATGCCGGATACGCCGGCTTCCCGGAACAGGGCGGCGGCGGACTCGAGGTCCTCGGCCGCGGCCTCGCGCCCGCGGCTGCCATCTCTGGCAATATTGCCTCTGCCGTCGGTCAGGAACACCACCGCCGGGGTGCTGCCGCGGCGCCGGAGCTGGTCGGCGAGTGCGGCTGCGGTCTCTATGGCCGCCGTGAGCGGCGTGCCGCCGCCACCGGGTAATGCGGCCAGGTTGCGTTTTGCGCGCACCAGCGAACGGGTGGGCGGTAGCAGTACTTCTGCATCTTCGCCGCGAAAGGCGACCATGGCGACCTGGTCCCTGCGGATATAGCAGTCTGCCAGCAGCAACTCCACGGCGCCTTTGGCCTCCGCGAGTCGATTGAGGGCTGAGGACCCGGACGCGTCCACCACAAAGACCGTGGTGCTTTCAGAGCGCTCGCGGAAGCGAACCACGCGGAAGTCATCCCGGCGTATGAGCATGCCCGGATGATCTCCGGGCTGTTCCTGCTGTCGCAAGGGTTGCCAGGGCGCTGCAGCGCGAAGTGTAGCAACCGGGCTCAACCTGGCACCGCTGCGCGGGTCACCTGCAATAGTCCCCATGGGACGGCCGCGGGTCTTGGCGCGTCGCATCTGGCCGGACTTTCCGGCACGCTGGGCGCGTCGCGCAAGTCCCGCCTGCGCCAGCCTGGCCAGCAGGCCCGCTGGCAGCGCCGCCTGCGCCGCCTCTATCAGGCGATCCTGCATGCCCTCGCCCTGCTGCATGTCGTTATCCTGCTCGGCGTCCTGCTCGGGTTGCTCCTCCGGCGGGGGCGGTGGCTGTTCCTCGGCCTGTTCCTCCACCATGGGAATCCGGGTTGCCCGCGGCGCGATCACCAGACGCGTTGCAAGCTCCAGGTCGGATTCCTCCACCCGGCTGCGCGCATCCAGCGCTGCTGCGGCGCGGGCTGTCTCCAGCGCGAAAAGAGAGGCTCGCGGGGAATCAACGCCAAAAGCAGCGGCCGCGCCTACCAGCCGGCTCAGACTGTCGCCGTCGCAATGTATTGAGGCAGCCGAGTCACGGGCGGCTGCAATCCGCGCAGTATCAACGGGCAGGGCAGCCAGGTCCCTGATTCCCACGAGATGCAGGTCGATGTGAAATGCGAGGCGCTCCGCCAGGGCGGGGTCCAGCTGCTCGTCATCATCAGCGCTCTCGTCCAGGGCGATCACGGCAACGTGCGCCGGTGCCTGGGCACTGAGACCCTCCCGCTCTACCCGCACCTCTCCGCGATCCAGGGCCTGGCAAAGGTGGGCCGCAGTGCTGCGTTCACAGCGCTCCGCCATGGCGAGCACTGCATAGCCGCCGTCACATTCGGTAAGTAAACCCGTCTGCGATACGGGTGCACCCGCCTTCAGTGTCGCGGCGAGGTCAAGCCCGCCCAGCAGTCTGGCTTCGCTGACGGTTTGCGGAATCTTTCGAAACGGCGTTGTCGTCGGCAGCAGTGCCTTGAGTTCCTGCAGCCAGGCGTCGCGCACCGGCCCCGGCCTCGCCTTCAGCGCTACGCCGCCCAAACCCAGGGGGTCCACCGCCAGCAGTGCCGCAGCCTGCAGGGCATCCTCCCAGCGGCTTTCACCGATATTGTCCACGCTCAGGCGAATACCTCGTCCAGCGCCCGCTCTATGCGAGCGCCGGAACCCGACTCATCCAGCGGATCGCGGCGCAGTCGGTGGCGCAATACAGAAGGTGCCACCCGGCGCAGGGCCG
>JAZBPS010000333.1:0-2718 GCA_036353375.1 Halieaceae bacterium | reverse complement strand
GCAAAACCACAGCTGGCGGCGGTGATTGTCAGCTACCGGCCTGATCCCGCGAGCCTGGCATTACCACTGACTGCCCATAAAGTAGGTAGCGGCAGCGCCTCGACGGCCTCTGCGGGCTTGCAACAGGTAACAATCTGCGCAGATGGCACCACCTGCAACGCCTGACTACTCCTGTCGGTACATCAGGTTACTGATCTGCTCCGAGATCAAACCGATCAGAAAGACGATCACTGACGACACAAACAGCAGCAGGCTCATGTTGGTAAAGCGGCCGAAGCTCGCCAACGTGTAGCCGTAGTACCCGAGACCGGCAAGAAAAATGGCCATCGCCACCGGCAGGAAGAGCTTCAGCGGCGAATAGAGTGTGCCGATTTTGAAAATGATCAACAGGAAGCGAATGCCGTCGCGCCAGACATTGATATGGCTTTCGCCCACTCGCTCCCGCGTACTTATGGGGACGAACGCCACCGAGTAGCCCGCCCGATAGAACGCCATGGTCGATGTTGTGGGATAGGAAAAACCGTTGGGAAGCAGGTACAGAAAGCTCAGGAACTTCTCCCGGTTGACGATACGCATGCCGCTGGTGAGGTCGTCAATACGATGCCCCACCATCCAGCTTGCGAACAGGTTGTAGACCGTATTGGCGCCCCAGCGGGCGACGCTGGCCTGGTCGCCCAACCCCTGCCGAGCACCCACGACCAGGTCGTACCCCTCCTCGAAGCGCGCTAACAAAGCCCCCATGTCCTCCACGCGGTGCTGGCCGTCGCCATCCATGAACAGGATCGCATCCCCTGTAGCGGCCCTCGCGCCCGTCTTGATTGCCGCCCCGTTCCCCTTGCTGTAGGGATGACGCAGCACCCGGGCGCCCGCCGCTTCCGCCACTGCTACAGTATCGTCGGTGGAGCCGTCACTGACGACGATGAGCTCCGCGTCGGGATAGGCGCTGCGCAGCGCGGGCAACAGGGCCGAAAGGCCTGCAGATTCGTTCTTGGCGGGAATCACCACGGACAGGGATATGGAGGTCATGGGTTAGTCCTGTGTCTACTGCGGTTTTGCTGCGGCCCCGTCAGCCGGGGCATCGATAAACAGGGCGAGATTGGCAGCCTCCTGCCGGGTCAATCGTCCGGCATCCCGCAGCCGGATCAATGCGGCCATGGCCTGCTCCGCATCATCCGCGCGCTGCAGACGGGTCGCCAGGTACAGGGTGAACTGCAGACCCATGGCATTGTCAGGCTCTCGCCGGGTCAGAAGCTTCGCATACTGCAGGGCCTGTTCATACCGCTCCAGCTTGTTTTCCACCAGCAGCAGACTGCCGTAAAGGCGCGGCGTGCCGATGGGCTCCCCACCGCCCAGCACCCAGCCCTGCAGCGCATCGGCAATGCGCAGGCCATCACCGGCCGCGCATTTGTCTGCCAGCACCAGGCGGGTCAGGTGCTGAACGGTGTTATTCAGCGTGACCGACGCCAGCTGCTCGCGACTGACGCCGGCAATCTGGAAGCTGCCAGCAGGCAGCGGCCGGTTCGCCATGCAGTAGTACACGCTTTCCAGGAGTTGCCGCTCCACCTCGGGCGACCGCGTCAGCGACTGTGTCTGCTGCAGCAATGCCAGCGCACCCTCCAGGTTGCCGTCCTGGGCGAATACCCTGCCGAGCTCAAGCGCGGCGCGCCGGGAATCCGGGTGCTGCACCACGGCCTGCAGGTGCAACAGGCGGCTGTCGGACCAGAGCATCGCCTGCGAGCCCAGCAGCACCAGGTTGCGCAGCAGCAAAACCGCGAGCAGCAGGTGCAGCCAGCTCTCCAGCGCAGGCAAGCGCCCTACCGCCCGGTATAGCGCGAAGACGCCACCCAGCAGCAGACCTGCAGTCGGCAGGTAATTGCGGTGTTCGAAATAGAGCTCCAGCGGAAACACCGTCGATTCCATGGCGTGTGCCACCAGGAAAAACGCCACCGCAAACCCGGCCATTCGCAGCTTGCCAGTGACGGCGGACACCAGGGCGAAGAGCGCCAGCCCCGCCCAGGCCAGCAGCGCCAGCACCACCGGGAGGGACGCCGCGCTGCGCACTGGCGCGATATCGTCGTGGTACACCCCCAGTCGCGCCACGTCCACCCAGACCACCTGTCGCAGGTAGTCGAACAGGATCAGCGCCTGGCTCAGCAATCGTTCCGCCAGGCTGAAGTCACGCACGGCGTAGCCGTAAAACAGGAACTCTGGCCGCAGCAGAATAAGCAACAGGAATGCCAGCAAAGGCAGCAGGAAAGCCGCGCAATGAAAAACCGCCAGCGAGCGACTCAAACCGTTCGCACTGCTGCGAAAACGGTATATATACAACTCCAGCACTGTCAGTAGCGGCAGGGTCAACAGGCCGTTTTCCTTGGACAGCGCCGACAGCGCGAACGCCAGGCCACAGAGTACAAACCAGGCCAGTGCGGGCCGGCGCTGCAGCTGCGCATCGCGCCCGGTCGCGTAAAACAACAGGGACAACAAGCTGAACAGCGCGGCCAGCAACGTCATCCGCTGCACCACATACAGTGTGGTGCTGAGCAAAAGCGGCAGGGTCAGCCACAGGCCGGCCACTGCCAGGGCCGGGATGGAACCCTCGACGCCAGCCCCTCGCGCCAGGCGCCGCGCCAGCAGGTAGAGCACGCTTGCACTCAGCAGATGCAGCAGCAGGCCCACGGTCTTCTGTCCACGCAGCCCTCTGTCGAGATACAGCCGCTC
>JAZBPS010000479.1:0-1140 GCA_036353375.1 Halieaceae bacterium | reverse complement strand
TGAAAACGCTTTAATCTGTTAAAGTTATTGATGTCTTGTTATAATAACGAAAAGAGGTGATGGCCATGATTAAAGAATTTAGCCAAAACAGACGAAACGTCATCTTAAACTTTTCAATTAAATATTGTAAAACACCAGATGAGTTACTGGATTCAGAAGGCTTTAACAGCGTTCTTAAGAAGTACGTGAAGTCCTTACAAAAACGCGATTCTGCGCTTATTGAACGGATGTTCGACTTATGTGGGGAAGATGATTTTAACGAAGATATTCTTCGTTTCTTTAAACTATGTATGATTCTCGATAAAAAAGACATTGAACAACTCAATAAGGAGTACAAAAAACTATTAAAACACACCGATACGGTTGTGGAGTTTATTGAAGGATTATACAACTACTGGCGCAGTCGAGAACGATACGCCCTAATTCAAAGCAGTGAAGAAGCTGATGGCATCGAATCCACCAATTTTATTGATGCGAAAACCGACTTTACAAACCTCATCTTAAAAACGTATCGACGCATTGAAGAAAACTTGCTCGAACAACAACACAACATTTATCGACAATTATCCGCAGGTATTAATGCGGGTCTTGTATTACATAAAAACGGCACATCACTACCTCAAGAATATGATAAAATCAAGGATGTGCAAATTATCCAAAAGATTGTTTTCACACCACCCTTTATCATTTATCCAAAAGAGAACAAACGGAGTGGCTTATTCACAGAGGTTACCCAAAATCCTCTGGATTATTTGTCGATCCATCAAGGACACTTCTTCTGTTATCCCGCAAAGGTAGGAGCGTCTCTCGCATTCATCTACTTCCATCGTGATTTTATGAACCATGGGATTAGTTTATGCAACTTGTTTGATCTTGCGAAACCAGCTGAATACAAAGATCGTCAACCAGATTTAATCTATGTCTATGGTGCTCGTCTAGAAAACCACGAAAAACGAACCGTATACTACCATGATAAGAGAAATGACATTTATGTTGGGTATGTATCCAACACCGATGAGGTGGATTATTTTGGCTATATGAAGAAAATGATTCTAACCCTTCATAATGTCCGTATGATCGACAAAGGTCATCTTCCAATCCATGGTGCGATGGTAAACATCACACTGAAAAACGGAATCG
>JAZBPS010000332.1:0-6707 GCA_036353375.1 Halieaceae bacterium | reverse complement strand
GGGCCGGCGCTGCAGCTGCGCATCGCGCCCGGTCGTGTAAAACAGCAGGGACAACAGGCTGAACAGCGCGGCCAGCAGCGTCATCCGCTGCACCACATAGAGTGTGGTGCTGAGCAAAAGCGGCAGGGTCAGCCACAGACCCGCCACTGCCAGGGCCGGGATGGAGCCCTCGAGGCCAGACCGTCGCGCCAGGCGCCGCGACAGCAGGTAGAGCACGCTTGCACTCAACAGATGCAGCAGCAGGCCAACAGTCTTCTGGCCGCGCAGGCCCCTGTCGAGATACAGTCGCTCCAGCACAAAGCTGCCCATGGACAATGGCCTGCCAAAGGGCCCGGAGCGGTTCCCGGTAGCCACGTCCACGGCATAGCGTTCCGATTGTGCTAGCTGGTCCAGCGGCATCAGGTTAGCGGTGTCATCCAGCAGTGCGGGACCGTCCAGGCCAGGCCAGTAAGCCCAGCTCACCAGCACCAGCAGCGAGAGCCAGACTACACCGGGGAACAGGGACCGGTGAGAGACACACGATAGACGCTTCACAGGCGTCCCGCCGCAAAATCCGCCATGGGGACAGACCAGCGCCGCGCGGGATCGGCCTGCATCATGCGCAGAACAACTGCCTGTGCAGCGGCAATATCGTCTTCAGCGCGGGCAGCCACATACAGCGCCTGGTAGGCGACAAACGCCTGCGGCGCGCGTTGCAGCACGGCCTCTGCCTCGCTGCGCGCGCAGCTGTAATCACGCCTGGCGATGCAGTACTGCAGTACCAGGTCGCCAAGGCCTACAGCCGGATATCGGTTGGCTGCCGGGCGCAGCAGGCCGGCAAAGCCCCCGGGTGGTGCCGGGCACACCCCGCGCGCGCTGCAGGCCATGAGTCTGCGCAGGCTTTCCACATCCGCTGCACCGATAGACGCCTGCTCAAGTGCGGCGGCAAGGGCTGGATAGTGCTGCGCGGGCTGCATCCCCAGCAAGCTGTCCACAAGCACCAGACCGGCGTGTGCATTGACAGACCCCGCGAAGGATTGCGCGGCCTGCGCGTAAAGCTCGCGCGCTGCTACCAGATACCGCTGCGCCGCCGCGTCGCTGGTCTGGCGAGCCGCTTCTGTGTAGTAAGCCGCCGCCAGGGTCTCGCGCCGCCCCCTGCCATCGGGGTCGCTGATGTAATCACGCTCGGCGAGGCGCAGCGCAGACTGCCAGGGCGCGGCCTGCAGGAACGTCAAGAACACAAGCCCGGCGAGCAGGGGCAGGCCCAGCAGCGCCGTGTAACGCCGTGCCAGCAGGGGCGGCACGGTGAAAAACCAGCCCAGCAACAGGCAGGGTCCGAAAGCCGCCAGACAAGTCAGGGATGCTGTACCCGCCAGCTGCAGGCTGACAAAAGCGGCCGCTACAGACCAGACCAGCACCAGGGCGACCAGGGCAACGCTGTGGGAAAGCTGCTGCCGGCCTGCGGGGACGGCCCGCCGCAGCCATAGCAACTCGGTTGCCAGCACGTAAACCGGTAGCAGCCAACCACTGCCGTGGCAGCCCGCAGCAACCGCGGTCAGAGCCAAGGTCAGCGCCGCGAGCCGGCATGCGGCGACTGCGCCGCCGTGGCGGGCCAACCAGCGCTGCCGCAGCCGCAGATACAGATACACGCCGGCCAGCACCAACAAGGTGGATAGCAGCAGGCCACGATCGGCGATATGCATGACCGTGTCGACCTGCGAGGGCAGCAGACACCAGACACACATCGCGAGGGCAGCCGCGACCCGCACTCGACGCGCCTCGGTTGCCGGCGATAACCGGGACAGCAGCAATGTCTGGATCAGCACTGCGCCCGCCAATGTGGCAAGCAGGAACAGCGCCAGGTTGAAGACGCGGCCGGAGGCGGGATCGACACCACCCTGCACAGCCACCTGCAGCGCAAAGCTCATCCGCGTAAGCCACGCCCCCGGCTGCCCACCGTAATCGCCCAGTGCCGCAGTGCGCCAGTTGTCGAACCGGGCCGGGGAAAATTGCAGGACCGCCCTGTCGCTCAGTAGCGACTGCGAATCGGCCAGCAGAAAATCATCGAAGTGTGGCGCATACAGGACCACGCAGGCGAGCAGCGCCGGCAGCATCAACACAAGAGCTTGTTGCGACAGGCGCAGCGGCAAAGCGCTCAATTTCTTCACGACAGGAATTCCACGCAAAAAAAAGCCCGGGGCAAGCCCGGGCTTTTACAGTGGCCAGTCTTAGCCGCGGCAGTTAGCCGGCAGGAACTTGGCTTCTACAGTGCCGGGGATGCAACGGTACTGCAGCGTGCCACCGGCCGTGCTCACCAGGCTCATTACGACGGTGTCACCAGCCGCGTCGCCCCACTCGGTAGCAGAGGTCAGCGTAACAGTGATGTTACCGGTGTTGGCATACGCCATGGTGTCTACCAGCGTGGTGCCGATCGTTTCACGGATGCCTGCAGCCGTGGCGTCGTCGGGCAGAGCACCGGTAGAGATGAAGTATTCAGTGATGCTGTTCTTGGCTTCACCCAGCAGTGCCAGGGGCTCTGACATGCGCGCACGAATCGTGTAGTCCTGGTACGCAGGCAGCGCAACTGCTGCGAGAATGCCGACGATCGCGATAACGATCATCAGTTCGATCAGGGTGAAACCCTTCTGGTTGGTCTTGGTCATGTCCTTAACTCCTGCAAAGATGACGTCAGTGGTTCTAACTTGGTTCTATACTGTGTTGCTTGAAACGCGTTCAAACCAGCAAAGGGCAATCCGGGCTCACAGACAACGTTTGTCACCAAACAAAGGCCTGCACCCGCCTTACCCAGCGGTGTACTTGTAAATGCATGGCCTATGCCAAGTTTTAAAAATTCGCTTTAAAAAAATATTCTACAATTAAATCAATCAGTTAGAGTACGACTCTCCGCGAATGGCAGCACGCGCCAAAGGGTCAATCCCTGTGACAAACGTCCATAACTGACAAAATGTGTCATCTGTCCCTGGACAGGCGACCAATCCTGGCGGTCGTGATGGACTGCACATTCGGCACATTCCATGCTGTAAGCCTTGGTTTTACAGGGGTATACTGACCTGCGATATAACAAACCGGTAGTGATACCGCGGTAACCAGCTGCGAGCCTGAAACATTGATATGACGAACAAGCCCCCGACACAGCTCAGTGGTCTGGCCGGCCGTCTTGTAGCTGACGGATTGCTGGAGGCCAGTGCCGCCGAAGAAGCGCTGGCCAGCAGTTCCCGGGAAAAAGTGCCCTTCGTCACCTTCCTGATCTCCAACGATTACATCTCCGGTCAGAAGCTGGCCGAAATGGCATCCGAGGAGTTCGGTGTTCCGCTGTTTGACATCTCCGCCTTCAACATGGAGGCCATCCCCAAGGACCTGGTGTCCCCCGGGTTGGCGGTCAAGCATCACGCCCTGCCGCTGTATCGGCGCGGCAACCGCCTGTATATCGCAGTATCAGACCCCACCAACCTGTCGGCCCTGGACGAGATAAAGTTCCATACTGGCATTAATACCGATGCGGTACTGGTCGAGGAAGGCGCACTGGCGGCAGCCATCGCCGAATGGTCAGACAGTCAGGATTCACTGGGCGGCGGTCTCGATGACCTCGACGATGCCGGCCTCGAAGACCTCGACGTCGAAGCCGTTGACGAAGACGGTGGTGGCGCCTCGGAAAAGAACGAGAACGTCGACGAGACCCCTGTTGTGCGTTTCGTCAACAAGGTCCTGCTGGATGCCATCAAGACGGGCGCGTCGGATATTCACTTTGAGCCCTACGAGAAAATCTATCGGGTGCGATTCCGCACCGATGGCATCCTGCAGGAAGTCGTAAGACCCCCCGCCAACCTTGCGGGGCGCCTGGCCGCCCGCCTCAAGGTGATGTCACAGATGGACATCTCCGAGCGCCGTGTTCCCCAGGACGGCCGCATCAAGATGAAGCTGTCCAAGAACCGCGCCATCGACTTCCGGGTGAACACCCTGCCGCTGCTGTTCGGGGAGAAAATCGTGCTGCGTATTCTCGACCCCAGCAGTGCCCAGATGGGCATCGATATGCTGGGTTACGAGGATTTCCAGAAAGACCTGTATATGAAGGCGCTGCAGCAGCCCCAGGGCATGATCCTGGTGACCGGGCCCACCGGCTCGGGCAAGACCGTTTCGCTGTATACCGGCCTCAATATTCTGAATACGCCGGAGCGCAACATTTCCACCGCGGAGGACCCGGTGGAGATCAACCTGGAGGGCATTAACCAGTGTCATGTTAATCCCAAGGTGGGGCTGACCTTTGCCGAGGCCCTGCGCTCCTTCCTGCGACAGGACCCGGACATCATCATGGTGGGGGAGATCCGGGACCTGGAAACCGCGGAGATCTCCATCAAGGCAGCCCAGACGGGCCACATGGTGATGTCGACGCTGCACACGAACAGCGCTGCGGAAACCATTACCCGCTTGTTGAATATGGGCGTACCGCCCTTCAACCTGGCGACGTCGGTGAACCTGATTATTGCCCAGCGTCTCGCCAGGCGTCTGTGCAAGGAGTGCAAGCAACCCGCCGACATACCCGAAGATGTGCTGCGGCAGGAAGGCTTCACCGACGAAATGATCGAAAAGGCTACCCTGTTCCAGCCCGTGGGCTGCCCAAAATGTTCCAACGGCTACAAGGGCCGCGTGGGTGTGTACGAGGTCGTGCGTATCACGCCGACGATAGCCCGCATCATCATGGAGGAAGGCAACTCCATACAAATTGCAGAACAGGCGCGCAAAGAGGGCTTCAACGACTTGCGCATGTCCGGTCTGCGCAAGGCCATGTTCGGCGACACCAGCCTCGAAGAGGTCAACCGGATCACTACCGACTAACGGACGGGACAGACGATGGCGACCAGCGCAGCGAAAGGACAGATATTTGCCTGGCAGGGTACTGACAAACAGGGCCGCTCCACCAAGGGTGAAATTGAATCCGTCAGTCTGGCAATGGCCAAAGCCCAGCTGCGCCGGCAGGGTATCAAGCCCAAGACCGTCAGGAAAAAGACCAAGCCGATGTTCGGTGGCGGTGGCAAGAAAATCAAGCCGCTGGATATCTCCATCTTTACCCGCCAGCTCGCCACCATGATGAAGGCCGGTGTACCGCTGGTGCAAAGCTTCGACATCGTGGGTGAGGGCCTGGAAAACCCCAGCATGCGCGAGGTGGTCTACAGCATTAAAACCGATGTCGCCTCGGGTTCCGGCCTGTCGGTTGCACTGGAGAAGTATCCGCAGTATTTCGACGAGCTTTTTATCAGCCTGGTATCGTCCGGGGAGGCCTCCGGTACCCTGGAAACCATGCTGGACCGGGTGGCCACCTACAAGGAAAAATCAGAAGCACTGAAAGCCAAGATCAAGAAAGCGCTCACCTACCCGATTGCGGTTGTTGTGGTCTCCCTGATCGTAACTGCGTTGCTGCTGGTCAAGGTGGTGCCGCAGTTCGCTTCAACCTTCTCGTCCTTTGGTTCAGAGCTTCCCGCCTTCACCCTGTTTGTTCTGAAAATTTCCAACTTCGCCCAGGCCTGGTGGTTCGTCATTCTGATCGGCATCATTGCCGGCGTGTCGGTTTACAAGGAAGTGCACAAGCGCTCCTTCGCCTTCCGCGAGGCCCAGGACAAGCTGATGCTGAAGGCGCCGGTTGTCGGCGACATCGTCTACAACTCGGTGATTGCGCGCTTCTCCCGTACCCTGGCGACGACATTCGCCGCGGGTGTACCGCTGGTCGATGCGCTGGATTCGGTAGTGGGCGCCGCGGGCAGCATTCCCTACGCCAAGGCGATTCGCCAGATTCGCGACGATGTGACCACCGGTTCCACGCTGCATAGTTCTATCGCCGCCACGGGCATGTTTCCGCTGATGCTGCTGCAGATGGTTTCTATCGGTGAGGAATCCGGTGCACTGGATGACATGCTGGAAAAAGTCGCCAATCACTATGAGGACGCGGTGGACAACGCCGTGGACAGTCTCAGTTCACTGATGGAACCGATCATCATGTCGGTACTGGGCGTGTTGGTGGGGGGCCTGATGGTGGCCATGTACCTGCCGATCTTCATGCTGGGTTCTGTTGTCTAGGTAGCAACCAGCCGCCATGGAATTACTCAACGCGCTGAACCAGCAGCCGTGGCTGCTGGGCTTTGCCCTGCTACTGCTGGGACTGAACATCGGCAGTTTCCTTAACGTGGTGATCTACCGCATTCCTGCCATGATTGAGCGCGATGAACGCGCCTACTGCACCGAGCTGCTGAGCGGCAGCGCAGCTGACGACCTGGAGCCCTTCAACCTCGCAACGCCTGGCTCGCGCTGCCCGGCCTGTGGCCAGGCCATCAAGCCCTGGCAGAATATTCCGGTGCTGAGCTACCTGCTGCTGCGGGGACGCTGCGCCGGCTGCAGCGCCACGATCTCCCTGCGCTACCCCGCCATTGAGCTTGTAACCGGTGTCCTTACCCTGATGCTGGGGCTGCACTACGGGGGCGCCAGCCTGACCCTGCTGGCGGTCTTGCTGTTCACCTGGACGCTGCTGTCGCTGACCATGATCGATATAGACACCATGCTGCTACCCGACAGCCTGACGCTGCCACTGCTGTGGCTTGGCCTGCTGTGCAACCTGTTCGGCATGTTCACCGACCTGCAAAGTGCGGTGGTGGGCGCCATGGCAGGCTACGGCATACTCTGGTCCATTTTCTGGCTGTTCAAGCTGGTCACCGGCAAGG
>JAZBPS010000026.1:0-13203 GCA_036353375.1 Halieaceae bacterium | reverse complement strand
CGCTGTCCACGGTGATATCGCTGGACCAACGCGTGGAACCCAACAGCCTGACCCAGTACCAGCAGCTGAACAGTGTCACCCTGGAGGGCATGATGATTCCGCCCAACTCACTGGGCACGGGTCTCGAGTTCATGCAGAAGGCGCTGCAGGAGGTCGCTCCCGTGGGCTATCGCGCAGGCTACGAGGGAGAATCACGACGCTTCATCCAGGAATCCGAAAGCTTCGCGGTGCTGTTTGGCGTGTCGCTGATCTTTATCTACCTGGTGCTGGCCGCGCAGTTCAACAGCTTCAGAGATCCCTTCGTGGTGCTGGTGGCGGTTCCGCTTTCGCTGTTCGGCGCGATCGCGCCCCTTGCCATGGGCTTCGCCACGGTCAACATCTATACCCAGGTGGGCTTGCTGACCCTGATCGGCCTGATCAGCAAACACGGCATTCTCATTGTCGACTTTGCCAACCAGAAAGTGGTTCAGGGCATGGCGCGGCGAGAGGCGGTGCTGGAAGCCGCCGCACTGCGCCTGCGCCCTATTCTGATGACAACCTTCGCCACGGTGCTGGGCGTGTTACCGCTGGTCATGGCCAGCGGCGCCAGTTCCGCCAGCCGCAACGCGATCGGCCTGGTCATCACCACCGGCATGCTGGTGGGAACGCTGTTTACACTGTTTGTGCTACCCAGCTTCTACCTGCCGTTCCTGAAACGCCGCGAGCCCGCAGGCGCCGTCGCCGGTGCCGGCCTGACCGGGCCCGCCGCCTAGCGGCGCCGGGCGGTTCCACCGCAACCGGTCACTGCTGGGACGCTCCGCCCGTGTAACCGTCTGTGAAACAGGGCAACTGGGGCGCGCAGGTATCCAGGAACGCCCCCTCGCCGGGCGGCCGCAAAAAGGCGGATTTCTGTGCCTGTGCATTGCTGTCCTTGCGCGGCAGGCTGTGCGGATCTTCCCCGAACTCGGGCTCGGTCGGCGCCGTGTTGGTGACCGGCGGGCGCGCCGTACCGCCACCGGCAGCGCCGGCGCCCACAGGGCCGTTGTCCCAATAGCTGATAACTGAACCGGTGAAATTTCCCGAGGGCACTGGCGGTATGTCGTAAAACGGCCGGCTATCGGGATGACGCCCCGGCTCCACCGCGGGCACGCGCAGGTGGGCGCCTATCGTGCGCGCCATCATGTCGGCGGTCCACATGCTCACCTGGTAATCGCCAAAAGCGACTTGCAACAGAACTTCGTGAGACGGTGTGTTGGGCAGGGTGTTCTCGCGGATATGCGCCATATAACCGCTGGATTCTGCGCGGTCCCAGAGCATCTGGTGCAGGGAAAGCACCACGGTCTGGTCCTTCACACTGGGATAGCCGCCGCCATTGGGGCCGGTGGCGGAACCGCTGAAAAACGGGGTGAAATTCTCCCAGTTGCTGCTGCGCCGCAGGAGCATGCTGTAGGCGGCACCGGGCACGCCCAGAACACCGCGGGTCACATCCTGTATCACGCCCATCAGCGCACCGCCCAGAATGCCGCCCTGGCTGTTGCCGTCGTAGAAGACTTCACTGTTGTCAAACACCGGCTGTCCACCCGCCTGAAACGCCGGATGCGCGCGCAAGCCCTGCTCGTGCTTCAGCAGGCGCGCCAGAAACATGAAGTTGAGCAGGCCCTGTTGCTGGCGGTCAAAAAAGGCGGGGATAAGACTGCCCTCCTACAGGATCTGCAGTGCGAAACCGACGTCTTCACTGGCAAAACCGGTCCAGTCTGTGGCGCAGAACATCATCCGGTGGGTTTCCGCCATGATATCCACGTTATTCCCTGTGCCACCGCGCACTTCGTTGGCACTGCCGAGAAGCCCATGCCCATACAGCGAGGGCCGCGCAACCGCCAGGGGCGGTTGGGCAAAATCCTCAGCGACAGTCCGGGCAATACGGCAGACAAAGTTGGCAGCGAACAGGCTGTCTGGCGCGAGGCGATCGGGCAAGCCGTCGTCGGGTTCTGCATAGTGAAATCCGGACCCTGGGCCACCCTCCGGGGTGTCGAGAAAATTGGGGACGAAAAACGTGCCGCTCACCTGTCGGGACATCTGTTCGTCCTCGCCTGTCTGGCAACCGTCGTCACCACAGGGCGCAAAATCCACCACCTCGTCCACGGTGTAGGAAGGCGCTGCTTCACCGAGATCGGCAAACGCCGTATCGCGTATATGCAGCAGTCGCTCGGTTATGTTGCGCACGCTGGCGACGGTGAAGTCCCAGGCCAGATAGAGATCCCCGCGCGCGACACCGGCAGCCTCCAGCTCATCAAACAGTGTCTCCATCCCCGGCCGTCTCGCTTCGATGGCGTCGTTATCGGTGAGCACGGCATCGCGAAACGCCGCGAACACCTCAGGCGCTGGAAGTGATTCACCCTCGCTGTTGCGCAGGTTACGCAGTACCACGATATAGCGCTGCCCCTTCTCGAACTGGCGCATGGGGCGGATCAAAAATGTCTGCTCCGCCGGGTCATCGGTGTTCGCATCCAGCTCCCCGAACACAAGATGGGGTTCACCCGTTGCCGCATTCAGCACCAGCAGCGGGCTGTCCGGGTCCAGGGAAACCGACAGATCGGAAAGACCCGGCACACCGCTGCGGGCGAGATCCAGTCCCGGCACCTGGGTGACAATCAGCTGTGACGGTGAAAAGCCGTCATTGCGATTCCATTCGGCGGGATCAATGCGCACTCCCTGCTTGTTCGCGGGCAGCGATTCCCGGCTCAGGCTGACCCGCAGGCCGGTGTCGGTCTCATCGTCGGGGCGGGTGAAGCTGTTGCTTGGCCAGGGAAACAGGCAATTCGCTGTATCCAGGATCTCGCAGCGCTCCGCATTGGGGGTGGCAATGCTTATAGGAGGAGGCTCCGGGGGCGTTGGCTGGAAACTGTCGTTGCCGTCAGAGCAGGCAACAAGAAACATACAAAGGGCTGCGCCGGCAGCCACGCGAGCGTTCGTCATGGAATACCTCGTTGTTATCGTTATGAGGCGGAGTCTAGGTCATCGACGCGGCCGAAAAAACCCTGTGTCTGCGAAGACCTGCGCAGAGTGCAGAACCGGAAAATGCGCGCGTTGCGAGCAAAGCCGTGCCTGCTGGCGCATGCCCGACGCGGCCCGGCCGGGCTGGAATGTAGACATGGCCCGACTAACGGGCGGCGCCCCGGTAGGCCTCCTGCAAGTGACGCTTGTAGAGCTTGCCGTTCTCCATGCGCGGCAGGGTTTCCATAAAGTCGATGGAGCGTGGCACCTTGACCCTGGACAGCCGCTCCCTGCACCACTCAATCAACTCTGCTGCCAGGGTGTCGTCTGCCGTCACGCCCTCGGCGGGCTGCACCACGGCTTTGACCTCTTCACCGAATTCCGCGTTGGGAATACCGAACACGGCGACATCGGCGACACAGTCGTGGGTGATAAGCAGATTCTCGATCTCCTGCGGGTAGATGTTCACGCCCCCGGAAATGATCATGAAGTTCTTGCGGTCGGTGAGGTACAGAAAGCCCTCCTCGTCCACATAGCCCACGTCCCCCAGCGTCGACCAGCCCTGCTCGTGGTAGGATTTGCGCGTCTTCTCGGGTTCGTTGTGATACTCGAATTTCGGGCCATTGGCGAAGTAGACCGTGCCCACTTCGCCGGCTGGCAGCTCGTTTCCGTCGTCATCACAGATATGAATCTCACCGACCACGGCCTGTCCTACAGAGCCCGGGTGCGCAAGCCAGGCGCTGGAGTCGATGATGGTCATGCCCGAGCCCTCCGACCCTGCGTAGTATTCCATGATCACCGGGCCCCACCAGTCGATCATCTGTCGCTTGATGTCCACGGGGCACGGCGCGGCCGCGTGTATGGCTACTTTTAAAGAGCCGATGTCGTACTGGCTGCGCACCTCCTCGGGCAGCTTGAGCATGCGAATAAACATGATGGGAACCCACTGGCTGTGGGTTACCCGGTGCTGCTGTATCAGTTTCAGCGCCAGCTCGGCATCGAACTTCTCCATGATCACGGTGGTGCCCGCACAGGCCAGGATCATGTTGTTGTAGTGCATAGGGGCGGCGTGGTAGAGCGGCGCCGGTGACAGGTAAACCGTGTTTTCATCAATCCCGAAGAACGCCGCGAAAGCGGCCATGCTCGGATGCAGCTCGTTGAGATCTTCCAGGGTATTGATCGTCAGCACACCCTTGGGCTGGCCGGTTGTGCCGGAGGAGTACAGCATGGGTGTGCCGTAGCTTTCATCTTCAATGCGCTGCGGTGGCATCGCTGCCGTTGCGGCCTCCCAGGACTCAAAGCCGCTCACCGTGCCGTTGATCATGTAGAAGTGCTCAATGGCAGGGATGTTTCCCGCCAGCTTCCCGGCCACATCCGCGAGATTTTTCGATCCTATAAACAGTTTCGCACCGCAGTTTTCAAGGATATAGCGCGTTTCCTCTTCCCGCAGGTGGGTACTGATGGGGGTAAAGATGATGCCGCTGCGCAGGGCGCCCTGCACAATCTCCATGAACTGCCTGTCGTTCTCTATCATCATGCCAATATGGTCGCCGCGCACGAGGCCGCAGTGGCGAAACAACTGCGCCACCCGGTTGGAACGTTCGTCAAGCTCTGCGTAGGTCACGACATCACCGGAGTGACCCATGATGATGGCAGGCTTATCGGGGGTAGCGGCAGCGGTAACGCTGATATGCGGCATAGGACACCTCTATGAACAGATTTTTATTGGGGTTGAACGTTGCCCGGGCCACGCATGATAGCCTCGCGCGTAAGGGTGCTCCAGTCAGGAACGGTGGCCATCGTCATCTGCCATCCGCGAACAGCAGCGCGGCAAGCGCATCAAAGTGATCGACGACGATATCCGCCTGCGCACGAAAGGCCTGCCCGTGCCCGGCGTCGTAAAGGCATGAGGCCATACCGGCATTGGCCGCAGCCTCCAGGTCGTAGCGGTAGTCGCCCACATAGACTGCGTCCTGTGCAGCCACACCAAAGGCCTCCAGGATAGCGAGCAGGCCCGCGGGGTCCGGCTTGGGCGGCGCGTCCTCTCGCGCCACCAGCATATCGTGCGGGATATCCAGGGCGCGAATCGTCAGCTCCGCCGCCTGTCGACTGTTGCGCGTCAGTATCCCCACGGGTAGCGGGCTGTGCGCCAGGCGGCGACACAGCGCCTGCGCCCCTGGCATCCAGGTGGCGCGCCTGGCACCAGCCATCTCGTGGCGATGCACCACATCCACCGCCTGCGCGCGGCGGCGTTCGTCTTCCAGACTGTCGATAAATTCCAGCAGGCCGATATCCTCGGGGCAGCTGGTCTCGCGACGCATGGCAGAGAAATCCAGCTGCGAATCAGCCAGCGTTCCGTCAAGGTCGAAGATAACCGCCGAGAACCGCGACATTACGCGCTGCCCTACTGCAGACGCCTTTGCAGGCACTCTTGCATGCAGGTCGCGACCAGGTTGCCCTCGGCGTTGAAGAAGCGGCCTCTGGCAAGCCCCCGGGCACCACCTACCCGCTCGCAGCTCACTTCATACAGCAGCCAGTCATCCACACGACAAGGCGCGTGGAACCACATGGCGTGATCCAGGCTCGCAGTCTGCATGCCCTTGTGAAAGCTTCGTCCTCGCGGCAGAAGTGTGGCATCCACCAGACCGCAGTCGGAGATATAGCTGAGCAGCGCTGCATGCATGCCCGGTGCGTCCGGCACAGGTCCCGTGGTTTTGAGCCAGATATGCAGCAGGCCGTCCCGGGGCACGGGCTCGTGCCAGTTCACAGGCTCTACAAAACGCACATCCCAGTCCAGGCCGTCGACGATCTGGAACTCCGGCCAGAAGAAGTCCTCCTCCATGTTGATCTCGCGCTGGCTGCGCAACTGCTCCGGCCCCACCACGGCGGGCATTTCCGGCTCGAACTCATCCCCGGTTTCGGGGCTGTGGAATGACATGGAACTGACCAGGATTACCCTGCCCTCCTGCGAGGCGACCACCCGCCGAGAGCTGAAACTACCGCCGTCCCGGGCGATCTCCACCTCCAGCGTCAGGGGCTGCTTGCCGTCTCCGGGACGCAGGAAATAGGCGTGCTGGGAATGCACAACCCGGTCCTCCTCCAGCGTCAGCTGGGCCGCACGAATGGCCTGTGCCAATACCTGTCCGCCGTAGAGGCGCGGCCCATCGGGGTGGGTGTTGCGTGCACTGAAACGACGTTCATCCTGACGCTCCAGGGACATGGTGGACAACAAGTGATCGAGGGTTTGACGATCCGGCACGGGGGCTTCCTTCTACCACAAGACGACCCTCCCGCGGGACACAGGGAGGCGCCTGAATACATGATTGGTTGCGCGCTGCGGCCTGGGCCGCAAGCGCGGCTCCCGGGGTCGATACCAGCGGGGCGCCATTATGCCCGCGCCGCGCGCCTGATGGAATCCGCGCAAAAAAACAGCTGCCCCTGCGCAGGAGCGGGGCTGTCCCGGGACGGCCCACAGGGGGTATATTTGGCAGATGCCAGCCATAGACGCACAACAGGTTCGCGCCCGCGCCCGCAGCGGCGAGCTGCGCGGCAACACCTCTGGTATGGCCCCGGGGCAGGTGCAGTGCAATATCGTGATTCTCCCCGCCGACTGGGCTGCCGACTTCCAGCGCTTCTGCCAGGCTAACCCGAGACCCTGCCCGCTGATCGCCGTGTCCGAACCAGGTGATCCCGCGCTGCCGAGACTGGGAGACATCGATATTCGCGTCGACCTGCCCTGCTACCGGATATTCCGCGATGGAGAATGGGTTGAAGAAACCGACAGCATCGCGGGGCTATGGCGCGACGATCTTGTGACTTTTGCCCTGGGGTGCTCCTTCAGCTTCGAAGAGGCGCTGATCTCTGACGGGCTGGACGTGCGCAACGTCAGTGAGGGGGTCAATGTTCCCATGTACCGCAGCAACATCGATTGCGAGCCCGCCGGCCCGTTTCGGGGCAAGATGGTGGTCAGCATGCGGCCGTTCCGCGCAGCGGATGCGATCCGCGCCATCCAGATCTGCACCCGCTTCCCGTCGGTGCACGGCGCTCCTGTGCACCTGGGGAACCCTGCTGAAATCGGTATCGGCGACCTTTCACGACCTGACTACGGCGACCCGGTCAGTTTGCAACCCGGCGAGTTGCCGGTGTTCTGGGCTTGCGGTGTGACGCCACAGGTGGCGCTGGAGGCGGCGCGACCGCCCCTCTGTATCACCCACAGCCCTGGCTGTATGCTGGTCACCGACCTGCCCAACAGCAAATTGGCCCTGCTTTAGGAAACCCGATGGCAACCCTGCTTCTCAACTGTGATCTCGGAGAAAGCTTTGGCGCCTGGTCCATGGGAATGGATGCGGACGTCATGCCTTTCATCGACCAGGCCAATATCGCCACAGGTTTTCACGGTGGCGACCCCCTGGTGATGGCACACACCCTTGCCCTGGCCAGGGAGCACCAGGTCAGCGTGGGCGCGCATCCCTCTTATCCGGACCTGCGGGGGTTTGGACGCCGCTCCATGGCATGCTCCGCAGAAGAAATTATTGCCGACCTGCACTACCAGGTATCCGCTATCGACGGCATGGCAACCATCGCCGGCACCCGTGTTGACTACGTCAAGCCCCACGGCGCCCTGTACAACGACATGATGGCAAAACCGGCGGTGCGCGCCGCGATCATGGAAGCAGTGGCCAGCTACCACAGACCCCTTACACTGCTGCTGCAGGCGACGCCGGCGGCGGATGAGCATCGTCGCGAGGCGGAAGATCACCAGCTCACGGTGTGCTTCGAAGCGTTTGCGGATCGCTGCTACGACGACGACGGCAAATTGTTGTCGCGACGCCTGCCAGGCGCGGTGCACACGCGCGAGAAAATGCTGGAACAGGTACAGCAGCTTTGCAGCGAAGGCAGTGTAACCACCGCCGGTGGCAACAAGATCGCGCTGTCGGCTGACACCCTGTGCGTTCACGGGGACAACGCCGAGGGCGTTGCCGCCATTCGCGACATACGCGGCATCGTGCAGCAAAACGCGGCCTGACCCATGGATATTGTCAATGCAGGCGAAGATGCCCTGATCGTCTATCTGGGGCAGGAAGCCGGTCCCGAGGTCTCCGCCCGGGTGCAGGCTGCAAGCCACGCCATACGCAAGCATATGGGCGACAGGCTGGTTGATCTTATACCTTCCTATGCCTCGGTTCTGGTCATCTTCAACCTGTTGCGCTGCGATCACCTGGGTGCGCGCCGCTGCCTGCAGGAGGCACTGCAGTCGATGACGGTGGCCGAGTCCGGCAACAGCCGCCTGGTCAGCCTGCCGGTGTACTACCACCCGGAGGTGGGCCCCGACCTGGAGGATCTCGCGCGGCGGGCCGGCCTGACGCCCGAGGCAGTAATCGACCGCCACAGCCAGACAGAATACGCCGTTTATGCGATCGGCTTTGCCCCCGGTTTCGCCTACCTCGGCCAGGTAGACAGCAGTATCGCTGCACCGCGCCTGCCCACGCCGCGCCAGTCCGTGCCCCGCGGGTCGGTGGCCATCGCCGATCGCCAGACTGCGGTATACCCCGCTGCGTCGCCGGGCGGCTGGAATCTCATCGGACGCTGCCCCCAGCGTATGTTCGATCCGAACGCCACACCGGTTATGCCGGTGCAAGTGGGGGACCGGGTTCACTTTCGACCCGTTGACCGTGCGGAATTTCTCGAGCTGGGAGGCGAACTGTGACTGGTTTTGTAGTGCGCGCGCCCGGCATGCTGAGCCTGCTCCAGGACGCCGGGCGCTTCGGCCAGCACGGTATCGGCCTCACCACCGGCGGCCCGCTGGACAGACTGGCTATGGCCTGGGCCAATCGCTTGCTGGACAACCGCGCAGAAACCACAGCGATTGAAGCCAGTTTCGGCGGCCTCAAGCTGGAGTGCGAGATCGACACCTGGATCTGTGTGGCCGGCGGCGACCAGCCACTGAGCATCAACGGCCAGCCGCAGGAAACCTGGCGCAGCCACCGTGTCACGCCCGGTGACATAATTGAGCTGGGCTTTGCCAGGCAATTCTGCCGCAGTTACGTCGCGGTGTGCGGCGGCTTCAAGGTGCCCGCCAGCTTTGGCAGTACCGCCACAGTTGTGCGGGAAGGCATAGGCGGCCTGAACGGGGGCAAGCTGGAGCGCGACGACAGGTTGCCTGCGGACCCGGCCGAGCGCCCGCATGCGCTTTATCTCCCCGTGCAGGACAGGCCGCGCTATAGAACGGACGTGGTGCTGCGAGTAATACCGGGGTACCAGTACGAGCACTTCCCGCGCCTGCAGCAACAGCGTTTCTTTCACGGCGAATATCGCGTCACTGACCGCTCAGATCGCATGGGCTACCGCCTGGACGGACCCGCGGTGAGCTGCAACCTGCAATCCATGCTGTCCGAGGGTATATGCATGGGTGCTATCCAGATACCCGCTGACGGCCAGCCCATCGTGCTGCTGCAGGACCGCCAGACCATAGGCGGTTATCCCAAGATTGGCGCGGCGCTGTCCATGGATACCGCCCACCTGGCCCAGCAGATGCCAGGGGCCAGCGTGCGCTTTCAGCCCATCAACCCGCACGAGGCAGACAACATCTTTCACCTGGTGCGCAGCCAGTACCACCGCCAGGCACCCGTGGCCGTCAATGAATAACAGCTCCCATGAACGCGACCGCGAGGCGGTCAGCAGTGCCATTGAAGCGCTGCTGGTACAGCGCAACCCGCGGGGCATGGCGAGCCTTCGGGCACAACTTGTACCGGGTTATATGCAGCGTGCGGCGGAAACACTATTGCCCATCAGGGGACCGATCCTGATCGGCACCGGCTTTCCGGTCGGCGACACCTACGAAACCGACGGCCCGGCTGGCGCACTTGCCCTGTATCACTGCCTGGAGAGCCTGGGGGCAGAGCCAGTGCTGGTCTGTGGCAAACCGCTGTCGGAACGACTGGGGAGCGGCTTTCGCGTGCTGGACATTGCAGTGGGTGACCGCGGTGGCCGCATCACTGGCGACAGCTTTGCCGCCGTGCGCTTGCGCGAGGGGCGCCGTGAGGGCGACCCGGAGATCAGCACCCGCCGGGCACTGGCCCGGCTCAAGCCCGAGGCAGTGATCAGCATTGAGAGACCCGGACTGAACGCAGAGGGCCGCTACACCAACATGCGGGGCGAGGATATTACCGAGCGCTGCGCCTGTTTTGATCACTTCCTGGCGCTGGCGGCCTGCCCTACCATCGCCATTGGTGACGGTGGTAATGAGATCGGAATGGGCAACCTGCAGGCCGCCGTGGCCGAGCTCGACATTATTCCGGCGGTGACCCGCTGTGATGAATTGCTGGTGGCCGACGTTTCCAACTGGGGCGCCTACGGCCTGATCGCCATGATCGGTTATATTGCCGGGCAGGACACGCTGGCCGACGTCACACCCCGGGACTACCTTGAATTCCTGTGCGCTCGCGGCAGCGTCGATGGGGTTACCCGGGAAAACACGCCCACCGAGGATGGCTTTGACGCCGCCATCGGCGAGGGCATTATCGCGGAATTGCGCCGCATAACAGGGTTTGGAGCACAGGCATGACAATCGCCTACCTGCAGGAACAGTATCTGCCACTGGAAGAGGCCCGCATCTCCCCGATGGACCGCGGCTTTCTGTTCGGCGACGGCATCTACGAGGTTATTCCCTCCCACGGCGGCCGCATGGTCGGGTTCGGCCCCCACATGGATCGCCTGCGCGCCGGCCTTGCCGCACTGGAAATACACCTGGACTGGACGACGGAACGATGGCGGGAAGTCTGCGAGCGCCTGATACAGGAAAACGGCGGCGGCAGCCTGGGCATCTACCTGCACGTGAGTCGCGGCACAGATTCACGCCGCTTTCATGCCTACCCAAAGAACATCCCGCCCACGGTGTTTGCCTACGCCTTCGATATTCCCCCTGCCCCGGTACCCGACCGCGATACGGCGGCCGGTTTTTCTGTGACCACGGCCGAAGACCTGCGCTGGAAGCGCTGCAATATCAAGTCCACGGCGCTGCTCGGCAACGTCATGCACTTCAATCAGGGCTATCACGGTGGCAACAACGAAACCATCCTCTACAACGAGCGCGGCGAAGTCACCGAGGCAGCCGCCTGCAATGTTTTCGTGGTGAAAGACGGCACCATTGCCACGCCGCCCTCGGACTACCAGATCCTGCCGGGCATCACCCGCCTGTTGCTGCTGGAGATACTGCGGGCTGACGGCAGCCTGCCGGTGGAGGAGCGCGTGGTAACGCTGGCCGAACTGGGCGCGGCAGACGAGGTATGGCTGACCAGTTCTACCAAGGAGATCGCCCCGGTTGTCATGATCGATGGGGCACCTGTGGGCGACGGCGCCGTGGGGCCGGTGTGGGAGCAGGCGCTCTCCCTGTTCGCAGAGTACAAATTCGACTACTGATGGCACGGCCCACCCGCGCACTGGTAGATCTCGACGCCCTGGCACACAACTGCAGACTGGCCGCGCGCCTCAGCGGCAACGGCGCCCTGATGGCGGTTGTAAAAGCCAACGCCTACGGCCATGGCGCCGTGGAGGCCGCGCGGGTTTTCGAGTCCACCGCCGATGCGCTGGCAGTGGCCTGTGCAGAAGAGGCGCTGGCGCTTCGGGACGCAGGCATCCGCAGCCCCATTCTGTTGATGGAAGGCATCTTCTCCGAAGACGAGCTGCAGGCTGCCAGCCGCCACGATTTCTGGGTGATGCTACAGAACGATGCGCAGCTGGAGTGCATCGAACAAAGCCTACTGCCCCGCCCGGTGTGCTGCTGGCTCAAGCTGGACACCGGTATGCACCGGCTGGGTTTTGACCCCGAGCGCGCTGCTGTGCTCTATCGTCGATTGCAGGCGTGTCCGCAGGTAGGCGGAGAGATTGTGCTGGCAACGCACCTGGCCTGTGCCGACGCGCCCGGCAATCCCCACACGCAGGACCAGATTATCCGGTTCCGCAGCTGCACCCGCGATCTTAACGCCCCCTGCAGCATCGCCAATTCGCCGGGCCTGCTGGCCTGGCCGGACAGTCGGGGCGAATGGAACCGCCCGGGCGTGATGCTCTACGGCCAATCACCTTTTGCACAGCCCACGAATGAAGACCACGCGCTGCGGCCAGCCATGACGCTGGTCTCCAGCGTGCACGCCCTCCGGGACGTCCCGGTGGGCGACAGCGTTGGCTACGGCAGCAGCTGGGTTGCCCGTCGTCCCAGCAGGATAGCCACTGTCCCGGTAGGGTACGGCGACGGCTATCCGCGTGGCGCACGCAGTGGAACTCCGGTGCTGGTCAACGGCGAGCGGGCCCCGCTCGCGGGTCGCGTCTCCATGGACATGATTACGGTTGATGTCACGGACCTCACAGCGGTGCAGCTGGGTGACCCCGTGACCCTGTGGGGTGCGGGTCTCAGCGTCAATGAAATCGCCGACTGGGCAGACACCATCAGTTACGAGATAACCACCCGGCTGCTGCCCCGCGTTCCGCGCGAGTACATCAGCGGCCCCGCGGCCTGACAGTGAAGCGCCCTCTCCTGCTGGTTCTGCCACTGCTGCTGATCGCGGCCATTGTCGCCGCGCTGGAGCAGGTGGCCGCCTCCATCGCCGACGACCGCCTGCCGCCGCTGCTTGCGCAGCGCCTCGGCATGCCGGTAAGCCTGGCGCCACTGCAGCTGGACCTGATAGGCCTCTCCGCCAGCAGCGACAGAGTGCAGCTGGGCAGTGATGCGCAGCTCGCACTGCGGGCTGACCGGGTCACCGTGTCGCTGGGATGGCGCGAGCTGCTGCAGGGCAACCTGCAACTAGAGAGCCTGAGGGCTGAGGCGCTGCAGGTATCCACGGTGAACTGGCCGCCTTCCGGGCCAGACAGCGCCGACAAGGCACCCTACGACTATCGAAATCTGGACCGCTGGATACCCCGCAGACTCCAGCTGGGGAAGCTTGAGGTACTGGCCGTAGCCGACGCGCCGATCAGCGTTTCCGCACTGCGCGGCTACAGGCACGACGACAGTGTCACCCTGGAATGGGAAGGCGCGGAGGCTGTTTACGCCAGCGAGGCCGCGCTGACGCTTCAATCGCTGGATCAACTGCTCGCCTTGGAACAGCTTGACGCACGCCTGGCGCTGACCAGCGAGAACCCGGACCTGCCTGCCTCCCGACTGGCACTTGCCGTGCGGGAGCAGCCTGGCAAGGGCTACCAACTCGCCGTCGATGGGGACCTGGCGGGGATGCCTTT
>JAZBPS010000331.1:0-3353 GCA_036353375.1 Halieaceae bacterium | reverse complement strand
GTTTTTGCGAAAATCCGGCTTCTGCTATTCTCTTGACCGGTTTCCAGTTAGAGAAGCAGAGTGGCCTCCAGTAAGCAGACCTCATCGGGCGGGCGCAGTCGCCGCGCAACGAAAGCCAGCAAGGCGTCATTCCCTGCTGCCACCACGCGCAAAGCCACAGGCCAGGCTGCCGAGTTGGGGAGAAAGGGCCAGTCCACCCGCAAGATGCTCAACAAGGTCATTCTCGACCTGGTTAACGAGCGAGGCTATACGAATTTTCGCCTGAAAGATCTATGTGAGCGCTCGGGGCTCACCATCGGTGCCTTTTACTTTCACTACGAGAGCAAGGAGCATGCGCTGCGTGAGGTGGCTGCGGATACGGCGCGTGAGCTGTTTGCCAATATCACCTCGGATATTGATGCGAAGCCGCTGGAAGAGGGTTTCAGGTTGACGATCCGCGACTTCCAGCGCTGCTACAGCGATCCCCACCTGCAGGGCGCGGCAAAAATGATGCGCGCCATGATTCCGGCGGACAGCTATGTGACCGATGTGTATTTCGCCGAGCGGGAGAAGGTCATCGACAATCTTGTCGACGCCGCAGGGCAGGAGCGCCAGAGCGTGGGCAAGCGGCGCGGTCCTGAGCGTGCAGTCATCGAGTACCTGTTCTGCGGTCTGGCGGATTTCATGGAGATGGTGCATCTGGAAGGCAACGACGAGCTCAAGCGCTCGGCGGGTTCCCCGGAAACGATTGCCAGGCGCCTGGGCGCGCTGTGGTACCAGGCTGTCATCAACGCCTGAGGCACGCCAACCGGCTTACTGCCACAGGTCGGTGCTGAGATACTTGAGGCCGGAGTCGCAGATGATCACTGCGATTGTCTTTCCGGCAAGATCACCTTGCAGAAGCTGCAAGGCAGCGGCGACATTGGCGCCGGCGGAAAAGCCCGCAAAGATCCCCTCGGTCCTGGCCAGCATTCTCGCGCTGGCTACGGCATCGTCAGCACTTACCTCAAGATAGCCGTCCAGTTCCACATCCTGCAGAGCGGGAAGCGCCTCCATGTTATAGCCACCGCCCTGAATGGGATGCTCGGGTCGGTCGCGATTGCCGCCGGCCGGGGCCCGCGCCCCGTCCGGCTCCACTGCATAGCAGCGTATCTCCGGGTTGTGCTGCTTGAGCGCAGTGGCGACGCCGGCCAGGGTTCCCCCGGATCCTGCGAAATCCACAAACGCGTCCAGGTTGCCGCCGGTCTGGCGCAGCATTTCCGAGCCGGTACCGAGCAGGTGGCTGCGCATATTGCCCGATAAGGTGAACTGGTCTGCGCGGAAGGCGCCTCTTTCGGCCACCACCGATTGAGTCCGCGCTTCCACCAGATGCAAGTCGGCGCCGGAAACCTGGCCAGCAACCGATCCCGGGGCCTGGTCGACCAGGATGACCTCCGCTCCGAGAGCACGCATCATCCGCGCGCGTTCCGGTGAATTGCCCCGCGACATCACCGCCACAAACGGATAGCCGCGGGCGCAGCAGACGATCGCAAGGCCGGTGCCCATGTTGCCGCTGGTCAACTCCACCACTGTTTGGCCGGGCGACAGTTTGCCGCTTTCCTCTGCATCAAGAATGATTTGCAGGGCAGGGCGGTCCTTTTTCGAGAAGCCCGGGTTCAGGTACTCAAGTTTGGCGACAATCGTCCCTGGCAGGTTGGCGGTGAGTCGGTCCAGCCGCACCATGGGCGTGCTGCCTATCGCCTCACTCAGATTGTCCAGCACGGTATTTTCACTCTTGCTCATCTGGATACGCTCTCTCGCCGGGGAGGCTGGCTTTACGTCGATAATCTGGCAATAATAAAAAATATAAAATATATGTTTTTAGGTGGGGTCTGCAAATGCCGAAACCACGCGCCATGGCGCTGCGCTATGGATTGGGCTCGGTGGGCGCGGGCCTCTATGCCAGCGTCCCGGGTGTGTTGCTGTTGTTCTATCTCACAGAAGTCCTGCGTCTTGACGCCGGCGCCGCCGCGCTCGCGGTTTTCATTCCCAAGCTTCTGGGTGCAGCCTGCGACCCATTGGCCGGTATCCTTAGTGATCGCACGACAAGTGCCTGGGGGCGTCGCTTTCCCTGGATGGCAGCGGGAGGTCTGCTGATGCCCGCAGCCCTGGCCATGGTCTTCTCCGGCTGGGCAGGTGGTGCTTCTTCCTATGCCGCAGCGTTCATCGCAGTGGCCTACGCGCTCAGCGCGGTGGGTTACTCGTTGTTCGCGGTACCCTACCTGGCAATGCCGGCGGAGATGCATATAACGCCGACGCAACGTCTGGCCGTTATATCACGCCGCATGTTTTTCGCGATGGCCGGTATTATGCTGGGCTCTGCCGGTGCGCCATGGCTGGTCAGCCACTTTGGCGGCGGCGAGGCGGGTTATCGCTTCATGGGGCTGGCGGTGGCCATCTGCAGCGGTATTTGTATCGCGGTAAGTGTGCAACTCGCCTTTGTGCTTGGTAAAGGGGAACTTCCCGTTGCGGGGGCGCAAGGCTTGCGCTCCCAGCTTCGCACGATTGCCGGTAACCGTCCGTTTGTGCAGTTGCTCGCTGTATTTAGCCTGCAAACCCTGTCGGCAACGGTTTTTGGTGCGCTGGTACCGTACGCGGTCACCCTGCTCTGGGCAGGCGATGAGGCGCGGGTCGGCCTGCTGATGTTCTGCTTGTTGCTCAGCAGTATGGTGGCCCTGTCGGCCTGGGAAGCGGTAGCGGCACGCGGGGGGCAGGCCAACGCATTTGTGGGTGCAGCGACGCTGTACCTGCTGTCGCTGACGCCTTTGCTGTTTATTGACGGCGGCAGTCCGGTCGCGCTGCAGGCCGGCGCATTTGCCTTCATTGGCGTGGGCTTTGCGGGGCTGCAGTTGCTTCCGTTCTCTATGGCGGCGAACCTCATTCACCTGCACGCGAGCAGCAAAGGGGAGCGAAATGAAGCGGCGTTTACCGGCGCCTGGACGGCCCTGGAGAAGGTGGCGCTGTCGCTGGGTGCACCAGCCGCCGCCGTGGTGGTCAGTGTCGCCAGACAGGATACCGGCGGTGTTGCCGCAGGGGATTGGCCCGAGGCGATTGTGTATGGCCTTATCGTTATCCCCGCTGCTGCGCAGCTCATCAGTATTGCGGTACTGCTGCGCTGGCGCGCACTGGCCCAGGAGGTGACGGCATGAGTGAACATGCCACAACATTGTTTCCTGCTATTGAGCCTTACGACCGCGGCCTCCTGGAGGTGTCAGATATACACACCCTGTACTGGGAGACCTGTGGCAGGGCTGATGCGACACCAGTCCTGGTGCTGCACGGTGGTCCCGGCGGCAGTATCAAGAGTTATTACCGCCAGCTTCTGGATCCGACCG